>NZ_JAWIIV010000004.1:0-300933 GCF_035916955.1 Noviherbaspirillum album | reverse complement strand
TGGGCCATGAAGTGTCGTTCACGGCCTACTCGATGCTCAAATCCATGGGCTGGCCGACCTCGGCGCCATCGTACGAGCGGCTGCGGCTGTGTATTCTCAGGCTCACCGCCAACGCGGTGGAGATCCGCTTCGATGCCGGCTCGGGCAAGCGCGGCTACGGCGGCACGCTGGTGCAGGAGTTCACGTTCAAGGACGAAAGCGACCGGCAGTGGAAGGTAAGGCTGAACCCGAAGCTCATCACCCTGTTCGGCACCGATGCGTACACGCAGCTGGACTGGAGGCAGAGGCTCAAGCTGCGCTCGCCGCTGGCGAAGTGGCTGCACGGTTTTTACTATACGCACCGGGAGCCGTTCGGCTACAAGGTGGAGACGCTCAAGGGCTTGTGCGGATCGTCGGCGCAGCAGCTGTACCACTTTCGCAATGGTTTGAAGAAGGCGCTGGAGCTGCTGGTGGAGCAGGGCTTTCTGAAGTCATGGAAGATCGATCCGATGACCGACGTGGTGACGGTGGTGCGCAACGCCCGTCCGCAGGGGCTGCTCGGTACCTGTTGATTCATCCCGAAAAATGGTTCATTTTTCGGGTCGATGATTTCATCCTCACCCTCTGGGAGAGGGCCGGGAGAAGGAGATCTGGCCCAACATATTTTCGGACCGGATCTATAAGCAATCTATCGTATGTCGAGCGTGGCTCCGCATGGTGCCGGCAAATGAATCCAGGTCAAATCTTCGCCAGCCAGTGTAGGAATGGCGACAGAAATGTGCTGTAATAAATTCGACTCTTGTAGTCGCCTATTAAAACAGCCCCTGGAGAACAAGATGAAGACAATTGCCGGCGCACTGGTGCTTGCATTACCGATGCTTTTTCAAACCGCGTTCGCGGCTACCGAGCAGCAGAACAAGATGGCGACCTGCAACAAGGAAGCCGAGGGCAAGAAAGGCGATGAACGCAAGGCCTTCATGAAGGAGTGTCTGAGCAGCAAGCCGAAAGTCAGCGAAGCACAGAAGGCGCAGCAGGACAAGATGAAGAGCTGCAATGCCGATGCCAAGGGCAAGACCGGAGACGAGCGCAAGAAATTCATGAGCGAGTGCCTGAAAAAAGGCTGATCTCCGCGAGCCCGATCAATAACGCTATGCCGCAGTTTTCCGCATCCGGAAACGTATGAACACATGCTTCGGATGCGGTTTTCCTTATTCCGCCGAGAATTCCGCTGCTGCCTTGGCAGTCCACAAGGCTTTGTCGTAACTGTCGAACGGCGCATCGTAGCCATCCGTCTTGCCGTCGGCGCCGACGAAATACGTCCACCAGCCGGCTTCTTCCCGGACAATGGCGATATCGCCCTGCCTGCAATGGTCGACGATGCGTTCATCGTGGGCGAGCGTCACGATCTTGATACCTCGATGATGGATCACGGTCGACATGATTTCTCCATTCGGAACAGCAAGGCCGGCAGGCGACCCCGACCGCGCACGGCTCGCCGGAGGGGTGGCCAGGGGACGGTTGTGCAGTTGTAACTGAATTGAAGACCCAGTAGTTAACTCATTCAAAGACCGTTGATTTCGCGCAGCGTTCATTAAACCTCGCTGTCATGGAACGCTGCAGTGTTGTCATTGCGACATGCATGGAACGGGCTTGGGCAAATGGCAATGTCGGTGTAATATCGCGTTACAAAAATCCACCTCAGGAAGGTTGGGAGACACAAAAGCCCGCACGGAATGCTCGTGCGGGCTTTTCTATTTGGAATTTGCCCAGCTCCACTCTTCGTTTGCACGCATGAACATGCAGGAGCTCGAGAAGCAGGAATGAATGAAGCGTGCCCCAGAGATATAAACAAACCCTATACCGGTTATCACGACAATAAAGCGGACATTCAAAAAACCGATCGGTATATTGGCACCTGTCTCCTCCAACTCTCCTAGAATTGGATTGGCCCGCTACCGAAAGGTCTGCGGGCTTTTTTTTGCCTGTCTATTTCTCCCGTACCGCATTCCAGCCGCAGCGACGGTGAACCCGCCGCGCCAAAGACATCTAATCTCATGTTGGAGATACGGAGGCCGAAAATGCGTATGAGCGACGAAGAATATTTCCGCAGTTGCGTGGCGAAGGAGCGTCATCTGGCCCAACTGCTCGGACACGAGATCGAGGAATATTGCGAAAGCGCTGGCGTACTGTGGGAAGGCACCAGCCCCATGCCGCAATGGACCCGCGACTGGGCCGCCTGCGGACCGCTGATCGCGCGCTATCACATCCCGATCAGCTATGGCAGCCAAGGGGGCGACGCCATGCCGGACACGGTCATCGCCGGCCCCATCATTGCGCATTACAGCGACCATCCCTCGCCGGACAGGGCGCTGATGTACGCAATCGTCAAGGCAGTCATTTCCCTGCTGGAGCATGACAAGGCGCATCGCTATCCGCATCGATTCCCCTTGCATGAACGTGCGCATCCCGCGCCGTCGCATCGCTAAGACGGAAATGCCGGCGGCCAGGCGTAGAATGGCGGTCTTTTCGCATTACCTTCCCGAACGGACCGTCGTATGCCCTGCTGTATGCCTTACATTCGCGCCAGATCCTTTCCTTGGGTGAAAGCCCGTCCATGAGCGGCTACCCCATCCTGCAATGGAACGACGCCGATGGCGAGCATGCGGTCCGCTGGCGCTCCGAAGCCGGTGTGCCGCCGCCAAGGAAAGTTGTTCCGGCCGATGACCGCATGAATGCCGACACCGCCTACCGGCTCGCCTGCGAGGGTACGGCCCTGCTGTGGCGAGGCGACTTCCAGAACGCCCGCCAGCTGCTGCAGGCGCTGGCGCGGCGCACCGACCGCAAGCCGAAGAAACCGCGTCCGCCCGCGGCCTCGCCGAAGGAGGCATTTCACCAGCACCGCCAGGCCCAGGCCCAGCGCGCCCGCATACTCGGCATGCTGCTGCTGCCGTTCGAGGCGGGGCATGTCGTGCCGCTGCGGCGCGCACCCGATGTCAGGCAGGCCTGCGAAGAAGCCTACGGCCCGGCGCAGGAGGCTTACGTGGCATCGCTGCGGGAGCTGCTCGGCTTGATCGGCGCCCATGAATGGCACAAGAAGGGCGTGGAAATCCCGGCGCTGGGCGCGCGCATCCATCCCTGTTATGGCGTGTTCTCCCCGGTGCGCGGCGAGTATGTCGATCTTGTGGCGCAGGCGCCGCTGCCCGTCGGGGCCGATGCGCTGGCCTTCGATATCGGCACCGGCACCGGCATCCTGGCGGCCGTGCTCGCCGGGCGCGGCGTGGCGAATGTGGTGGCAACCGACCAGGATCCGCGCGCGCTGGCCTGCGCGCGCGACAACATCGCGCGCCTCGGTCTTGCCGGGCGGGTCGAACTGCTGCAGGCCGACCTGTTTCCGCCAGGGCGCGCGCCGCTGCTGGTGTGCAATCCCCCATGGGTGCCGGCGCGCCCCAGTTCACCCGTCGAACATGCGGTCTACGACCCCGACAGCCGCATGCTGCGCGGCTTCCTCGACGGCCTCGCGGCGCATCTCGCCCCGGGCGGCGAGGGCTGGCTGATCCTGTCCGATTTCGCCGAGCATCTCGGCCTGCGCACCCGCGAGCAGTTGCTGGAATGGGTGGAAGGCGCCGGGCTGCAGGTCGTCGCCAGAATGGATGTACGGCCGAGGCATCCCAAGTCCATGGATGCCGATGATCCGCTGCACCAGGCCCGGCGCCTGGAAGTGACTTCCCTGTGGCGGCTCGCCGCCGGCTGACTCCTGTCGCTGTTTGTCTTTCGTTTCATCTTCCGTTTCGTCTTTCCATGCAGCATCCTCGACGCAGCGGTTAAAATGACGGCCGTGGAACCGTGCATCGTTCCCGAAATCAACGACCCTGCGATGGAGGCGCGGTGAAGTTATCGATGTTCATCAATGACAACATGGAACGCATCGTTGCCGAGTGGGAGGCATTCGCCCATACGCTCGCGCCCGATGCGGAAAAGCATGGCGTCGGCTTGCGTGAACACTCGCGCGACATCCTGCATGCCATCATCGCCGACATCGAAAAGCCCCGGCCGCGCCAGCTTGCAGGACAGGGCGGGGGACGCGCCGGCCTGCTGGACGGCCATGAGACCGCCGCCGCCGCCTATGGCGCGATGCGCCACCATGCCGGATTCGACCTGGACCAGCTGAGCGCCGAGTTCCTGGCCCTGCGCGCCAGCGTCATCCGCCTGTGGATGGAATCCGGTCCCGAGCTTGATGCAATGGGCTTCGAGCAGACCCTGCATTTCAACGACGCCATCGACCGTGCCCTGTCGGAAGCGCTGGCCCGCTATGCAAGGGAAGTGGAGCGCTCGCGCGACATGTTCCTTGCCATTCTCGGACACGATTTGCGCACGCCGCTGGGCGCCATCATCATGACCAGCCAGTATCTGACCACGCCCGGCATTCCGAAGCAGAAGCAGGATGAGGCGGTCGTGCGGCTGGGGAGAAGCGCCGCGGCGATGAGCGCCATGATCAAGGACCTGCTCGATTTCACGCGCAGCCGCCTCGGCCGCGGCGTGCAGGTATCGCGGTCCGACACCGATGTCGACAAGGTATGCCAGGCGGCGCTGGAGGAGGCACGCATTGCCTATCCCCGTCATGCGATGCTGGTCGAGTGTTCAGGCGACCTGCGCGCGGTGGTCGACGGCGAGCGCCTGCGCCAGGTGATGGCGAACCTGTTGAGCAACGCGGCCCGCTACGGCGGAAGGGAAGCGCCGATTACCGTTGCGGCGCTGGGCGAGCATGAACGCATCGTCATCGAAGTGCGCAACCGGGGTCCGGCCATACCGCAGGAAGTCCTGCGCGTCATCTTCAATCCGCTGGTCCACGCCGGGGCCGACGACGACAATCAATCCATGCCGCCAGCCAACCTCGGCCTGGGATTGTTCATCGCGCAGGAAATCGTGGCCGCCCACGGCGGCGATATCACGGCGGCGTCCACCGATGCCGATGGCACGGTGTTCCGCATCGTCCTGCCAAGGACATCGGTGTCCTAGCCTAGAGCGGATTGCGGTGGGTTTAGGGAAGAATCGGTTTGTCTTGGGATGCAGGGCAAGGCGAGAGGAGCGCCGTGCGGCGGGCCACACAAGCGACGAACAACGCTGCCATGGTGAAGTGGACCCAAGGCAGGCCGAGACGACCGACCACCCATTCGCAATCCGCGCTAGTTACAAGGTCCGCACGCAGAGGCGGAAGTCCATGTCTTCCTCGTAGCGCCTGACTTCGAAGCCGAGGCTGCGCATCAGTTTGAGCATTGGCACATTGTTCGACAGCACCAGGCCTTCGACCCGCTCCAGCCCTTTGCTGCGCGCCACATCCATAATGGCCAGCATCATGCGCGAGCCGATGCCCTGGCCACTGAACTCATCGGCCACCGCCAGCGAAAATTCACAGCTGGCGAGATCCGGGTTGGTGACATAGCGCGAGACCGCGATGATGCGGTCGGTATGGCGGAATCCTCCCTGTTCGTCCGGCGTGCGCTCCCTGTGCACCGCCACCAGCGCCATCTCGCGGTCATAGTCGATCAGCGTGAAGCGCGCCAGCATGCGCAGCGACAGTTCGCGCATGGTGGAGACGAAGCGCATGTAGCGGCTTTCCGGAGACAGCCGGCGCACGAAATCCTGCAGCATTTCGGCATCGTTGGGATGCACCGGGCGCATGATGTAATGACCGCCGCCGCGCAGCGGCCATTCTTCCTCGCGGTCCGACGGATAAGGCAGGATGGCCAGGTGCGGATAATCGCCCGCCCCGCGCGGCGCATGGCCGACCACCACGCGCGCATCGACCGCCAGCGCGCCGGCGGCGTCGACGATCACCGGGTTGATGTCCATGGCCTTGAGCTGCGGCAGCGCGCACACCATTTCCGATACCCGCAGCAGCATCTGTTCCAGCGACTCGCGGTCGGCCGGCGGCGCGCCGCGCCAGTTGTCGAGCGTCTCGGCGGAACGGGCGCGGTCGATCAGCCGCTGCGCGAGAAACTGGTTGAGCGGCGGCAGCTCGATGGCACGGTCGGCGATCAGCTCGATCATGGTGCCGCCGGCGCCGAACGAGATCACCGGACCGAAGGGTTCGTCGGTATTGACGCCGATGTACAGCTCGCGTCCGCGCGGCTTGCCCGACATGTTCTGGATGGTGACGCCATTGATGTGCGCATCCGGCCGCAGGCGCTTGACGGTCGCCATCATGTCGTTCCAGGTGTCGCGCACCGCCGCGGCATTCTGCAGGTTGAGGGCGACGCCCTGCACATCCGACTTGTGCGGGATGTCGGGCGAGTCGATCTTCAACGCGACCGGATAGCCGAGCTGGTTGGCGATCAGGATGGCCTCGCTCGCCGAGCGCGCCAGGATGGTCTTGGTGACCGGAATATGGAAGGCCGCGAGCAGCGCCTTCGACTCCATCTCGGTGAGCACCTTGCGCCGTTCGGCCAGCACGCTTTCAACCAGGATGCGCGCGCCTTCCAGGTCGGGCTTGGGCAGCGGCGACAGCGGCGGCGGCGTCTGCTGCAGCAGCTGCTGGTTCTGGTGGAAGGAGGCAATGTTGCTGAAGGCATCGACCGCCGCTTCCGGCGTGCGGTAGGTCGGGATCGCCGCGCGGCTCAGGATGGTGCGGGCATCGGCGGCGCGCTCGTCGCCCATCCAGCAGGTGACCAGCGGCTTGGCCAGGGAGGGATAGAGGTCGGCCAGCGCCTGCGCCACCGCGGTGGTGTCGAGATCGGGCTTGGGCGACAAAATGACCAGGATGCCGTCGATGCCCTTGCCGCCGGCGCAGGCGCTGACCGCCGCATGATAGTGCTGCGCGGCAGCTTCCTCGCCGAGGTCGATCACGCTCTGCAGGTTGGCCAGCGGCGACAGCTGCGGCGCCAAAGCCGCCGCTTCCGCATCCACCAGCATGCCCAGTTCCAGGCCGAGTTCATTGGTCCAGTCGGCCGCCAGCACGCCGGGGCCGCCGCCGTTGCTGATCACCGCCAGTCGCTTGCCGACCGGCAGGTTGCGCGCCGACAGGCCCTTGGCCGCGGTGAACAGCTGCACGAAGCTGCGCACCCGCACCGCGCCGGCGCGTTGCAGAGCCGCATCGAAGACATCGTCGCTGCCGACGATGGCGCCCGAATGGGTGAGCGCGGCGCTGGAGCCGGCCGGCTTGCGGCCGGCCTTGAGCACGAATACCGGCTTGACGTTGGCCGCCGCGCGCAGCGCGCTCATGAAACGGCGCGCGTTGCAGATACCTTCCAGATACACCACCACGCTCTGCGTGCGGCGGTCCTGGGCCAGGAAATCCAGCACTTCGGCCACGTCAAGCGAGGTATGCGCGCCGAGCGAGACCACCGTCGAGAAGCCGACGCCGTTCTTCACAGCCCAGTCGAGGATGGACGAGCTGAGCGCGCCGGATTGCGAGACCAGCGCCAGCGAGCCGGTTCGCGCCAGCGGTCCGAGGGCGCTGGCATTGAGATTGAGCTGGGGACGCTGGAAACCCATGGAATTCGGGCCGAGCAGATGGATACCGTGCTGCCTGGCGATCGATTGCAGCCTTTGGGCCAGCGCGGCATCCACGCCGCCGGAGACGATCAGCGCGGTCTTGCTGCGTATGCGCGCGGCAACTTCCAGGGCGGCGGCAAGCTGTTCGTTGGGCAACGCGATGATCGCCAGATCCGATTGCGACTGCGCAAGATCGCCCAGCGTGCCGCTCATGCCAACATCGAGGTAGGTGACGCGTCCGTCGAAGGCGGCCGCCTGCAGCTGCGCTTTGATCAGCTTGCCGTGCGACGTCTGGCTGCCCGGCGTGCCATCTTCGCCGGCGAAGACGACGATGGCGCCCGGCGTGAAAAGCGGTGACAGATAGTGTTTTTCCATACCTGGAAGCCCCGGAGTCAGGTTGAACTCGACAGCAGTCAAGACAGCATCAGGCATGCCGGCGTTCGCGGAATGGCTTTCCGCGCAGCGTTTTATCAAGCCATGCCATTGTGTCTATCGATTTTGACACACTGTTGCTGGCAGGCGACTACAATGCGTTTCCCATCATGCAATGCATAGGCAGTCATCCCCTTACGATGCAAAATGGAAAGACACGTTTTGTATCTTGATGGAAATGCCTCATTCGCCCGCCCTTTCTTCGAGCCTGGTCTCGATCGCCGTCTGCTCCGCCTGCGCCATGTGGGCGGCTCCGGCATGGTCGGATTCTCTCGCCGACATGCCGCGGCCGGCGGCAGTAGGCACAGCCGTTACTGCAACCGCAATCGAGATCGAACGCGGCACGTCCTTCTATCTCGGCCGCATCCGGGCCGACGCCGCTTATGCGCGCGGGCTGAGCGGCGCCGGCGTGACGATTGCCACGCTCGACACCGGCATCAGCGGCACGCACCGGGAATTCATGCAGGCAGGCAAGCTGCTTCCGGGCTTGAATGCGGTCACCGGCGGCCTCGATGTCACCGACCGCAGGGGCCACGGCTCGCACGTGGCCGGCATCATCGCTGCCCTGCGCGACGGCCGCGGCAATGCCGGCGTGGCGCATGGCGCGACGCTGCTGCCAATCAAGATATTTCCGGACAGCGGCAGCGGCAGTACGCTCGCGCTTGATATCGGCCTGCGGCATGCGATCGGAAAGGCAGCCATCATCAATCTCAGCATCGGCGCATCCGGGCCTTTCGATGCGCGCGCCATGCAGGAGGCGGTGAAGAGCGGCCTGCTGATCGTGGCGGCGGCCGGCAACGATGGCGCGCCGACGAGCAACTGGCCTGCCCGCTTTGCCAGGGAAGCCTGGGCCAACAACCAGATCATCGCCGTCGGCGCGGTGGATGCTTCGAACCGGATCGCCTCGTTTTCCAACCGTGCCGGCGACACCGCCGCCTGGTACCTGGTCGCGCCGGGCGTCGGGGTGGTCTCCGCCCATCGCAACGACCAGTATGCAAGCATGAGCGGCACCTCCATGGCCGCACCGATGGTCAGCGGCGCGGCGGCATTGCTGATGCAAATGTGGCCCAGGCTGCGCGCCGACCAGGTGGCGACGATCCTGCTGGTCACGGCCACCGATCTCGGCGCGCCCGGCATCGATCCGATCTATGGGCGCGGCTTGCTCAATATCGACAAGGCGCTCAAGCCCGTCGGCACGCTCACCACCACCACCTACAACGGCAAGACCATCCGCGTGCTGAGCGGGGCCATGCAGCCGTCGGCGGCCACCAGCGCGATCTGGAGCCTGGCCGCATCGGGCCAGCTGCGCGCGGTCGGCAGGGATGACTTCCAGCGCGATTTCGGCATCGACCTCGGCAGGACCGTCACGCGCAGCACCGCCTTGTCGCTCGACCAGGTGATCGGCGGCATGGGCCGGCGCAATGAAGTAGCCGAACGTGTTTTCGGTGATGACATGGAAATGGCTTTCGTTCGCGAATCGTGGACGGGCACCGGCATGGGCGCCATGCCCGCGCACCTGCAGGCGCAAGCGCCGCGCGACCGCCTGGCCGCATTCTCGCTGCTGGCGCGTGGCCGCGACGGCATGCAGGCTTCCTTCGCGCTGGGCAGCTTCGCCGGGCAGGATTTCGGCGCGCACGGGCTGAGGCTGGCGCCTGACCTGCCGCTGTCGCAGGTGGCCGGCCTGTCCAATCCCTATCTGTCGCTGCTGCCCTCGACCACCCATTTCGCCGTGGCGCGCGAGGCCGGCGGCTACTGGGTCAAGGCCGGGCTGGTGGCTGCCGGCACGCATGATCCGCTGGCATCGTCCGATGTCCATCTGCCGGGTGCGGCATGGATGCCGCAGGCAAGATCGGGGGTGTTCGAAGTTTCCCGCTCTTTCGACGGCGCGGCACTGTCGATGTCGCTGCTGCAGACGCGCGAACGCAACGCCTACCTCGGTTCCTATTCGAGCGGCGCATTGTCGATCGCCAACCGCGCGGCCACGCATTCGGTGCAGCTCGCCGGCGCCGTGCTGATCATGCCGCAGCTCGCTCTGGCCGGCCAGGCATCCTACGGCATCACTCCCGGTCGCAGCGGCGACAGCCTGGTGGCCGGCGTGACCACGTTGCGCACCAATGCCTTTTCGCTGGCGCTGGTGGCCGCCGACCGTGCCAGGCGGGGCGACCGGCTCAGCCTGGCCTTGTCGCAGCCGATGCGCACCTATGCCGGCCAGCTGACGATGGATGTGTTGTCGAACGAGCAGGTGCGCGACAGGCTGGTGTTCTCGATGGCGCCGACCGGCAGGGAAGTGCGCGGCGAGCTGAGCTATCAGGCGCCGCTGGGGCCGCTGTCATCGATGGGCGTGAGCATGATGCTGCGCCGCGAGCCCAACAATATCGCCGATGCGGCGCTCGACAAGCTGCTGGCGCTGCGATACGCGACGCGCTTCTGACGGCATCACCATGACCATGGCACACGGACGCGCCGCCTGCCGGCTTGCGCTTCCATCAACGCTGCATTTTCGCTGGACGCGAGCCCGTAGCGGGGCTAAGCTCGGCATATTGCATTTCCGAGGCGCATGAGCCCATGTCACGCGAACCCTCACCGCAAGACCTGACCGCACCCCAATCCTCGACCTCCGGATCGTTCTGGGAACGACACGACAAATTTCCCGCCGAAATCGAAGCTTCCTTCCAGGCCGAGATGGACAGGCTGCGCGAACACCGCATGGTCCGGACCGGACTGGCCGGCGCCCTCCTGTACGGCGCCTTCGCCATCAGCGACCTCAGCATGGTGCCCGACGTCTATCAGCAGGCGTGGCTCATCCGCTTCCTGATCGTGATTCCGCTCATGCTGCTAGGCACGATCTTGTTCAGCCGACTCAAGAACCTGCTGATGCGCGAGGCCATGCTGTCGGTCTCGCTGATCGTGACCGGGGCCAGCCTGTCCTTGATCGCCGCGCTCAGCCAGCATCCCAATGCAGTGCATTACCATACCGGCGTCACGCTCATCGTCCTGTTCGGCAACATCGTGCTCAACCAGCGCTTTCGCAGCGCGGCAATCGTGTCCGCCGCGCTGGTCGTCCTGTACGGCGTGAGCCTGCTGCAGGTGGCCGCCATGTCCGCCGAGGTCCGCTTCAACAACTGGCTGTTCTGCGCTGCGGCGGTGATCATCAGCCTGATCGCCAACTTCCGCATGGACCAGGACCAGCGCCGCGCCTATCTCGCCCGCCTGCGCGAGCAGCAGCGCAACGAGGAGCTGAGCAATGCGGTGGAACTGCTCGGCAGGCTGTCGGCCGAGGATGCCCTGACCCGGCTCGCCAACCGCCGCGAATTCGACCGCAGGCTCAGCATCGAGTGGAACCGCGCGCGACGCGACGGCCATGCGCTGAGCCTGGTGCTGATCGACGTCGACTGCTTCAAGAATTACAACGACCATTACGGCCATCCGGCCGGCGACGCCTGCCTGCAGAAGGTCGCCGATGCACTGCAATCGGTGGTGAGGCGCTCCGCCGACCTGGTGGCGCGCTTCGGCGGCGAGGAATTCGTCGTGCTGCTGCCGGCGACCGATGCCGCCGATGCGGCGGCCCTGGCCGAGCGCATGCGCCGGCAGGTATCCGACCTGCAGATTCCGCATGCGGCATCGCGGGTGGCCGCAGGCATCACCGTCAGCCTCGGCGTCGCCACGCTGACGCCAGGCGATGCCGGCCAGCCGCCGGACCTGGTAGCCGCCGCCGACGCCGCCCTCTACCGCGCCAAGGAGCAGGGGCGCAATCGGGTCGTCGTCGCGCCCGCCGCAGCAACCGCCGCCGTAACCACTGCTGCAAACGCCACGCCGGCACCGCCAGCCACCCATCAACACTGAGCCCGGATTCGCCCGATGTCCCCGCATGACTTCAACGTCTTCAATGTCTTCACTTACGGTTCGCTGATGTTTCCCGAAGTTTGGCGGCGCGTGGTACGCGGCGAGTACCGCAGCGCGCCGGCCGTACTGGACGGGCATGCGCGCTATGCGCTGGCCGGCGAGACTTATCCCGGCACCATCGCCCGCTCCGGCGCCAGCGTCGCCGGCATCGTGTATTTCGACGTATCGGATGCCGATGTCGCCGCCCTCGACGCCTTCGAAGGCAGCGAATACCGGCGCGACCGGGTGCAAGTCAGGCTGGCCTCCGGCGAAGCGGCCGACGCCCAGACCTACATCTACCTGCTGCCGCAGAAGTTGTCGGAATCGCCATGGCTGCCCGAAACCTTCCAGATGCAACGCTTCCTCGGCACCTATTGCCGGGAAAGATTGGGCGAATAGGACGCTCCGGGGAAGCTCCAGGAAGTCCCGGGAAGCGCCGCCGGCGCGGATCGGCAAGCATGAGCCGCAACCACGAGCCGGTATAATGCCGGCTGTCCCCAATTCACAAGCCCGGCCGTGCGCCGGATGCCATTTTTCCCATGCTCGCTTCGCAAAAACAACAGATCATCGACTTGTTCCAGGCCGCACTCGCGCCCATCGTTGCCGGAACCGAACTGAAACCGTCCGTCGTGCTCGAGCGGCCGCGCGACCCGGCGCATGGCGACATCGCCTGCAACATCGCGATGCAGCTGGCCAAGCCGCTGAAAAAGAATCCGCGCGAGCTGGCGCAGGCCATCGTCGCCGCGGTGCTGGCAAACAAGGGCGCGCTGATCGAAAGCGCCGACATCGCCGGTCCCGGCTTCATTAACCTGCGCGTGGCGGCCGCCGCCAAGCAGGCTGTGGTGCAGGCGGTGATCGACCAGGGCGATGCTTTCGGCAGGACCGGCGCCGGCGCCGGCAGGAAGGTGATGGTGGAATTCGTCTCCGCCAACCCCACCGGCCCGCTGCACGTCGGCCACGGCCGCCAGGGCGCGCTCGGCGATGCCATGGCTTCGCTGCTGGCGGCGCAGGGCTATGACGTCACGCGCGAGTTCTACTACAACGACGCCGGCGTCCAGATCGGCAACCTCGCGCTGTCGGTGCAGGCGCGCGCCAGGGGTTTCAAGCCGGGCGAGGAAGGCTGGCCCGAGGCCGCCTACAACGGCGACTACATCGCCGACATCGCCGCCGACTTCCTGCAGAAGAAGACCGTGTCCGCCAGCGACGGCGCGCCGGTGACCGCCAGCGGCGACGTCGAGGACATCGAGTCGATCCGCAGGTTCGCCGTCACCTACCTGCGCCATGAACAGGATCTCGACCTGCAGGCCTTCGGCGTGAAGTTCGACAACTATTACCTGGAATCCTCGCTCTACACCGAAGGCAAGGTGGCGGCCGCCGTCGAGGCGCTGGTCAAGGCCGGCAAGACCTACGAGCAGGACGGCGCGCTGTGGCTGCGCACCACCGAGTACGGCGACGACAAGGACCGCGTGATGAAGAAATCCGACGGCACCTACACCTACTTCGTGCCGGACGTCGCCTATCATGTCACCAAGTGGCAGCGCGGCTTCGGCAAGGTCATCAACGTGCAGGGAAGCGACCATCACGGCACCATCGCGCGCGTGCGCGCCGGACTGCAGGCGGTCAACCTCGGCATTCCCGAAGGCTATCCGGACTACGTGCTGCACAAGATGGTCACGGTGATGAAGAACGGCGAGGAAGTGAAGATATCCAAGCGCGCCGGCTCCTACGTTACCGTGCGCGACCTGATCGAATGGTCGGCCGGCGATGCCCTCAACGAGAACGGCGAGCGCGACCTTACCCGCGGACGCGATGCTGTGCGCTTCTTCCTCATCTCGCGCAAGGCCGATACCGAATTCACCTTCGACGTCGATCTCGCGCTGTCGCAGTCCGACGAGAACCCGGTGTACTACGTGCAGTACGCGCATGCGCGCATCTGCTCGGTGCTGGCGCAATGGGGCGGCGACGAAACCGCGCTGACCAATGTGGATCTTTCGCCACTGACGTCGCCGCGGGAAGCCGCGCTGCTGGCCAAGCTGGCCGAATATCCGGAGATGCTGCAAAAAGCCCTCGACGAACTCGGCCCGCATCAGGTAGCGTTCTACCTGCGCGACCTGGCCGGCGAGCTGCACAGCTACTACAACGCCGAACGCGTGCTGGTCGACGATGCCGCTACCCGGACGGCCCGCCTGACCCTGATGCGCGCCACCCGCCAGGTCCTGCGCAATGGCCTGGCGCTGATCGGTGTATCGGCGCCCTCTAGAATGTAAAGATGTAAGAATCTGTTCAAGCGCTTGCGCACTCATTCCGGCAGTCGTAGGGTGGCGCGCAAACGCATTGAACGGACCGGATCGGAAGTGGATTGAGGAAGTATGCATAACTACAACAGGCAGCAGGGCGGAACAATACTCGGCATCATCATCGGCCTGATCATCGGCCTCGGCATCGCGCTCGGGGTGGCCATGATGATCACCAAGACGCCGATGCCTTTCACCGACAAGATGGGCCGTCCCAAGCAGGCCGACCAGAACGCCCAGGTGAGCGACCCGAACCGGCCGCTCTACGGCAAGCAGGCGAAGAAGCCGGCGGAAGAGGCCGCGAAGGATCCGGCGCCGACCAATACCGCCGCGCCGCAGCCGACCGAGAAGAAGCAGGAAGTCACGGTCGACCCCAAGCTCGATGCCAAGCCGGCACCGGCGCAGGCCAGTGAAAGCAAGGCGCCTATCGTCGAACAGTCGGCCAAGCTCGGCGTGGCGGAAAAGCCGAAAAAAGTCGAGGGCGATACCCGCGCCGACGTGAAGGCGGAAGCCAAGGCCGAATCCAAGTCCGATGCCGCGGATGAAAAGTGGAGTTATTATCTGCAGGCGGGCGCATTCCGCGAGCAGAACGACGCGGAAAACATCCGCGCCAAGCTGGCTTTGCTGGGCGTCGAGGCCAAGGTCTCGGAACGCCAGGCCGACACCGGCGTGCTGTACCGGGTGCGCGTGGGCCCGTTCAATCAGATGGATTCGATGAACAAGGTTCGCGGCAAGCTGTCCGACAACGGCGTGGATGCCGCGGTCGTGCGCATCGCAAAGTAGACAAAACACCAACAAAAGCTAATCAGTAGCTGACCAAAGCAAAAGGAAGCATATGCGTTTTCTGAAACATGTCCTGGCTGCATTGAGCATTTCCCTGATGGCTGCTGCCTCCGCACAGGCAGCGCCCGACAATCCGCAAAACGGCGTCGATTACCGCACGCTGGACAAGGCGCAGCAGACCGACTCCGGCAAGAAGGTCGAAGTCACCGAATTCTTCTGGTATTCCTGCCCGCATTGCCACGCGCTGGAAAACGACCTGGTGGCCTGGGTCAAGAAGCAGGGCGACAACATCAGCTTCAAGCGCGTGCCGGTCGCTTTCCGCGATTCCATGGTGCCGCAGCAGAAGCTGTATTACACGCTGGAAGCGATGGGCAAGCTCGAGGAACTCCATCCCAAGGTGTTCAACACCATCCACGTGCAGAAGAAGCGCACCGACACCGACGCGGAAATCACCGACTTCGCCGTCAAAAATGGCCTCGACAAGGCGAAATTCCTCGAGGTGTACAACTCCTTCGGCATCCAGAGCAAGGTCAAGCGCGCCGCGCAGCTGGCACAGGCTTACCAGATCGACGGCGTGCCGCTGCTGGCCATCGACGGCCGCTACCTGACCTCGCCTTCCATCGTCGCCGCCAGCATCGGCAACAAGCCGGAACCGGTACTGCATGCCGCCACGATGCAGGTCGCGGACTGGCTGGTCAACAAGAGCAAGCAGGGCAAGTAATCCAGGCAGGGAAGAGTTCCCCCGTTCAAAAGTCCGTCACTCGCGAGAGGGCGGACTTTTTTCATGGCAATCTTTTCCTTTCCGCCACTGCCGTCCACTGCCGTCCATTGCAGCCCATCGCAACTTCAAGGTTTCCTCGAATGACTCCGACCATAACGACATGCATGCCGACATGAAACGCGTCTTCATCACCGGCGCCTCCAGCGGCCTGGGCGCCGCGCTCGCAAGGCGCTACGCCGAACAGGGCGCGACGCTCGGCCTGGTGGCCAGGCGCGGCGACCTGCTGCAGGAACTGGTCGCAGGGCTGCAGCATCCCGAGCGCCACCGCCTCTATGCGCTGGATGTCAACGACCATGCGGCGTTGCAGGCGGCGGCGCTGGATTTCATCGGCAGCCGCGGCGGCGCCGACATCGTCATCGCCAATGCCGGCATCTCGCAGGGCACGCTGACCGAACATGCGGAAGACCTGGAAGTCTTCGAGCGCATCATCGCCACCAATGTGACGGCCACCGTCGCCACCTTCGCGCCTTTCGTGGCGGCCATGAAGCGCCAGGCGGCGGCCGGCAGCCAGGCCTGCCGGCTGGTCGGCATCGCCAGCGTGGCGGGCATCCGCGGCTTGCCGGGCGCAGGCGCCTACAGCGCCTCCAAGTCGGCGGTGATCAGCTATTGCGAATCGCTGCGGGTCGAACTGCGCGGCAGCGGCGTGAAGGTGGTGACCATCGCGCCCGGCTACATCGATACGCCGATGACCCGGGTCAATCGTTATCCGATGCCATTCCTGATGCCGGCCTCCGCTTTCGCCGAGCGGGCAGTGCGCGCCATCGAAGCGGGCGCCAGCTACCGGGTCATCCCGTGGCAGATGGGCGTGGTGGCGAAGCTGCTGCGGCTGCTGCCGAACTGGCTGTACGATATTGCTTTTGCCAGGGCGCCGCACAAGGCGCGCAAGCCATGAACTGCATCGATGCCATCGGGCAGCAGCATGCCCCGCTCGCCTCTGGCCAGGCGGCGCGCATCGTCTCGCTGGTGCCGTCCGTCACCGAACTGCTGTGCGAACTCGGCCTTGCGCCCATGCTGGTCGGCCGCACCGGTTTCTGCATTCATCCGGCGGACACCGTGCGCGCCATCCCCAAGGTCGGCGGCACCAAGGATGTGAACATCGAAAAGATACGCCGGCTCGCGCCCACCCACCTAGTGGTCAATATCGACGAGAACGAAAAGCCCACCGTCGATGCGCTGGCGCAATTCATCCCGCATGTGATCGTCACCCATCCGGTCGCGCCGCGCGACAACCTTGCGCTGTACCGGCTGCTGGGCGGCATCTTCGGCGCGCAGGCGCGGGCCGAACGCTTATGCGCAGAATTCGAACGGGAATACGCGGCGCTGCAGGCCGCCCGGAAAGGACCGCCGCAGACGGTGCTGTACTGCATCTGGAAGGATCCCTGGATGACGGTATCGCGCGACACGTATATCGCCCGCATGCTGGAAGAGATCGGCTGGCGGCAATGGGTGCCGGAGGCGCCGGAGGAAACGTCGGGAGCTCCTGCCGCGCGCTATCCTCGCTTCGACTGGTCCGACCGGCTGGCGGCCGGCATCGATGCGGTGCTGCTGTCGAGCGAGCCCTACCGCTTCACCGAGGCGCATGTCGATGCGCTGGAACGGCAGATCGGCAAGCCGGTGCAGCTGGTCGACGGCGAGATGATGTCCTGGTACGGCAGCCGGGCAATCGCCGGCCTGCGCTATCTGCGTTCGCTCGCGGGCGGCTGCTGAACATGGGCGGCTGACGAGCGGCGGGCGGCGTCCTACTTTTCCCGGTTCATCCTGACCAGCATGCGGATGAATTCGCGGGCCAGCGCCTGGTGATGCTTGTCGAGGCGCTGCAGGTCGGTCAGCAGCTTGACGTCGGTGGATTCGAAGCGGGAAGCGGAAGTGCCGGCTTCGGCCGCGGCCTGGTCGTCGCCGCCGAAACGCAGCCACTCGGTCGACACGCCCAGCCATTGCGCCAGGGTACGCAACTTTTCCTGGGTTGGGATGGCTTCGCCGACCAGCCACTTGCGGGCGGCGTGAACCGTGATCGGACGGCCTTCGAAACGGACATTGAATTCCCTCGCCAGCTGCGTCGGGCTGTCGGATGAATATTCTGCGTTGCGCAGCGCTTTCTGAAGCCGCTCGCTAAAGCCTTCTCGTTCTATAGTTGGATTCATGACCGCGCACTATTCCATGTCGACGCTTGACAGTCAGTCTACTGGCGACAGGAACTTCTTGTGACCAAATGTGTAAAGGAAAGGTAACACATTATGTATCAAGTAAACTGGCGCAATGAATAATATAAATTCAACATTTTCATAAAAGGTCGGATTGCTCAATAGTTGCGTCGAAATTTGCAGGCCGCGGCGCGCTGGAGCCGGAAAAAGAAAAAGGCCGGCGCTGCGGCCGGCCTTTCCATCTCCCGATCCAGCGTGCTGGCGTCAGGCGGTGCGAAAGCGGATAACGCCTGCGTCGTCGGTCTCCCTGACCAGCACGCCGTCATGCCAGAGCTTGTTCAGGTGGGCCAGCGCCTCGCCGAGCGCGAAGCTCATCTGGTGCGTGTCGAGCGGGCGGCGGAACATGATGGGCACGATGTCGGCCGCCGTCTGCGGGATCGCGCAGGCAGTGACGACTTCGGCCAGCCGGTCGCGGTGATGGTCGTTCAACTGGCCGATACGGGTATGCAGTCCGCGGAACGGCCGGCCATGGGACGGCAGCACCAGCGTGTCGGCCGGCAGGTGGCTGAATTTCTTCAATGAATCCAGGTACATCTGCACCGCGTTGGACTCGGGCTCGACCGCAAACACGGACACATTGGTCGAAATGCGCGGCAGCACCATGTCGCCGGAAATCAGCAGGTTGAGGCCGGCGCAGTAGAGCGCCGCATGCTCGGGCGAATGGCCGAAGCCGGTGATCACCTGCCAGTCATGGCCGCCGATGCGAAAGACCTGGTTGTCGACGATGCGGTGATACGACTCCGGCATAGCCGGCACCATGCTCGGATAGTAACTCTTGCGGCCCTCGACCTTTTCCCGCATCGACGCCTCGCTCAGGCCGTGGCGCACGAAGTGGGGAATCGCCGCCACGCCGTCGACGCCGGGCAGCGCCGCCGACATCATGCGGGCGAAACCGTAGTCGCCGGCGGTCATCCACAGCCGCACGTTCCAGCGCTTGCACAGCCAGTCGGCCAGGCCGACGTGGTCGGGATGGCAATGGGTGACGATGACCCGCAGCACCGGCAGGCCGCCGAGCGCGGTGGCGAACACCGATTCCCAGGCGTCGCGCGTGGCGTCGCTGCTGATGCCGCAGTCGACGATGGTCCAGCCGTCCCGGTCCTGTCCCCCTGCCTGGCCCGGGCCGTCGCGCAGCAGCCAGAGATTGATGTGGTCGAGCGCGAAAGGCAGGCCGGCACGCAGCCAGAACAGGCCGGGGGCGACTTCCATCACCGTTCCTGACGACGGCAGCTGATCGCCGAACGGATACTCGAGTTGGGATTCCAGGGGATTCATGAGGGCGGCTCCAGGGAAGCATGTTAAGGGCGGCGATCGCCGCAGTTTGCGCCGGTTCACATTTAGGGCGGACACGCCTACAATACGCCAGTGCGCGCCTTTACGTTAACGTAAACTGCAGTTGCTTTACAGTGATTCTAAACACATTCGTTTTTCACTGCTGACGACCCCGGAATTCCTTCATGCCAACCTATACCATCACCGAGCTCGCCCGCGAATTCGACATCACGCCCCGCGCCATCCGCTTCTACGAAGACCAGGGCCTGCTGAACCCCAAGCGCGAGGGCGCGGGCGGCCGCACCCGGGTCTACAGCGCCAGCGAACGCACCCGCCTCAAGCTTACCCTGCGCGGCAAGCGGCTCGGCCTGAGCCTCAGTGAAATCAAGGCCTTGGTCGACATGTACGAATCGCCGAAGGACACCGCGCCGCAGCTCAAGCGCTTCCTGGCGGTGCTGGCCCAGCACCGGGAAACCCTGGAGCGGCAGCGCGAGGATATCGATGTCACGCTCGCTGAAATTTCCGCGCACGAGGAAGAATGCAGGCGCCTGCTCAGCGATGAAAAGTCTCTGAAATCCCCGGAGAAAAAGCCGGCCGCGCGCAGGATCAAGGATGCCGCCTGAGCCGCCTCAACAAGGTAGTTTTACGGTACCCGCTTTACGTTTACGTTAACGTCATTTTGGCGGTATGATGCGCTGCATCGCGCCAGAAGTTTTGCCAACTCAAACAATCGCATCACTCCTATAAAACGAGGACGACATGATCCACTTGCCCGGCTTGACCTTTGACCATGGCGAAGACATCGCCGCGCTGCGCGAAACCGTGCAGCAATTCGCGCAGGCGGAAATCGCGCCGCGCGCCGCAGAAATCGACCGCACCGACCAGTTCCCGATGGACCTCTGGAAAAAGATGGGCGAGCTCGGCCTGCTCGGCATCACCGTCGGCGAGGAATACGGCGGCACCGACATGGGCTATCTCGCCCACATCGTGGCGATGGAGGAAATCTCCCGCGCCTCGGCCTCGGTCGGCCTGTCCTACGGCGCGCATTCCAACTTGTGCGTCAACCAGATCAAGCGCAACGGCACCGAGGAGCAGAAGCGGAAATACCTGCCCAAGCTGATTTCCGGCGAACACGTCGGCGCGCTGGCAATGTCGGAGCCGAACGCCGGCTCCGACGTGGTCAGCATGAAGCTGCGTGCCGATTTCAAGGGCGACCGCTGGGTATTGAACGGCACCAAGATGTGGATCACTAACGGACCCGACGCCGACACCTTGGTGGTCTATGCGAAGAACGACATCGAAGCCGGCCCGCGCGGCATGACCGCCTTCCTGATCGAAAAGGGATTCAAGGGATTCTCGATCGCGCAGAAGCTCGACAAGCTCGGCATGCGTGGCTCCCACACCGGCGAACTGGTGTTCCAGGATTGCGAAGTGCCGGCGGAAAACGTGCTCGGCGGCCTGGGCAAGGGCGTCAACGTGCTGATGTCCGGCCTCGATTTCGAGCGCACCGTGCTCTCCGGCGGTCCGCTCGGCATCATGCAGGCATGCATGGATGCGGTGGTGCCCTATATCCACGAACGCAAGCAGTTCGGCCAGCCGATCGGTGAATTCCAGCTGATGCAGGGCAAGATCGCCGACATGTATTCGACCATGATGGCTTGCAAGGCCTACGTGTACGCGGTCGGCCAGGCTTGCGACCGGGCGAAGAATCCGGAAGCGGTGCGGGCGCTGCGCAAGGATGCGGCCGGCGCCATCCTGTACTCGGCGGAAAAGGCGACCTGGATGGCCGGCGAGGCGATCCAGACCCTGGGCGGCAACGGCTACATCAATGAATACCCGGTCGGACGTCTGTGGCGCGACGCCAAGCTCTACGAAATCGGCGCCGGCACCAGCGAGATCCGCCGCATGCTGATCGGCCGCGAACTGTTCGCCGAAACCAAGTAAGGCCAAGCGGCATGAACGCGGCGCACCCTGCCTGACAAGGGTGCGCCGCAAGCGGAGCCCACATGGAGCGCATACAATGCATTCCCCCGATCCGAATTACCGCCGCGTCGTCGAACAGGGTTTCGGTGAGGCGGCTTTCCTGAACGAAATCGGCATCACCCTTGTCGATTGCGGTCCCGGCTGGTGTGAATCCATCCTTCGCATCGGGCCGCGTCATCTGCAGCACACCGGCGTCATCCACGCCGGTGTGCAGACGACGATCGCCGACCATACCGCGGGCGGCGCCGCGATGACCGTGACGCCGGCCGAGGGCTTCATCCTGACCGTGGAATTCAAGATGCATCTGCTGCGGCCGGGCATCGGCGAATCGCTCCGGTGCCGCGCGCAGGTGCTCAAGCCGGGCAAAGCCTTCCATGTCGTGGAATCCGAGGTTCATGCCGTCAGCGGCGACAGGGAAGTGCTCATCAGCAAATTCAGCGGGACCATGGCGGTCGTCGCCCGCACCGGCGAAGCGGCCGCAATCTAAAAAACTGAACGCCCGTATTTTTACGAGGTGTGGAACAGAGAAAGAACGGATTACCATCGCATCATGGCTTCATTGCACCTCACCACGCCGCTGCTGCGCCACGACAGCCTGTCCGCCGCCATCGGCAAGCAGATCCTGCTCAAGATGGAGAACCTGCAGCCGTCGGGCTCCTTCAAGATGCGCGGCATCGGCCTGTTCTGCCAGCGCGCCGCCGAGCGCGGCGTGCGCCACTTCGTCTGCCCGTCCGGCGGCAATGCCGGCTTCGCCGCTGCGGTGGCCGGCGTCGCGCTCGGCATGCAAACCACCATCGTGGTGCCGCAGACCACGCATGAATCGGTGCGACACCGCATCCGCGGCATCGGCGCCGAAGTGGTCGTGCACGGCAGCGTCTGGGACGAGAGCCACGAACACGCATTGCAATTGTGCGAACAGCCGGACACGGTCTATGTGCCGCCGTTCGACCATGAAGACATCTGGGACGGCAATGCCACCCTGATCGACGAAGCCGCGGTCCAGGGCGCCGACTTCGACGCGGTGATCTGCGCGGTCGGCGGCGGCGGACTGATGTGCGGCGTGATCGCCGGCCTGCACCGCAACGGCCTGGCGCACATCCCGGTGATCGCCGCCGAGACCGAAGGCGCCGCCTCGCTGCATGCCGCGATGAAAGCTAACGAACTGGTGACCTTGCCCGAGGTCAAGACCATCGCCACCTCGCTGGCCGCCCGGCGCGTCGCGCGCCAGGCTTTCGAATGGACGCGCAGGCACGATGTGCGCAGCGTGGTGGTGTCCGATGCGCAAACGGTAAGCGCCTGCCGCCGTTTCGCCGACGACATGCGCACGCTGGTGGAGCCGGCCTGCGGCGCCGCGCTGTCGGCGGTGTACCACAGCGTGCCGGCGCTGGCCGCGTTCGAAAAACCGCTGGTGGTCGTGTGCGGCGGGATCGGCGTGGATCTGGCTAAACTGGAAGCCTGGAAAACCCAATTCGAGCGCTAGCCATGGCACAGACCGCCCAGACTGCCCAGCCTGAATTCCCCAAGCTGCTCCGTTCCCAGATCGCGTTCGATATCGCGCGCGCCATCCTCGACGGCTTCGACAAGCATTACCGCCTGTTCCGCGACGCCAGCCAGGATGCCAAGCGCTATTTCGAAACCGGCGACTGGAAGACGGCGCAGGCCAAGGCGCGGGAAAGAATCGCGTTCTACGACAAGCGGGTGCAGGAATGCGTGCAGGCGCTGGAAGACGAATACGAGCCGGAGGAAATCGGCGGCGAGGTGTGGCGCGAGGTCAAGCTGCATTACATCGGCCTGCTGATCAACCACAAGCAGCCGGAACTGGCCGAAACCTTCTTCAACTCGGTCTGCTGCAACATCCTGCACCGCACCTATTTCCATAACGATTTCATCTTCGTGCGGCGCGCGGTCTCGACCGAATACATCGAGCCGGACGGCCTGCAGCCGACCTACCGGGTCTACTATCCGGCCAAGGACGGGCTGCACTACACCCTGAAGCGCATCGTTACCAATTTCCAACTGGCCGCCCCGTTTGCCGACCTCGACCGCGACATCGGCTTCGTCGAGGCGCGCATGCGGGCCATGTTCGGTTCCGACCTGCTGGAGCCGAACCACCAGATCCAGGTGCTGGCCAGCCTGTTCTACCGCAACAAGGGCGCCTACATCGTCGGCAAGGGCATCAACGGCAACCGCATCTATCCGTTCGTCGTGCCCATCCTGTACAACCGCAGGCGCGAGCTGGTGCTCGACACGGTGCTGTTCGATCCGACCCTGATCACGGTGCTGTTCTCGTTCACCCGCGCCTATTTCATGGTCGACATGGAAGTGCCATCGGCCTACGTGCATTTCCTGCGCACGCTGATGCCGTACAAGCCGAGCAGCGAGATCTACACCATCCTCGGCCTGCAGAAGCTGGGCAAGGCGGCGTTCTACCGCGACTTCCTGCATCACCTCAAGTATTCGTCGGACTGCTTCGAATCCGCGCCCGGCATACGCGGCCTGGTGATGGTGGTGTTCGCGCTGCCGTCCTTTCCCTACGTGTTCAAGGTGATCAAGGATTATTTCCCGCCGCCCAAGGACACCACGCGCGAACTGGTCAAGGAAAAATACCTGCTGGTGAAGAACCACGACCGCGTCGGCCGCATGGCCGACACGCTCGAATATTCCAGCGTCGCCTTTCCGCGCGCGCGCTTCTCGAACGAACTGCTGGCCGACCTGAAGAAGGTCGCTCCATCCATCATCGAGGAAGAGGGCGACGAAATCGTCATCAGGCACCTGTACATCGAGCGCCGCATGACTCCGCTCAACATGTGGCTCGCCGACGCCGAGAAGCGCGGCGACCATGCGGCCATCGAGCACGCGATTGTCGAATACGGCAATGCGATCAAGGATCTGGTCGGCGTCAACATCTTCCCCGGCGACATGTTGTACAAGAACTTCGGCGTCACCAAGCACGGTCGCGTGGTGTTCTACGACTACGACGAGATCGAAT
Source organism: Noviherbaspirillum album (assembly GCF_035916955.1). Lineage (NCBI taxonomy): Bacteria > Pseudomonadati > Pseudomonadota > Betaproteobacteria > Burkholderiales > Oxalobacteraceae > Noviherbaspirillum > Noviherbaspirillum album. The sequence continues at coordinate 276,849 of NZ_JAWIIV010000004.1, read as the reverse complement.
ACATCACCGACTGCAACTTCCGCGCGATTCCCGCACCGCGCAACGAGGAAGATGAAATGGCCAGCGAGCCCTGGTATCCGGTGGCGAAGAACGATGTCTTTCCCGAACAGTTCGGCACCTTCCTGCTGGGTGTGCCGCAAGTCAGAAAATATTTCCTGAAGCACCATGCCGACCTGCTCACCCCGCAGTACTGGCAACAGGCCAAACAGCGCATCCTGGATGGCCATATCGAAGACGTATTCCCGTATCCGCAGGAATTGCGTTTCAGCTACAAACCCCTACCCCCCGCGGCGCATGCCGCTTGACCTCGGAGACTTCACATGAACAACGATCCTATTGTTATCGTCGGCGCCGCCCGCACCCCGATGGGCGCCTTCCAGGGCGACTTTGCCGGCCTGTCCGCATCCGACCTCGGCGCGGTCGCGATCCGCGCCGCCGTCGAGCGCGCCAATCTCGAACCCAGCCATGTCAACGAAGTCCTGTTCGGCAACTGCCTGATGGCGGGCCAGGGCCAGGCGCCCGCGCGCCAGGCCGCGATCAAGGCCGGCATTCCGACTTCCGCCGGCGCGGTCACGCTGTCGAAGATGTGCGGCTCGGCGATGAAGGCCGCGATGATCGGCTACGACTCGCTGCTGGCAGGCAGCAATGAGGTGGTCGTCGCCGGCGGCATGGAATCCATGACCAACGCGCCCTACCTGATTCCGAAGGCGCGCGGCGGCTACCGCATCGGCCACGGCATGATGTACGACCACATGATGCTCGACGGCCTGGAAGACGCCTATGAAAAGGGCCGTTCCATGGGCACCTTCGCCGAGGAATGCGTCGACAAGTACAAGTTCACCCGCGAAGAGCAGGACGCCTATGCGATCGAATCGGTCAAGCGCGCCCAGGCCGCCACCAACGACGGCTCCTTCAAGTGGGAAATCGCGCCGGTCACGGTGGCCGCGAAAGCAGGCGACGTCGTCATCGATAAGGATGAAGGCCCGCTCAAGGCCAAGCTCGACAAGATTCCCTCGCTCAAGCCGGCGTTCAAGAAAGACGGCACCATCACCGCAGCATCCTCCTCGTCGATCAACGACGGCGCCGCGGCGCTGGTGCTGATGCGCGAATCAACCGCCAAGAAGCTCGGCTGCAAGCCGATCGCCCGCGTGCTCGGCCACTCCACCCATGCGCAGGAACCGAACTGGTTCACCACCGCGCCGGTGGGCGCGATCGAGAAGCTGTACAAGAAGCTCAACCTGACCACCAAGGATGTGGACCTGTTCGAGATCAACGAAGCCTTCGCCGCGGTGCCGATGGCCGCGATGAAGGAACACGACATCCCGCACGACAAGATCAACATCCACGGCGGCGCCTGCGCGCTCGGCCATCCGATCGGCGCTTCCGGCGCGCGCATCATCGTCACCCTGATCGGCGCGCTGCAGAAGACCGGCGGCAAGCTGGGCGTGGCGGCGCTGTGCATCGGCGGCGGCGAAGGCACCGCGATGGCGATCGAGCTGGTGTAAGCCAGGGCGCTCAATGAGCGTCTAACGAAGAGGTCCGCCGGTATCCCGGCGGACATCCGCCCTTTACTCCGAACCGGGAGATCATCATGCCCACCGCACTCATCATCGGCGCCTCGCGCGGCATCGGCCACGAATTCGTGCGCCAGCTGCGCGCCGCCGGCTGGAAGGTCATCGCCACCGCGCGCAGCGACGATGCGCTGCAGGCCCTGCGCGACGAAGGCGCCGAAGCGCTCAAGCTCGACGTGCTCAAGCCGGAATCGCTGGCCGGGCTCGGCTGGCAGCTCGACGATGAAAAGCTAGACCTGGCCGTCTACGTCTCCGGCTTCTACGGCAGCGGCGGCCAGGCGACGGCGATGCCGACCGCCGAGGATTTCGACAAGGTCATGCGCACCAACGTGCTCGGCGCGATGCAGGCCATCCCGCTGATCGCGCCGCTGGTCGAAGCACGGCAGGGAAAATTCGTGTTCATCAGCAGCGGCATGGGCAGCATAGGCGAAACCGAATCCAGCCACGGCTGGGTCTACCGCGCTTCCAAGGCGGCACTCAACATGGCGGTCAAGAGCGCGTCCTTCGATTACCCGAAGGCCACGCTGGCGGCGATGAATCCCGGCTGGGTGAAGACAGACATGGGCGGGCCGGATGCGCCGACTTCGGTCGAGGACAGCGTGACCGGCATGCTGAAAGTGATCGCCGGCCTCGGCCCGGAACACAGCGGATCGTTCCAGAGCTACGACGGCCGCAGCATCGCCTGGTAACAATACACCGCACAACACAACATGGCACGGCCGGCGCAAGCGTGCCGTGCAAGGGGACAGCAGATGGTTCTATCCGAACAGCATGAAATGATCCGCGACGCGCTGCGCAGTTTTTCGCAGGAGCGCCTGGCGCCCAATGCGGCGCGCTGGGACAAGGAGCACCACTTCCCGGCCGACGAGTTGAAGGGCCTGGCCGCGCTCGGCGCCTTCGGCGTCGCGGTGCCGGAAGAACTCGGCGGCGCCGGCCTCGACTATGTGTCGCTGGCGCTGGTGCTGGAAGAAATCGCCGCCGGCGACGGCGGCACCTCGACCGTCATCTCGGTCAACAACTGCCCGGTTTGCAGCATCGGCATGATGTATGCCAACGACGAGCAGAAGGAGCGCTTCCTCAAGCCGCTGGCACGCGGCGACATGCTCGGCGCCTTCTGCCTGACCGAGCCGCATGTCGGCAGCGATGCCTCCGCATTGCGCACCAGCGCCGTGCGCGACGGCGACCATTATGTGCTCAACGGCGTCAAGCAATTCATCACCAGCGGCAAGACCGCCGACGTCGCCATCGTGATGGCGGTGACCGACAAGGCCGCCGGCAAGAAGGGCATCAGCGCCTTCTGGGTGCCGACCGACGCGCCCGGCTACATCGTCGCGCGCCTGGAAGAAAAGCTGGGCCAGCATTCATCGGACACCGCGCAGATCCTGTTCGAGAATTGCCGCATCCCGGCGCAAAACCTGATCGGCGAGGAAGGCCAGGGCTACAAGATCGCCCTGTCCGGCCTCGAGGGCGGGCGCATCGGCATCGCCTCGCAATCGGTCGGCATGGCGCGCGCCGCCTTCGAAGCGGCGCTGGCGTATGCGAAAGAGCGCACCAGCTTCGGCAAGACCCTGTTCGAGCACCAGGCGGTGCAGTTCAAGCTGTCGGAGATGGCAACGCAGATCGAAGCGGCGCGGCAGCTGATCATGCATGCGGCTAGCATGAAGGATGCCGGCAAGCCCTGCCTGAAGGAAGCCGCAATGGCCAAGCTGTTCGCCAGCGAAATGGCCGAGCGGGTCTGCTCGGACGCGATACAGATTCACGGCGGCTATGGCTATGTCAGCGATTTTCCGGTGGAACGGATTTACCGGGATGTGCGGGTGTGCCAGATTTACGAGGGGACGAGCGATATCCAGAAGATATTGATTGCGAGGGCGCTGCAGTAGGGCATATCGAGCGGCCCAGCGGCTCCCCCTTCAAGGGGGAGGTTGGGAGGGGGATGGGTCCAGTGCACGCACGAAAACCTATCCCCACCCCAACCCTCCCCTTGAAGGGGAGGGAGTGATGAGGCCTTGCGGACGGAGCAATGCCGCAAGACCAAAAAACCGAGGAGAACAGCAATGAAAAAAGGCTACAAGGCCCTCGTCGATGAAGCGATGGCTGAAATCAAGACCTATACCGTCGAACAGGCCCGCGCAAAATACGAAGACCCCAACGTGCAGTTCGTCGACATCCGCGATCCACGCGAGCTCGAGCGCGAAGGCGTGATTCCCGGCGCCTTCTCCGCGCCGCGCGGCATGCTGGAATTCTGGGTCGATCCGGAGTCGCCGTATTACAAGCCGGTGTTCGGCGAAGACAAGGAATACATCTTCTTCTGCGCCGGCGGCCTGCGCAGCGCGCTGGCCACCAAGACGCTGCTGGACATGGGCATGGACAAGGTCGCGCACATCGAAGGCGGCTTCGGCGCATGGAAGAAGGCCGGCGCGCCCACCGCGGACAAGACAGAGAAAGCGAAGACGGTCTGATGGTCGAAATGTTGCAGCAAGTATCGAAATGAACAAGCCGCAATCCACCGCCTGCCCCTGCGGCGGCAAGGACTATGCAGCCTGCTGCGGCCGCTTCATCGAAGGCGGCGTGCCGGCGCCGGCCGCCGACCTGTTGATGCGCTCGCGTTATACCGCCTATGTGCTGCGCAATGAAGCGTATCTGAAGGCTACATGGCATGCTACGACCCGGCCTGCCGAGCCGGTGGCGCAGGATGACGACATGAAATGGCTGGGGCTGGACGTGCGCAGGCATGTGCCGAATGCCGAAGATGGCGATCGCGCGACGGTGGAATTCGTCGCCCGCTACAAGATCGGCGGACGGGCGCACCGCCTGCATGAAATCAGCCGCTTCGTACGCGAGGACGGCAAGTGGTTTTACGTGGATGGCAGTTTTCCGGAAAAGACTTAAGACATCGCCGCACACCAGCACTTCACAAGGGTGCAAGGATGAAAGGCGAATGACGACAACATCGCTTGATCACGAATCAACAAGATAAAAAGGATGACAACAACATGCCGCAAATAGAAAGCAAACTGTCGCCGCGCAGCGAAGACTTCAAGGCCAATACCGCAGCGATGCAGGCGCTGGTCGACGACTTGAAAGCCAAGGTGGAGAAGCTGGCGCTGGGGGGCGGCGAAGAGGCGCGCAAGAAGCACACCGCGCGCGGCAAGCTGCTGCCGCGCGACCGGGTGCAGATGCTGCTCGATCCCGGCACGCCCTTCCTCGAACTGTCGCAGATGGCCGCCTACGAGATGTACGACAATGCCGCGCCGGCCGCCGGCGTGATCGCCGGCATCGGCCGCGTCGCCGGCCATGAATGCATGATTGTCTGCAACGACGCCACCGTGAAGGGCGGCACCTATTACCCGATGACGGTCAAGAAGCACCTGCGGGCGCAGGAAATCGCCGACCAGAACCACCTGCCCTGCATTTATCTCGTTGATTCCGGCGGCGCCAACCTGCCCAACCAGGATGATGTATTTCCCGACCGCGACCATTTCGGCCGCATCTTCTTCAACCAGGCCAACCTGTCGGCCAAGGGCATTCCGCAGATCGCCGTCGTCATGGGTTCCTGCACCGCCGGCGGCGCCTATGTGCCGGCGATGAGCGACGAATCCATCATCGTCAAGGAGCAGGGCACCATCTTCCTCGGCGGGCCGCCGCTGGTGAAGGCTGCCACTGGCGAAGTGGTCAGCGCCGAGGACCTGGGCGGCGGCGACGTCCATACCCGGCTGTCCGGCGTGGTCGACCACCTGGCGCAGAACGACCTGCATGCGCTGTCGCTGGCGCGCAAGATCGTCGGCAATCTCAACCGGAAAAAACCGCAGCAGCTGGTGCTGCGGGAGCCGGTGGCTCCGAAGTACGATCCGCGCGAAGTCTACGGCGTTATTCCCACCGATACCCGCAAGCCCTTCGACGTGCGCGAAATCATCGCCCGCATCGTCGACGGCAGCGAGTTCGACGAGTTCAAGGCGCGCTACGGCACCACGCTGGTCACCGGCTTCGCCCACATCTTCGGCATGCCGGTCGGCATCATCGCCAACAACGGCATCCTGTTCTCCGAGTCGGCACTGAAGGGCGCGCACTTCATCGAACTGTGCTGCCAGCGCAAGATCCCGCTGGTGTTCCTGCAGAACATCACTGGCTTCATGGTCGGCCGCAAGTACGAGAACGAAGGCATCGCCCGCAACGGCGCCAAGATGGTGACCGCGGTATCTACAGCTGCCGTGCCGAAGTTCACCGTCATCATCGGCGGCAGCTTCGGCGCCGGCAACTACGGCATGTGCGGCCGCGCCTACTCACCGCGTTTCCTGTGGATGTGGCCGAATGCGCGCATCTCGGTGATGGGCGGCGAACAGGCGGCCAGCGTGCTGGCGACCGTCAAGCGCGACGGCATCGAAGGCCGCGGCGGCAGCTGGAGCAAGGACGAGGAGGAAGCCTTCAAGCAGCCGATCCGCGAACAGTACGAGCACCAGGGCCATCCGTATTACGCGACGGCCCGGCTGTGGGATGACGGCGTGATCGATCCGGCCGATACCCGCATGGTGCTGGGACTGGGCTTGAGCGCCTCGCTCAATGCGCCGATTCCCGAGACCAAGTTCGGCGTGTTCCGCATGTAAGCGGCAATAAGCGGCTGTGACCAACAATAAAGGACAACCATGAACTGGCAGACACTGGATGTGAAGATCGAAGGCAAGCTGGCCACCGTCACGCTCAACCGCCCCGAGGTGCGCAATGCCTTCAACGAGACGACGATCGCCGAGATCACCCAGGTGTTCGGCGAACTCGGCAGGGATGAAAACCTGCGCGCCATCGTGCTGGCGGCGAACGGCCCGGCCTTCTGCGCCGGCGCCGACCTCAACTGGATGAAGAAGATGGCCGGCTACACCCACGAGGAGAACCGCGCCGACGCGGCCCAGCTGGCGGAAATGCTGCGGGCCATCTACGCCTGCCCCAAGCCGGTGGTGGCAAAGATCCAGGGCGACTGCTACGCCGGCGGCATGGGGCTGGCGGCCGCCTGCGACATTAGTGTTGCCTCCGAGACAGTGAATTTTTGCCTGTCCGAGGTAAAACTGGGCCTGATTCCTGCGACAATCTCGCCCTACGTCATCAAGGCCATGGGCGAAAACGCCGCGCGCCGGTATTTTTTGACGGCAGAACGTTTTTCCGCGCAGGAGGCGCACCGCATCGGTTTCGTGCACGCCGTCGCTGCCGCCGATGCGCTCGATGCGACCGTCGCCGAGATCGTCAAGGCGCTGGTGTCGAACAGTCCCCACGCAGTCAAGGAGGCCAAGCGCCTGGTGCAGGATGTGGCCGGCGCGCCGCTCTGCGCCGAGCTGATCGCCGACACGGCGCTGCGCATCGCCGATATCCGCAGCTCCGACGAGGGCCGCGAGGGCGTGCGTTCCTTCCTGGAAAAACGCAAGCCGGGGTGGCTGGAGTAATGGAGTCAGCGAGATAAGCTTCCTGCACCCCGTAACGGAAACACGCCCCCAGGGGTGCAACGAAGTTGTGGAGCCGCTTTTGAATACACGTCAACCTAGCGAACAAACCGGAGACTGGGTCGCGCGCAGCCTGGCCAGCGTCTGGCATCCGTGCACCCAGATGCAGCATCATGAATCGATGATGCCGCTGGTGCCGGTCAGCCACGGCCGCGGCGCCTGGCTGTTCGACGCCGACGGCCGGCGCTATCTCGACGCCATCAGTTCCTGGTGGGTCAACCTGTTCGGCCATGCCAATCCCCGCATCAATACCGCGCTCAAGGACCAGCTCGACCTGCTCGAGCATGCGATGCTCGCCGGCTTCACCCATGAGCCGGTGATCAAGCTGTCGGAAAAGCTGTCCGCGCTTACCGGCCATGCGCTCGGCCACTGCTTCTATGCATCCGACGGCGCCTCGGCGGTTGAAATCGCGCTGAAGATGAGCTTTCATTTCTGGCGCAACAGCGGCAAGACCGACAAGCGCGAATTCGTCTGCCTGCGAGGCAGCTACCACGGCGAAACCATCGGCGCGCTGGCGGTCACCGATGTGCAGCTGTTCCGCGACGCCTACGGTCCGCTGCTGCAGCAGGCGCATGTGGTCGCATCGCCCGATGCACGCGCCGCCGAAGCCGGCGAGAGCGCCGCCGACGTAGCGCGCCGCGCGGCGAAGCAGCTGGAGCAGTTGCTGGCGGAGCGCGGCGACAAGATTGCCGCCGTCATCGTCGAGCCGCTGGTGCAGTGCGCCGCCGGCATGGCGATGTACGACCCGGCTTATCTGGCCGAGGCGCGTGCGCTGTGCGACCGCTACGGCGTACACCTGATTGCCGACGAAATCGCTGTCGGCTGCGGCCGCACCGGCAGTTTCTTCGCCTGCGAGCAGGCCAACATCTGGCCCGACTTCGTCTGCCTGTCGAAGGGCATCAGCGGCGGCTACCTGCCGCTGTCGCTGGTGATGACGCGCGACGAGATCTACCAGGGCTTCTACGATGCCGACGTCAAGCGCGGCTTCCTGCATTCGCATTCCTACACCGGCAATCCGCTGGCCTGCCGCGCGGCGCTGGCCACGCTCGACATCTTCGAGCAGGACGATGTGCTCGAGCGCAACCGAGAGCGCGCGGCGAGGCTCACCACCGCCTTGATGCCGCTGGCCGAAGACGAGCGGGTAATGCATTTCCGCCAGCGCGGCATGATCTGGGCCTTCGATGCCATCACCGACGATCCCGCGTTCTCGAGCAAGTTCTTCGCCAGCGCGCTGCAGCATGAACTGCTGCTGCGCCCGATCGGCCGCACCGTCTACCTGATGCCGCCCTACATCCTCGACGACGAGGAAAGCGACAGCCTCGCCGCCCGCACGCATGCGGTGTTCGACGAAGTGATGAGGGGCTGATCATGCATCTGCTCTCCCAGCTCGAACAGCAACTGCACAGGCTTGATGAGCAAAAGCTGCTGCGCCGCCGCCGCGTCGCCGACACGCCGTGCGCACCGCACGTCACTGTCGACGGCAGGCCCATGCTCGCCTTCTGCAGCAACGATTATCTCGGCCTGGCCGCGCATCCGCGCCTGGTCGAGGCGCTGCAGGAAGGCGCGGCGAAGTACGGCGCCGGCAGCGGCGCCTCGCACCTGATCAGCGGCCATTCCCGCGCGCACGACCTGCTGGAGGAACGCTTCGCCGAACTGATGTCGCCGTACATCGAACAGGCGCGGGCGCTCACCTTCTGCACCGGCTACATGGCCAATCTCGCGGTGCTGACCGCGCTGGCCGCCGCGTCTGCTGCGTCGGGACGCGACACCGACCTGTTTTCCGAATCGCTGAACCATGCCTCGCTGATCGACGGCGCCCGCCTGTCGCGCGCCAATGTGAAGGTCTATGCACATGGCGACATCGAAGCGCTCGAAGGCTTGCTCAAGGCCAGCACATCGAAGACGAAGATCGTGGCGACCGACAGCGTGTTCAGCATGGACGGCGACCTCGCGCCGCTGCCGGCATTGCTTGCCTTGTGCGAACGGCACGATGCCTGGCTGGTGGTCGACGACGCCCACGGCTTCGGCGTGCTGGGCGAGCATGGCCACGGCGCGCTGGAACACTTCGGCCTGCGCTCGCCCAACCTGGTCTACATGGGCACGCTGGGCAAGGCCGCCGGCGTCGGCGGAGCCTTCGTCGCCGCCCATGCGACCGTGATCGAATGGCTGGTGCAGCGCGCGCGGCCCTACATCTACACCACCGCCGCGCCGCCGGCGCTGTCGCATGCGCTGCTGGCCAGCCTCGACCTGATCACCGGCGAAGAAGGCATGCAGCGGCGCGCGCATCTGCGGCAACTTGTCGCGCAGCTGCAGGACGGCTTGCGCCTGAAACACTGGCAATTGCTGCCGTCGCGGACCGCGATCCAGCCGGTGATCATCGGCTCCAACGAGCCGGCGCTGCGGGCCGCCGCGCTGCTGCATGAACAGGGACTCTGGGTGCCGGCGATCCGCCCGCCCACCGTGCCGGCCGGTACCGCGCGCCTGCGCATCACGCTGTCGGCCGCGCATGTCTCCGCCGACGTCGCCCGGTTGGCGCAAGCCTTCAATGCGGCCGAGCGCGAGATCGGAGAGATGCCATGACTGCAACGACAGCCTACTTCGTCACCGGCACCGATACCGAGATCGGCAAGACGCTCACCACAAGCGCGCTGCTGCATGCGCTGGCGCGCACCGGCGTGCGCGCCGCCGGCATGAAGCCGATCGCCGCCGGCACCGAACTGCGCGACGGCGTGCCCCGCAACGAGGATGTCGATGCGATCGCGGCTGCCGCCAATCTGGCTTTGCCGCTGTCGCTGACCACGCCCTACCTGCTGCAGGAACCGGCCGCGCCGCATATCGCCGCCGCGCTGGAAGGCGTGCGCTTCGATATCGACCGCATCCTCGACTGTTACCGGCAGGTCGCCGCAGCCGCCGACGCGGTGGTGGTCGAGGGCGTCGGCGGTTTCCGCGTGCCGCTGACCGAGGATTTCGATACCGCCGACCTCGCGCAAAAGCTGGCGCTGCCTGTGGTGATGGTGGTCGGCCTGCGGCTCGGCTGCATCAGCCATGCGCTTCTCACCGCCGAAGCCATTGAAGCGCGCGGACTGCGGCTGGCTGGCTGGGTCGCCAACGTGGTCGATGCGGAAATGCGCCATCAGATCGACAACATCGACACACTGCGCATGCGGCTGCCCGCGCCGCTGCTCGGCGTCATTCCTCGCCTGCCGGCTGTATCGGCATCGGCCGCCGCGGCCCACCTCGATTTTTCAAGACTGCCGAACTGGCCCGCTGCCGGTACGGCTGCAACGTCCCACCCGTTTTCACCAGAAGCAAAGGAAGCCTGATGTCATCGCAAGCCATTACCTTTCACGAACTCCGCACACCCGCCGCTGCCCGCGCCGAAGCCGCGCAAGCCTGGCCGGTGGAAAAGGTGCTGGAACTGTTCGAGCTGCCGTTCAACGAACTGATGTTCCGCGCCCAGCAGGTGCACCGTGAAAACTTCGATCCGCAGGAAGTCGAACTGGCGACCCTGCTGTCGATCAAGACCGGCGGCTGCCCGGAAGACTGCGGCTACTGCCCGCAGGCAGCGCGCTACGACACCGGCGTCACCGCGCAGAAGCTGCTGGAACTGGAAACCGTGCTCGAAGCCGCCCGTGCCGCCAAGGCGCACGGCGCCACCCGCTTCTGCATGGGCGCCGCCTGGCGCAGCCCGAAGGACCGCGATCTCGACCATGTCGAAGCGATGGTGCGCGGCGTGAAGGAACTCGGCCTGGAAGCCTGCGCCACGCTCGGCATGCTGGAAGAGGGCCAGGCCGAGCGCCTCGCCGCCGCCGGCCTCGACTACTACAACCACAACCTCGATACCGCGCCCGAGTTCTACAACGACATCATTTCCACCCGCCAGTACGAAGACCGCCTGAACACCCTGGACCGCGTGCGCAACGCCGGCATCAAGGTCTGCTGCGGCGGCATCGTAGGCATGGGCGAGTCGCGCAAGCAGCGCGCCGGCCTGGTGGCGCAGGTGGCCAACCTCGATCCCTACCCCGAGTCCGTGCCGATCAACCACCTAGTGCAGGTGCCCGGCACGCCGCTCTACGGCCAGGACCCGCTCGACCCGCTGGAATTCGTGCGCACCATCGCGGTGGCCCGCATCACCATGCCCAAGGCGCGGGTGCGCCTGTCGGCAGGCCGGCGCGAGCTGGGCGAGGCGGTGCAGGCGATGTGTTTCCAGGCCGGCGCCAATTCCATCTTCTACGGCGACAAGCTGCTGACCACCGGCAATCCGGATGCGGATGCCGACATGGCGCTGCTGCAGAAGCTCGGCATTCGCGTCAAGCACACGCAGGTCGATGCCAAGATGGTGGCAAACGGATAGGAAAACGCAGTACCGACGGCTTCTTCCATCCGGGGGAAGCCATCGCGCAGGACATGCATCACAACGAGAGACAACGAAGATAACAAGAGACAACCACCGCACCCCATAAGGAGATAGCGTGTTCACCAAGATCCTGATTGCCAATCGCGGCGAAATCGCCTGCCGCGTTGCTTCAACGGCCCACCGCCTCGGCGTCAAAAGCGTCGCGGTGTATTCCGAGGCCGATGCCAATGCCAAGCATGTCGCCGTTTGCGACGAATCCGTCCTGATCGGCCCCGCGCCGGCCAAGGAAAGCTACCTGCGCGCCGACAAGATCATCGAAGTCGCGAAGGCTACCGGAGCGCAAGCGATCCATCCCGGCTACGGCTTCCTGTCCGAGAACGAAGACTTCGCCGAAGCCTGCGCGAAAGCGGGCATCGCCTTCATCGGCCCGCCGGCTTCCGCCATCCGCGCGATGGGCTCCAAGTCGGCCGCCAAGGCGCTGATGGAAAAGGCCAACGTGCCGCTGGTGCCGGGTTATCACGGCGACAACCAGGATGCCGATTTCCTGCGAGAGCAGGCCGACAAGATCGGCTACCCGGTCCTGCTGAAAGCGTCCGCCGGCGGCGGCGGCAAGGGCATGCGCATCGTGGAAAAAAGCGAGGACTTCAAGGCAGCGCTCGAATCCTGCAAGCGCGAGGCGATCAACAGCTTCGGCGACGACAAGGTGCTGGTCGAGAAATACCTGACCCGGCCGCGCCACATCGAGATCCAGGTCTTTGCAGACCAGCAAGGCAACTGCGTGTATCTCTTCGAGCGCGACTGCTCGGTGCAGCGCCGCCACCAGAAGGTGCTGGAAGAAGCGCCGGCGCCCGGCATGACCGAAGAGCGCCGCCGCGCGATGGGCGAGGCCGCGGTGGCCGCCGCCAAGGCCGTCGGCTACGTCGGCGCCGGCACGGTGGAATTCATCGCCAACCAGGACGGCTCGTTCTACTTCATGGAAATGAACACCCGGCTGCAGGTCGAGCATCCGGTCACCGAGATGATCACCGGGCTCGACCTGGTGGAATGGCAGTTGCGCATCGCATTTGGCGAAGCGCTGCCGAAGAAGCAGGAAGAACTGACCATCCACGGCCATGCGCTGGAGGCGCGCATCTATGCGGAGAATCCGGAGAAGGGCTTCCTGCCGTCGATCGGCACGCTGCAGCACCTGCATACGCCGGACTCGGTCGCGTTCCAGCTGGGCAACGGCAGCGTGGCCGGCAATCCGGCCGCGGTGCGCATCGATTCCGGCGTGCGTGAAGGCGATGCGATTTCGCCGTTCTACGATCCGATGATCGCCAAGCTGATCGTGTGGGGCAACGACCGCGAGGAAGCGCTGGCGCACATGTCGCAGGCGCTGGCCGAATACCAGGTGGTCGGCCTGGCCACCAACGTGGCTTTCCTGAAGCGCCTGGTGGAAAGCCGGCCGTTCTCGCAGGCCGACCTCGACACCGGCCTGATCGAGCGCAACCACGATGCACTGTTCCCGGCACAGCAGCCGGTCTCGCTGCAGATTCTCGGCCTGGCGGCGGCCTCGCTGCTGTCGTCCGAGCAGAGCGCCGGGGCCGCGGCCAACGATCCCTGGGCCAACACCAGCGGCTGGCGCATGAACGGCGCCCTGCTGCGCTCCCTGGAATTCGCGGAAGAAGGCACCACCTATCCGGTGGCGGTTTCCTATCGCGACAGCGGCTGGTCGCTCGGCCTGAACGGCGCCTCCGCGGCGATGACGCTGGTCGAGCGCGCCGGCCAGCACCTGGTGATCAAGGTCGACGGCACGGCGGTGCGCGGCACGGTGGTGCGGACAGGAGACGTATTCCACGTGTTCAGCGGCGGCGCGCATACCGTGTTGAACTACAACGATCCGCTGGCCCATGCCGGTGAGAGCGAAGCCGAAGGCGGCCGCCTGACCGCGCCGATGCCGGGCAAGATCGTGGCGCTGCTGGTGGAGAAGGGCAAGACGGTGGAGAAGGGCGCGCCGCTGCTGATCATGGAAGCGATGAAGATGGAACACACGATCGCCGCGCCGGCCAACGGCACGGTCGAGGACCTGCTGTACGCGGTCGGCGACCAGGTGGCGGAAGGCGCGCAGTTGCTGGCGTTCAAGGCGGCGTAGGTAGCCGGAGTTATTGAACAGTTCCCTTTCTTTGAAGACAGAGGTTTGCCAACTTTGCCAAGACCTTGAGATTCCCTCCCCTTCAAGGGGAGGTTAGGGTGGGGATGGGTTGAATGCACGTTGTTTAACCCCATCCCCATCCCAACCTTCCCCTTGAAGGGGCAGGGGCGACTGAGGGCTTGCATGCGATCGGCAACGAATGGTCTGCAAAGGAAGGGTTGGATAAGGAATTTACCGAAAGGCACACCATGAGCCTCCCCAGTAAAGTGAAAATCGTCGAAGTCGGTCCCCGCGACGGCTTGCAGAACGAGAAGGAAACCATTTCCGCCGAGGTCAAGATCGAACTGGTCGACCGCCTGACCGATGCCGGCTTCGTCAACATCGAAGCCGCATCCTTCGTCTCGCCGAAGTGGGTGCCGCAGATGGCGACCTCAACCGAAGTGATGGACAGGATCCGCCGCAAGCCCGGCGTCGTCTATTCCGCGCTGACGCCCAACATGAAGGGCTTCGAAGCCGCGCTGGCGGCCAAAGCCGATGAAGTGGTGATCTTCGGCGCCGCCTCGGAAGCCTTTTCCCAGCGCAACATCAACTGCTCGATCGCCGAATCGATCGAGCGCTTCCGCGATGTGGCGCAAGCCGCCAAGCAGCACAACATCCGGCTGCGCGGCAGCATCAGCTGCTCGTTCGGCTGCCCCTACCAGGGCGAGGTGCCGGCCGACAGCGTGGCCGACGTTGTGCGCCGCCTGCGTGAACTCGGCTGCGACGAGATCGACATCGCCGACACTATCGGCGTCGGCACGCCGAGGAAGGTGCAGGCGGTGATGGAGCGGGTGGCGAAGGAATTTCCGATCGAGCGCCTGTCCGGCCATTTCCACGACACCTACGGCCAGGCCACCGCGAACATCTATGCCAGCCTGGAAGTCGGCATCTCGATCTTCCATTCCTCGGTGGCGGGCCTGGGCGGCTGTCCGTATGCGAAGGGCGCGACGGGCAACGTCTCGACCGAGGATGTGCTGTTCCTGCTGAACGGCCTGGGCATCGACACCGGCATCGATCTCGACAAGGTGGTCGACGCCGGCCAGTTCATCTCGCAGCATCTCGGCCGCAAGGCGGCCAGCCGCACCGGCAACGCGATTGCCGCGAAGCGGGCGGGGTAAAAGCTTTTGAAGGAAGCGCCGCTGCGCCCGTTGCCGGAACTGCTGGCCGCGATCCGCGCCTGCGAACGATGCAGCGCGCATCTGCCGCATGGTCCGCGCCCGGTGGTGCAGGCAAGTCCAAGCGCACGGCTGCTGATCGTCGGCCAGGCGCCGGGACGCCGCGTGCATGACACCGGCATTCCGTGGAACGACCCCTCCGGCGACCGCCTGCGCAACTGGCTGCAGATGCCGCGCGAAACGTTCTACGACGAAGGCAGGGTGGCCATCGTGCCGACCGGTTTCTGCTATCCCGGCAAGGGCAGGAGCGGCGACCTGCCGCCGCGCCCGGAATGCGCGCCGGCCTGGCATGCGCCGCTGCTGGAGCTGATGCCACGGGTGGAGCTGACGCTGCTGATCGGCCGCCATGCGCAGGAATATTATTTGCGGGACAATGGCCGGCGCACGCTGACCGAGACGGTGGCGGCCTGGCGTGACTACCTGCCCGGGTATCTCCCGCTGCCGCACCCGAGTCCGCGCAACATCGCCTGGTTTCAGGCCAATTCCTGGTTCGAACGGGAGGTGGTGCCGGAACTGCGGCAGCGCATCGCCCTTCTGATGAATGACTGAGATGAGCAACATGAGCAACACCGAAACGAAACTGCCCGACAGCGCGCGGCGCGTGGCCGATCTCCTGGCCGAGCTCGGCCACGACAAGCCGGTCGTGATGCTGCCGGAAACCGGCAAGACCTCCGCCGAAGCCGCTGCCGGCCTCGGCTGCAGCGTCGCCGAGATCGCCAAGTCCATCGTGTTCCGCCGCCTTGCCGATGATGCGGCGGTGATGGTGGTGGCCAGCGGCATCAACCGCGTCGATGAAAGCAAGGTGGCCGCCCGGGTCGGACCGCTCGGCCGCGCCGACGCGAAATTCGTGAAGACCCGCATCGGTTATGCGATCGGCGGGGTCTGCCCGATCGGGCACGTGGACAAGACCGTGATGCTGATCGATGAAGACCTGATGAAGCTGCCCAGCGTCTGGGCCGCGGCCGGGCATCCGCATGCGGTGTTCAACCTCACGCCGCAGCAGCTGCAGGCGATGACCGGCGCGCCGGTGGCGGATGTGGCGCTGCGATGATTTCCTACGATCCGGTTAATGATGAGGGCAGGGTGCCGTCGCCTTGCATCAGCTTGTGCAAGATGAATGCGCAGACGGGGTTGTGCGAGGGGTGCCTGCGGACGATTGATGAGATCGTGCAGTGGGGGGCGGCGAGTGAGGAGGTTAAGAGGGCGGTTTGGGTGGAGATCAAGCGTCGGGAAGAAGAGTTGTTTTAGGTTTTTCTTCGGTGATGCAAAGCGTCATGCTCTCCGTGGATGCTGGCTGGGTCTGGCCCCGGCGGGCCACCTACTTTTTTGCTTCGCCAAAAAAGTAGGCAAAAAAGGCGACACCCCTATCGCCGCCCCTGCGGGGTTCCCAAAAGTGCGGGCGACAAAGCGGGAAGCGCAGAAACTCGCCTGCGGCTCAGACAGTCTGCGCTTCTTTATCCGCTTTGCCGCCCGCACTTTTGGCGTCGCTAGAGGGGGAGCTAACAGCCTCTGTGTGCGAGCTTGGCCTGGTGTGCTTTGTTTGCGTGTTCTGGGCTGGGTTTTCGGGTGTTGGGAACCGTTATTCCCTTGCGACCGCCCTCACCCCCCAACCCCTCTCCCGCCTGCGGGAGAGGGGAGAGACCAAACTCGCGCATAGAGGCTGTTTTGCCGTTCACCGCTTGCGAGCAGCCGGAAAAGTAGGGGTTGAAGCGGATCAGAAGTGAAACTTGTCTGAGCCCGCAGGGCGAGTTTGTTTCACTTCCCGCTTCGGCCCCTACTTTTTCGGGAACCCCGAAGGGGCTGCTTGCCTGCGGCCGCCTTTCTTTGCTTACTTTCTTTGGCGGAGCAAAGAAAGTGAGCGGCTGCCGGGCCGCACCCGGCAAGCCTCCACAAAGAGACTAAGTTATTGCATCACCGGAGAAAAAGCTTACTAAATCAACACAACACAGAAATGGAGAAAAACATGAATGCCACAACCCCCATCATCTGGTACTTCGACTTCATCTCCCCCTTCTCCTACCTGCAGCACGAACAACTCTCCCAACTTCCCCCGCACACCCGGATCGACTTCAAGCCGGTGCTCATCGCCGCACTCCTCAATCACTGGGGCACCACCGGCCCCGCCGAACTCGCGCCCAAGCGGCAATGGACCTACGAGCACTGCCTGTGGCTCGCGCACAAGCACGGCATCCCGATGACGATGCCGCCCGAGCATCCGTTCAATCCGTTGCCGCTGCTGCGCCTGTGCATCGCCCTCGGCAGCACGCCTGAGGTGATACGCCGCCTGTTCCACTGGGTCTGGCGCGAGGGCAATACCCCATCCGATGAAACGCGCTTCCAGGCGCTGTTGCAGGAAATGCATGTCACGCCGGACATGCTGGCCGCCGACGAGGTCAAGCAGCAGCTGCGCGTCAATGCCGAACAGGCCATCGGCGCCGGCGTGTTTGGCGTGCCGAGCGCGGTAGTGGATAATCGCGTGTTCTGGGGATTCGATTCGACCGACATGCTGCTAGCCTATCTGGGCGGCGATCCCTTTTTCCAATCGCCGTCCTACCTGCGGGCCGCCGACCGTCCGGTGGGCATACAGCGGCGCAGATGAACATCCAACGCAACACCTAACGTAGTATCTAACGCAGTATCTAAGGCAATAGCAACCATGCAACTCAACTTCTACAAACCGGAGCAAACCGTCACCGGCCCCGCCTACAGTCTCTGGTTCAAGTTCCTGGCCACCGTCGTCACCATCGTTCTCGTGGTGTATGCCGGCAGCATCACCGCGCGCTTCCCGCTGCTTGAATACGGTTTCGGCATCAAGGCCCTGCTGGCGGCCGCGGCGCTGATGCTGGCCATCAGCTACTACTGGTTCCTGCGCTCCACGGTCACCATCGACGACACCGGCATCACGCAGCGCTGGATGTACAACCGCCATGTCGAATGGCGCGACATCCGCAGCGCCAAGCTGATCGGCGTTCCCTACCTGAGCGCGATCTTCCCGCCGCGCCTCGTGGTCCGCAGCGGCAACAGCTTCACCACCTTCAACGGCGGTTCGCAGGCGGTGCTGGTGGAGTTCGCGAAAATCTCGCTGGCCTACCAGATGAAGAAATGAAGCTGCCCGCCCAATGAAACTGCCATCGTCAATGCAGGTGTTCGAGCGCGGCTGGCTGTCGTCGAACAACATATTGTTCACCGGCCGCGACCGGACCGCGCTCATCGACAGCGGCTATGCGACACATGCGGAACAGACGGTGGCGCTGGTGCGGCATGCGCTGGGCAAGCGCGGGCTCGACCTGCTGGTCAATACCCACCTGCATTCCGACCATTGCGGCGGCAACGCGGCGCTGCAGCGCGCCTTTTCCTGCAGCACCGCAATCCCGGCCGCCGAAGCCGGCAAGGTGCGCGAGTGGAATGCCGAAACCCTCACCTACAAGGCCACCGGCCAGCAGTGCGAACGCTTCGGCTTCAGCGAGACCATCGACCCCGGCGACGTGCTGACCCTGGGCGACATGGCCTGGCAGGCGCTGGCCGCGCCGGGGCACGATCCGCATTCATTGATCTTTTTCTGCGCCGACGAAGGCATTCTGATCTCGGCCGACGCGTTGTGGGAAAACGGCTTCGGCGTGGTGTTCCCGGAACTGGAAGGCGAGTCGGGATTCGCCGAGGTGCGAGCGACACTGGAACTGATCGCGTCGCTCGACGTGAAGCTGGTTATCCCCGGCCACGGCGCGCCGTTCACCGATGTTGGCAAGGCGCTGACGACCGCCTTTTCCCGGCTCGACTATTTCGTCGCCGATCCGGCGCGCAATGCGCAGAACGCGATCAAGGTACTGCTGAAATTCCTGCTGCTCGACAGGCAGGGCATCGCCATGGCCGAGGTCGAAACCCTGATGGGCGACATGCTGCTGGTGCGCGAGGCCAACCGGCGTTACCTCGGCAAGCCCGCGGCCGAACTCGCGCAGTGGGCGGTGGCCCAGCTGCTGCGCGCCGGCGCCGCGCAGGTGCAGGGCGACCGGCTGCTCAACCGGGACTGAGCAGCCCGCCGGGAAGCCTTGCCTCAGGTATCAGGCGCTGCGCTGCTCCCTGTCCTTCTTGTTCTGCGCCTCGATGCGGTCGCGCGCTTCCTTCCACTGTTCTTCGCTCCAGCTGCGCAGGCTGTAGAAATTGCCGCCGGTCGCAAGGTGGTTGCCGCCGTCCATCATGATGGCCTGGCCGGTCAGCCAGTCGCAGCCGTCGCTCATCAGGAAGGTCGCGAGGTTTTGCAGCTCCTCCATCTTTCCGGCACGCCCCATCGGGTTGATCGCGGCCGAACGCGCGCCCGGCTCCTCGCCCGGATTCAGTCGCTTGCTCATGCCCTCGGTGGGAATCTCGCCAGGGCCGATCGCATTCAGGCGCACGCCGTACTGCGCCCATTCGGTCGCCAATGACATGGTCATCGTATGGATCGCCGCCTTGCTCATCGATGAAGGCACGACGAAGGGGCCGCCGTTGAGCACCCAGGTGACGATGATGGAGACCACGCTGCGGTAGCCGTCTTCCGGTTTCCATTGTCCCTTGGCCGCCATCTCCACCCAGCGCCGGCCCACCGCATGCGTGACGTAGAAGGTGCCGTGCATGACAATGTTGGCGATCGCATCGAAGCCGCGCGGCGACAGGGCCGAGGTCGGCGAGATGAAGTTGCCGGCCGCGTTGTTGACCAGGCCGGTCAGCGGTCCCTCGGCGAAGATCTGCTCGATCATGTCGTCGACCGCCGCCGCGTCGCGGATGTCGATGCCGAAGGTTTTCACCGAGCCGCCGTGGGCTGCCATCATTTCCTTCGCGGTATCGTCGCAGACCTGCTTGCGGCGTCCGCAGATATAGATATCGGCGCCGAGCGACAGATATTTCTCTGCCATCGCGCGGCCGAGGCCGGTGCCGCCGCCGGTGACGAGAATGCGTTTGCCCTGCATCAGTTTGGGTTGGAACATGATGGTCTCCTGTGTGTTTGCGGTTTGCGGTGCGGTGTTTACTTCAACTCGTACTTGCCTTCTTCAAAGGAACGCAGCGGCGCAAGATCGTCGAACTGCGCGGCGCGGCCCTGCTGCCTGGCGGTGAAGGCTTCCACCAGGTTGCCGGTCTGCCAGATACCGGACTGCAGCCAGCCCATCTGCTGCAGGGCATCGTGGGTGGAATGGTCGCGCGCATAGTGGATCGCCTGCTTGCTGCCCCAGATCGCCACCGGCGGCTTCTCCGCGATTTCGCGCGCCATCTGCAGGGCCGCCTCGATCATCTTTTCCTGCGTGTCGAACAGCTCATTGACCAAACCGACGGCGAGTGCGCGCTGCGCCGGCAGACGGCGGCCGGTGTACGCGAGTTCATGCACGATGCCCTCGGGAATGAGCTTCGGCAGGCGCTGCAGCGTGCCGAGGTCGGCGGTCATGCCGATGTTGATTTCCTGGATGCAGAAGAAGGCATCGTTCGTGGCGAGGCGGATGTCGCAGGCGGAGATCATGTCGACGCCGCCGCCGATGCAGCCACCCTGGATCGCGGCGATCACCGGCATGCGCAGCTGCTCGATCAGGGTGAAGGCCCGCTGCATGTCGGCAAGCTGCGGCACGATGTTGGCGCGGCCGGCTGCGCTGTTGTCGTTGAGCGAGATGCCGCTGTCGGCGCCGAAGACGTCGAGCGCCATGCCGGCGGTGAAGTGCTTGCCTGTCGAGGAGATGACGAGCGCGCGGGCGGGTGCTTCTCTTTGCAGGGTGGTGAGGGCGTGGGTGAGTTCGCGCCAGAGCACGGGGTGCATGGTGTTGAGGGTGGCGGGGCGGTTTAGGGTGAGGTGGGCGATCTTGTTGGTGATGGTTAGAGTGATCGTTTCGTAGGTCATGATTGTCTCCTGCTTTTATGTGGTCATCTCTTCGGTGATGCAGAACGTCGTGTTCTCCGTGGAGGCTTGCCGGGACTGGCCCCGGCGGGCCACTCACTTTCTTTGCTTCGCCAAAGAAAGTAAGCAAAGAAAGGGGGCCGCCGAGGTGCGACACCCCTACCGCCGCCCCTGCGGGGTTCCCAAAAGAGCGATGCGTAAAGCGGGAAGCGCAGAAACTCGCCTTCGGCTCAAACATCTGCGCTTCTTTATCCGCTTTACGCATCGCTCTTTTGGCGTCGTTAGAGGGGAAATTTAAACAGCCTCTGAGCGCGAGCTTGGCCACTCCCCTCTCCCGCAAGCGGGACGGAGGCCGGGTTTCGCAAACCATGGTTTGCGCTGCCGTAGTCGAACTGGCTTGCAAGCCAGTTCGTGGAGAGGGGTGGGGGTGAGGGCGGTAGCAAGAGAACCTTCAGTTCAATTTCCCTCTATCTGCAACGACTTCAACACCGCACCCACCGCCGCATCGAACAACTCATCCGCCCGCTCCGTCTTCAGGTAATACCCCTTCAGCTCCAGGCTCACCGCGCCATGCATCGCCGCCCATAGCAACCTTGCCGCCGCCGTCGGATTCGACTTCGGCAACGCCCCGCTTTCCATCACCCGCTCAAAGGTTTCGATCAACGCCGCCAGCGACTCCCAGGCCTGGTTGCGCGATTCCACCGGCGGCACGAAGCCGGCGATGGCGTCGCCGAACATCACCATGTAGTAGCTGGGATTGCGCCTTGCATATTCGTGATACACCTTCGCATGCAGCAGCAGCGGCTCCAGCCCCTGCTGCGACGATTTCTTCTTCGCCGCCTGCGCCGCCGCATCGGCGAACGCTGCCTTGAGCCGCGCGAAGCCTTCCAGATAAAGTTCGTTAGCCAGGCCGTCCTTGCCGCCGAACAGCGAGTACAGCAGCGTGGTCGAGCAGTTCACCGCCTCCGCCACGCGGCGCACCGTCAGCGCGGCCGGCCCTTCCTCGGTCAGCAGGCGCGTGGCCGCGTCCAGCATGCCCTGGCGCAAGGTGCCGCGCAGATCCTCCTGCGCCTGGCGAAAATCGACAACCGGTGTTTTTTTAGATTTCATGCTCGAATGAGGCGTGTAAATAACATTGTTTTTTCTGATAACATCATAAACAGAATTCCAGAAAACGCAATCGCGGACACATGCGAGTCCGTCGACAAGCGTCCTTCATCATTCCATCTGCCTGTCCTGCAGGCAGGATTCGCCAAGGAGAATCCATGAGCAACAGTCATTTGCCGGCCGTCTTGCAAAACCTCAGCCTGCCGGTCATCGCTTCACCGATGTTCATCGCCAGCGGACCGGCGCTGGTCAAGGCGCAGTGCAAGGCCGGCATCGTCGGTTCCTTTCCCGCGCTCAACGCCCGTCCCGCCGAACTGCTCGATACCTGGCTGACCGAGATCCAGGCCGAGCTGGAAGAATTCCGCCAGGCCAACCCCGGGGCCAAGGTCGGCCCGATCGCGGTAAACCAGATCGTGCACCAGTCCAACGACCGCCTCGCGCATGACGTCGAGGTTTGCGTCAAGCACCGGATCCCGATCATCATCTCCAGCCTGCGCGCGCCGCCGAAGGAAATGCTCGATGCGATCCACAGCTACGGAGGCATCGTGCTGCACGATGTGATCTCGATCCGCCATGCGCAGAAGGCGCTGGAAGCCGGAGTCGACGGCCTGATCCTGGTCGCGGCCGGCGCCGGCGGCCATGCGGGCGCGCTGTCGCCGTTCGCGCTGGTGGGCGAGGTGCGCAAGTTCTTCAAGGGACCGATCGCGCTGTCTGGTTCGATCGCCACCGGCGACGCCGTGCTCGCCGCGCAAGCCATGGGCGCGGACTTTGCCTACATCGGCTCGCGCTGGCTGGCGACGAAGGAATCGAACGTGGACGAAGCCTACCGCCAGGCCATCGTGGAATCGACCGCCGCCGACGTGGTGTACACCAACCTGTTCACCGGCGTGCACGGCAACTACCTGAAGAAATCCATCGTCGCCGCAGGCCTCGACCCGGACAACCTGCCGCAGGCCGACAAGACGGTGATGAACTTCGGCTCCGGTGGCGGCAGCAAGGCCAAGGCCTGGCGCGACATCTGGGGCGCGGGGCAGGGCGTGGGGCTGATGGATGCGGTGCTGAGCGTGCCGGAAGTGATGGAGAAGCTGAAGGCGGAGTATGCGGCTGCGAAGCTGCGGGTTGGGGTTTGAGATGGCAGCGGTCTTGCGGCCGCCCTTACCCCCAACCCCTCTCCACGAACTGGCTTGCAAGCCAGTTCGACTACGGCAGCGCAAACCATGGTTTGCGAAACCCTGCCTCCGTCCCGCTTGCGGGAGAGGGGAGTGGCTAAGCGCGCGCTCAGAGGCCGTTTAAATTTCCCCCTCTAACGACGCCAAAAGAGCGATGCGTAAAGCGGATAAAGAAGCGCAGATGTTTGAGCCGAAGGCGAGTTTCTGCGCTTCCCGCTTTACGCATCGCTCTTTTGGGAACCCCGCAGGGGCGGCGGTAGGGGTGTTGCACCTCGGCGGCCCCCTTTCTTTGCTTACTTTCTTTGGCGAAGCAAAGAAAGTGAGTGGCCGCCGGGCCACCCCCGGCAAGCATCTTCAGCGCGCCTACTCTCTTATTGATAGACGTCATTTGTGCAGGCACGGAGGCCTGCACTACCCCTTATCCACCGCAATCAGGCCGGATTGCCGCCTGTCTTGATCGCCCAGATCCCCGGCAAATTCCGCCAGTACCCATAAGCATCCATCCCATATCCCACCACGAACTTGTTCGGCAGCGTCAACCCGATATAGTCCGCCGTCACCGGCTTGGCCTTGCCGATATTCTTGTCCGCGAACACCGCAAGAATCACCTCCGCCGCACCCATCTCGAACAGGCGCTCCTTCACATGCGCCAGCGTCTCGCCCTCGTCGAGGATGTCGTCGAGCACGATCACGGTGCGTCCCTCGACGTTCGAGCGCGGAATGACCTTCCATTCGATCTTGCCGCCCTGATCCTTGCTGCCGTAGCGGGTCACGTGCATGTAGTCGAACTCGAGCGGAAATTTCAGGCGCGTCAGCAATTGGCCGCAGAACACGACCGCGCCGCCCATCACGCCCAGCACCAGCGGAAACGGCGCGCCTTCGTCGCAGTCGAAGCGGGCATTGAGTTTTGCCGCCACGTCATCGACCGCGCGCTGCACGGCGGCTTCGTCGAAAATCAGTTCGGCATCCTTGAGCAGCGAACGGGCTTTGTCACGGTGGAATTCGGAATCGATATAAGGCATGGCGCCGGACCTCGGTACAAATGATGAAAATGCCGGCGCATCGGCTTGCAGTCTGATGCGCCGCGGGCGGCCATCATATGCCGCAGCAAGCAATGTGGCAAGATAATGACCTTGTTGAAACAAAGGAGCTTGTCAATGAAGAAAGCCTACGTCGTTGCAGAAATACAAGTGACCAACCCCCAGGACTATGAAGCTTACCGTACCCAGTCGACCGCCGCAGCGGCGCAGTACGGCGGCAAGTTCCTGGTGCGCGGCGGCCAGCGCATCCAGCTCGAGGGCGAGGACGAGATCCACAACGCCGGCTGGCGCACCGTGATCCAGGAATTCCCGTCGCTGGAAGCGGCGCAGCGCTGGTACAACTCGCCGGAATACCAGAAGGCGCTGCCGATCCGGCAGGCCAATTCCGTCGGCAGGCTGTACATCGTCGAGGGCCCGGAAGAGGCCTGATTGATTCATGTTGCCTGATCGGCATTTGGATGGAATCTTTCCGCATCGCTGCCCTCGAACAGTTTTCCCATAGTTATTTCTTCATCAAGCGAGGGAGCGATGGACAGAACACTCAAGCAGCACCAGATTTCCACCCAGCGGCCGTACAAGGAAGGTTCGACACCGCGCATGCCGCACGAGCGCGACGAGTCGAACGACCTGTACGACGACAATGTGCGCGATGACATGAAGCAAGCCTACAAGGACTTGCAGAATGGACAGGTCGATACCGACCTGCGCGAAACCGGCGGCGTCGATGAGGTGGTCAACGACCGGCCGGGCAAGTCGCCGGACAAGGTCGTGAAGAAGGACTTCTGATTCCTGGCCGTTCGGCAGTAATTTGGCAATAAAAAGCGCCGCTACGGCAATCCCGCCGGCAGCGGCGCTTTTCATCTAGCTCCTTCACTGCGCTAAGTTCATCCGCGCCTATTCGTACTTGCGCGCATCCTCGATCACCTTGCCGTCGTTCGGCAAGCTCCCGCGCGCAACGAAGCGCACCTCGCCGCGCAGCTTGGTGATTTCACGGATCGAATCCACGACGGCTTCGGTTGCCACGGCATTGGCCTGGTCGACTTCGCAATGCAGCGTCATCACGTCATTGGCCATCTCGCCGCTGACCACTAGCCGCGCCTTCAGGATCTGCGGATGCCGCTTCACCACCTCCGCCACCTGCGACGGATGCACGAACATCGCGCGCACCTTGGTGGTCTGGTCGGCGCGTCCCATCCATCCCTTGATGCGGGTATTGGTGCGTCCGCAGGGCGAAACGCCCGCCAGCACCGCCGACATGTCGCCGGTGCCGAAGCGGATCAGCGGATAGTCGGGATTGAACGAGGTGATCACCACTTCGCCGACCTCGCCCTCGGCCACCGGATCGCCGGTGCCGGGACGCACGATTTCCAGCAGCAGGTCTTCATCGAGCACCATGCCGGGATTGACCTGGCCGCCGGTCTCGGTCTCGTAGGCGATGTTGCCGATGTCGGCCGAACCGTACATCTGCAGCACATGCGGCACGCCGTTGTCCTGCAGCCACTTGCGCAATGACGGCGGCAGGGCTTCCGCGCCCACCAGCGCGCGCTGCACGCTGCTGATGTCGGCATCCATCTCTCGCGCCTTCTCGATGATGATCTTCAGGAAGGATGGCGTGCCCACATAGGCATCCGGCTTCAGGGCGGCCATCGCCTGCACCTGCATCTCGGTCTGGCCGATGCCGGTGGGGATCACCGGGCAGCCGAGCCTGGCCGCGCCGCCCTCGGCCATGAAGGCGGCAGGCGTGAAATGATAGGAAAAGCAATTCTGCAGCACATGGCCGGCGCGCAGGCCGAGCGCGGTGAATGGCCTGGCAAAGCGCCACCAGTCCTGTCCTTGTCCCTCCGGATCGAAGATCGGGCCGGGCGACATGAACAGCCTGCGCAGCTGCGGCGTGGCGGTCGTGGTCAGGCCGCCAAAGGGGAAGTCCGCCTGCTGCAGGTCCTTCAGGTCGGACTTGCGGGTGACCGGCAACTGCGCCAGCGCCGCGCGCGATGCGATGTCGCCGGCGTTCACGCCGGACAAAATGCGCGCCCAGCCCGGGGCGGCTTGCGCGCGGCCGACCAGCTGCGGCAGCGCCTGCATCAGGCTGCGCTCGCGCTCCTGCGGGTCGCGCGTTTCCAGGGAATCGAAATAGTCGGACATGGTTTGCCTGCGGTTGCGATGATGGGAGTCGATGTGGCAGCGGCGCCGGCCGCGCCGGCGTTCAGGCCAGCCAGCGCTTGCGCCGCTTGTAGCTCTTCACGTCCCTGAAGCTCTTGCGCTCTTCGCCGCCGACGCCGAGGTAGAACTCCTTGACGTCTTCATTGCTGGCGAGGTCCGTGGCGCTGCCATCCATCACGATGCGGCCGCTTTCCATGATGTAGCCGTAGTCGGCGTATTTCAGCGCCATGTTGGTGTTCTGTTCCGCCAGCAGGAAAGTCACCTTTTCCTTCTGGTTCAGGTCCCGCACGATGTCGAACACTTCCTCGACGATGCGCGGCGCCAGGCCCATCGAGGGTTCGTCCAGCAGCACCATGCGCGGACTGGTCATCAGTGCGCGGCCGATCGCGCACATCTGCTGCTCGCCGCCGGAGGTGTAGGCGGCCTGCGAGGTGCGGCGCGTCTTCAGGCGCGGGAAATAGCTGTACACCTTGTCCAGGTTGGCCGAGATATCGCCCTTGTTCTTCAGCGTGTAGCCGCCGGTCAGCAGGTTCTCTTCAATCGTCAGGTGGGCGAAGCAGTGCCGGCCTTCCATCACCTGCACCACGCCGCGCTGCACCAGGTCGGCGGGCGACAGATTCTCGATGCGCTCGCCGCGCAGCTGGATCATGCCCTTGGTGACTTCGCCGCGTTCGCCGCGCAGCAGGTTCGACACCGCGCGCAAAGTCGTGGTCTTGCCGGCGCCGTTGCCGCCCAGCAGCGCAACGATGCGGCCCTCGGGCACGTTCAGCGACACGCCCTTGAGTACCAGGATCACATGGTTGTAGATGACTTCAATGCCATTGACTTCCAGCAGATTGGCAAGCTGCGGCGATGGCGCGGATTGAGCGGGCGCGCTCGCGGGCGCGGCGGACAGCACGGCGGAGGTCATAGGATTTCCTTGTTGCTTGATCGTTGAACCGGTAGAAACCTGCAGAGGCTGCCCGATGAAAGGGCGCCTCTGCAGCAGACATCAATGACGCATCAGCAGCTGCGCGGCTTGACGTTCTTTTCCTTCGCATACTTCTCCGCATACTCCTTGACCAGCGGATCGATCAGCGACTTGTCGGACTGGTACCAGTCGGAAGTGATGTTCCACTTCTTGCCATCCCACTGCACGATGCGGGCCCAGTCGGCGCCCATGTGGTTGCTGCAGGAAGTCTGCACCGGACGCATGATTTCGCCGAAGCCCAGCGCCTTCAGGCGCTCGGCGGTCAGGTTCAGGTTCTCGAAGCCCCAGCGCACCTGCTCCGGCGTCAGCGGCTTGCCCTTGCCGTATTTCTCCTGCGCGGTGCGGATCGCCTCGACCTGCATCATCGAGATCATCATGCCGCGGGTATGCGCCAGCGTGCCGATCTCGCTCGCGTCGGACGCGGTGCCCTGGCCCTTGTCGTAGACCAGCTTCTTCAGGTCTTCATGCACCTTGTCGCGCGCGGCGCTGTTGTGGATGGTGATCGCGTTGTAGCCCTTGGCGCCGTCGCCGAGGTCTTTCACGTCATGGTCGGAGCCGGCCCACCAGATCGCATACATCTTGTCGCGCGGATAACCCGTGGCCTGCGCCTCGCGGATCGCCGCCGGCGTCATCACGCCCGCGCTCCAGAACAGCACATAGTCGGGACGCTGCTGGCGGATCTGCAGCCAGGTCGACTTCTGTTCCACGCCAGGCGGCGTGACCGGGAACAGCGACAGCGTGAAGCCATCCTTGGCGGCGCGCTTCTGCAGCAGCGGAATCGGTTCCTTGCCATAGGGCGAGTCGTGATAGACCAGCGCGATCTTCTTGCCCTTCAGGTTGCCCTTTTCCTTCTTCATGATGTCCTGGATCATGACGTCGGCCGCGGTCCAGTAGGTGCCCAGCAACGGGAAGTTCCATTCGAACACGGTGCCGTCGACCGACTGCGACAAGCCGTAGCCCAGCGTCTCGATCGGCATCTTGTCGGCATAGGCCTTGTCGGTCACGGCGAAGGTGATGCCGGTCGACTGCGGGTCGAAGCCGGCGGCGCCGGTACCGCGTCCCTTCAGGCGCTCGTAGCATTCGACACCTTTGGCCGCGTCATAGGCGGTTTCGCATTCCTCGTACGTCAGCTTGACGCCGTTGACGCCGCCGTCGCGCGCATTGATCAGCTTCAGGTAATCCTGCTTGCCGTTGGCCCAGGGAATGCCGAGCGGCGCGAACTGGCCGGTGCGGTACACCAGCAGCGGAATGAACTGTTCGGCATTCTGCGCGTAGGACAGCGACGCGGTGGTCAGTGCCGAGAAGCCGGCGACTGCGATGGCGGCGGTGGCAGCGATGTTCTTCAACTTCATGTTGGTCTCCTTGTTGTGGGCGTGCTTTGCGGTACGGGGTCAAACCTGTTTTAGCTCCCTCCCCTTCAAGGGGAGGGTTGGGGAGGGGATGGTTTTTGATCTGCGCATTAAACCCATCCCCCTCCCAGCCTCCCCCTTGAAGGGGGAGGAGTTTTCTTTATCCATGCTCAATGCGGGAACGGCCAGACCCGCAGCTTCTGCCGTGCCGTCTGCCACAGCCTTGCCAGGCCGTGCGGCTCGACGATCAGGAAGAATACGATCAGCGCGCCGAAGATCATGTGCTCCAGGTGCGAAGCGGTCGCGGTCGACAGCGGCAGGCCGAGCCAGTGCGGCACGTAATTGAGCAGCAGCGGCAGCAGCACCATGAAGGCAGCGCCGAAGAAGCTGCCGACGATCGAGCCCAGGCCGCCGATGATCACCATGAACAGCAGCTGGAAGGACTTGTCGATGTTGAACGCCGCCGGCTCCCAGGCGCCGAGGTGGATGAAGCCCCACAGCGCGCCGGCCACGCCGATGATGAAGGAACTCACCGCGAAGGCCGACAGCTTGGCGAACACCGGGCGGATGCCGATCACCGCGGCGGCCACGTCCATGTCGCGGATCGCCATCCATTCGCGGCCGATGGCGCTGCGCACCAGGTTCTTGGCCAGCAGGCCGAACACCAGCACCACGCTCAGGCAGAACACGTATTTTTCCATCGGCGTATCGAGCGTGATGCCGAGGAAGTTGAGCGTGCCGACGCTGACCGAACCGGACGAGGAGTTGTTTGTGACCCATGCCACGCGGTTGGTGAACCAGTCGGTGAAGAACTGCGCGGCCAGCGTGGCCACGGCAAGATACAGGCCGCGGATGCGCAGGCTGGGAATGCCGAAGAACACGCCGAACACCGTTGCGCAAAGGCCGCCGCCGATCAGTGACACCAGCAGCGGCATGCCGGGAAAGCGCGCATGCAGGTTGAAGGCCGCATAGGCGCCGATGGCCATGAAGGCGCCGGTGCCGAGCGAAATCTGGCCGCAATAGCCGACCAAGATGTTGAGTCCGATCGCCGCCAGCGACAGCACCAGAAAGGGAATCAGCACCGCGCGGAAGAAATAGTCGCTGGCGAAGGCCGGCAGCACGACGAAGCCGACGATGAGCAGCAGCCACATCGCGATGCGGTCCTGCGAGACCGGGAAGATCTGCTGGTCGGTGAGATAGCTGGTTTTGAACTGACCGTTTTCGCGGTAAAACATGATGCCGTCTCCAGTGTGCCGGGTGGTCCCGGTGATGTTTGTTGCTGCCTCGCTCCCTTCTCCCGCAGGCGGGAGAAGGGCTGGGGATGAGGGGGCTCGCGAGACCTGCTGCCTTGGCACTCCCCCTCACCCCTGCCCCTCTCCCGCCTGCGGGAGAGGGGTTCTATTCTTGCCGCTTAATGAGTGAATACTTCATCAAACCCGATCAATAATCTTGTCCCCGAACAAGCCCTGCGGACGCACCAGCAGGAACCCCAGCGCCAGCACATACGCAAACCAGTTCTCAATGCCGCCGCCGAAGAAAGGCCCGATATAAACCTCCGACAATTTCTCCCCCGCGCCGATGATCAGCCCGCCGATGATCGCGCCCGGCACCGAAGTCAGGCCGCCGAGGATCACCACCGGCAGCGCCTTCAGCGCCACCTGCGAGATCGAGAACTGCACGCCCAGCTTCGAGCCCCAGATGATGCCCGCCACCAGCGCGACGATGCCGCCGACCGACCAGACGATCACCCAGATCCGCGACAGCGGAATGCCGATCGACTGCGCCGCCTGGTGGTCGTCGGCCACCGCGCGCAGCGCGCGGCCGGTCGCCGTCTTCTGGAAGAAGATCGACAGCGCGGCAACCAGCGTGGCCGCGATCAGCGCCGCATACAGGTCTTCCTTGCTGATCAGCAGGCCGCCTTCGAAGGTGCTCTCGAACAGCATCATCGGGTCCTTCGGCATGCCGACGTCGATCTTGTAGGTGGCGCTGCCGAACAGCAGCTGGCCCGCGCCGTCCATGAAGTAGCCGATGCCGAGCGTGGCCATCAGCAGCGCGATCGGTTCCTGGTTGACCAGCTTGCGCAGCGCGAAGCGCTCGATCAGCCAAGCCACCACCACCATGATTGCGATCGATACGATCAGCGCCAGCGCATTGGCAAGAAACATATTGCTGAAGCCCAGCCACTGCGGCAGCCATTCGGAAAAGCGCGCCATCGCCAGCGCGGCGAACAGCACCATCGCGCCCTGCGCAAAGTTGAATACGCCGGAGGCCTTGAAGATCAGCACGAAGCCCAATGCCACCAGCGCATAGAGCATGCCGGCCATCAGCCCGCCAAACAGTGTTTCAATGAAAAAACCCATGATGCCGCCCCTAGTCTCTTAGTCTCGTATGTTTCTTGTCGGTGCAGTCGATGCGATCAGTGCTCGGTGCCCAGGTAGGCGGCGATCACATCCTCGTTGCGACGGACTTCGTCCGGGGTGCCGTCGCCGATCTTCTTGCCGTAGTCGAGCACCACCACGCGGTCGGAGATATCCATCACCACGCCCATGTCATGCTCGATGAGCACGATGGTGGTGCCGAACTGGTCGTTGACGTCGAGGATGAAGCGGCACATGTCCTGCTTCTCTTCCACGTTCATGCCGGCCATCGGTTCGTCGAGCAGCAGGATGGAAGGCTCGGCGGCCAGCGCGCGGCCGAGTTCGACTCGCTTCTGCAAGCCGTAGGGCAGGCGGCTCACCGGCGTCTTGCGGATGTGCTGGATCTCCAGGAAGTCGATGATTTCCTCGACCTTCTTGCGATGCTCGATTTCTTCCCTCTGCGCCGGCCCCCAGTACAGCGCCTGCAGCAGGAAGCTGGTCTGCATCTTCAGGTTGCGGCCGGTCATGATGTTGTCGAGCACCGACATGCCCTTGAACAGCGCGATGTTCTGGAAGGTGCGGGCGATGCCGCTCTTGGCCGCCGCGTAAGTGTTCATATCCTTGCGCTGCTGTCCGCGGTAGGTGATCACGCCCTGCTGCGGGCGGTAGACGCCGTTGATCACGTTGAGCATCGAGCTCTTGCCGGCGCCGTTGGGGCCGATGATGGAGCGGATCTCGTGCTCGCGCACGTCGAAGGAAATGTCGGTCAGCGCCTTGACGCCGCCGAAGGACAGCGAGATGTTCTTCAGGTCGAGAATGACGTCGCCGATCTTGCGTGTACTGCTCATGTCAGGCCGCCTTCTTCAGAGTGGAAAACGTCTTCACGTCGACGATGCGCAGATCGGCCGCCACCATGCCTTCGCGGCCGTCCTCGAACTTCACCTGCGTTTCGATGTACTGAGAAGTCCGGCCGCCGTACAGCGCGTCGATCAGCACCTTGTACTTCTCGGCGACGAAGCGGCGCCGCACCTTGCGGGTGCGGGTCAGTTCGTCGTCGTCGGCGTCGAGCTCCTTGTGCAGCACCAGGAAACGGTGGATCTGGGTGTCGGCCATCATCGGTTCCGAGGCAAGGTCGGCATTCACCTTTTCCACGCATTCGGCGATCAGGTCGTAGGTCTCGTGCTTGCCGGCGAGATCGGTGTAGCCGGAGTAGGCGATGCCGCGCCGCTCCGCCCAGTTGCCCACCGCCTCGAGGTCGATGTTGATGAAGGCGCACACCATGTCGCGCTCGTTGCCGAAGGCCACCGCTTCCTTGATGAAGGGGAAGAACTTCAGCTTGTTCTCGATGTAGTTGGGTGCGAATATCGCGCCGCTGTTCATGCGGCCGACGTCGGCCGCGCGGTCGATGATCTTCAGGTGGCCGTCTTCGTCGAACATGCCGGCATCGCCGGTATGGAAATAGCCATCGCTGTCGATCACTTCCGCGGTCGCATCCGGCCGCTTGTAGTATTCCTTGAGCATGGCGGCGGACCGCACCAGCACTTCGCCGTTGGGCGCGAGCTTGACTTCGACGCCGGGCGCCGGCAGGCCGACGCTGTCGAACTTGATGTTGCCGTTCGGCTGCAGGCAGACATAGGCGCAGGTTTCGGTGGCGCCGTACAGCTGCTTGAGGTTGACGCCGATGGAGCGGTAGAAGCGGAACAGGTCGGGGCCGATCGCCGCGCCCGCGGTATAGGCCACGCGCACCCGCGACAGGCCCAGCACGTTCTTCAGCGGCCCGTAAACCAGCAGCTTGCCCATCGCATAGCTGAAGCGGTCCATCGCGCCGACCGGCTTGCCGTCGAGCAGATCGGAGCCGACGCGGCGCGCGACTTCCATGTAGTGATGGAAGATCTTGCGCTTGATGGCGCCGGCGTCTTCCATGCGGATCATCACCGTGGTCAGCATGTTCTCGAAGACGCGCGGCGGCGCGAAGTAATAGGTGGGGCCGATCTCGCGCAGGTCGTTGAGCACCGTCTCTCCCGATTCCGGGCAGTTGACCGTATAGCCGGCCACCAGCGCCTGCGCGAAGGAGAACAGATGGTCGCCGCACCAGGCCATCGGCAGGTAGGACAGGATGTCCTCGTCCGGCGTCAGTGCATCGAATTCGATGCTGCCGCGCGCGGCGGTGATGAAGGCGCCGTGCGTCTGGCATACGCCTTTCGGCTTGCCGGTGGTGCCGGAGGTGTACAGCATCACCGCGATATCGTTCTCGTCGCCGGCATTGATTTCATTGAGGAAGAAGTCGGGATGGCTGCGCTCGAATTCGCGGCCGAACTCCTGCACTTTCCGGAAGTAGGACAGTTCCGGCTGGTTGTAATGGCGCATGCCGCGGTCATCGTCATAGATGATGTGTTGCAGCAGCGTAGTGCCGGGCAGGAGGTCTTCCTTGATCTCGAACAGCTTGTCGACCTGCTCCTGGTCTTCCGCCACCACGAACGTCACTTCCGCATCCTGCAGCACGAAGGCCATGTCGGCCGCGCGCGCATCCTGGTACAGCGGTACCGCGACGCCGCCCAAACATTGCGCGGCGATCATCGACCAGTACAGCCGGGGCCGGTTGTCGCCGATGATGGCCAGGTTCATTCCCCGCTTGAAACCCATCGCGGCAAGGCCGCAGGCCAATGTGCGCACCTCGTCGACCACCTGCGACCAGTTCCAGCTTTGCCAGATGCCGAGGTCCTTTTCACGGAAGGCAGGCCGGTCCGGGCGGGCCTGGCCGTGTTGCAGCAGCATGCGGGGGAAGGTGCTTCCGCCCGTCTTGATCATCTCTACCATCGTCCCACTCGCTCTCTGATAACAGGTGTACCGTCATGAAGCATCGGAGTCCGGAGTGCCGAGGATTGCTCAGGGCGTGCAAGCGGCATTGCCATGCATGGGGCAAGTCGGCTTACAATGTCTCCGTTGTTTGTATTCTTTTGTTGTCAGCATACTAGACAGAGGAAGGTCTGTGCGCTGTCATCTGACCGACAATCTCCATTCGATCACAAGACTATCGTTGATGCAGCGCACCATGAATCCGCCCAAGTCCCAGTCGCAGCCTCTGCTCAGGGATGTGCTGCGCCAGTCGATCTGGGCCAAGGGCCTGACGCCCGAGCAGATGGCGCGCGTCGAGGCGGAGACGGTGGAAGCCTTCGTGCCCAAGGGCGGCTATGTGTGCCGCAAGGGGGAGCCGGTCGATGCCTGGATGGGCATCATCGAAGGCTTGGCGAAGATGACCAACCTGTCACCCGAAGGCAAGTCGATCACCTTCACCGGCATGCAGGCCGGCGCCTGGTTCGGCGAAGGCTCGCTGCTGAAGAAGGAGCCTCGCAAATACGATGTGACGGCCCTGCGCGACAGCCGCATCGCCCGCATGCCGGCCTCCACCTTCCAGTGGCTGCTCGATACCAGTTTGCCCTTCACGCATTTCCTGTTGATGCAGCTCAACGAACGCCTTGGCCAGTTCATCGGCATGGTCGAGTTCGACCGCCTGCTCGATGTCGATTCGCGCGTGGCCCGCTGCCTGGCGGCGATGTTCAATTCCCACCTGTATCCCGGCGCCAATCCGCTGCTGCAGATTTCGCAGGAAGAAATCGGCTATCTCTCCGGCGCATCGCGCCAGCGCGTCAACCAGGCGCTGCAGGTGCTGGAGAAGGAAGGCTTGCTGCGGGTGGATTACGGCGGCATCCACATTCTCGATCTCGACGGCCTGCGCCGTTTCCAGGCCTGATACCGGGGACAAGCCATTTGATGACTTGGGATCGCATCGTTCCCTGTCAACTTATGGTGGAGACCTGCGCGATGGATCGGCATATCGCCGTGGCGGCATTCAAGCACTCCGGCGACACGTGGAGCGACGGCACGGCGTAGGACATGCCGGCGGTCGAAGTATGGCATGGATGCCACCTTGCGCATGCGCGTAACGGAATGAAGAATGAAGCACGATGGATGCGCGGACCGTGCATGATGCGGGCGGGAGAGAATGACTGCGGCGCGCGCCAGGCACCTAACCGCCACAGTCCTTGATGCCGAGGGGCAGCCGCATCAGCTGCCGGCGAGACCCACCGCATGCTCGTCCCCGGTGCCGCGCAGATGCTCCTGCATGCGGTTGGCGATCACTTCCACCATCTTGTCGTTGAATGCGGGAATGTCTTCCGGCGTGCGGCTGCTGACGAGGTTGCCGTCGACCACCACTTCCTGGTCCACCCAGTTACCGCCGGCGCTGCGGATATCCTGCTCCAGCGCGGGAAAGCTGGTCATGGTGCGGCCTTCCACCAGGCCCGCCGATACCAGCAGCCAGCCGCCGTGGCAGATCACCGCGATCGGCTTGTTGTCTTCCTCGATGTTCTGCACGAAGCGCTGTGCCTCGTCCATTTCACGCAATGCCGCCGCATTGACCTTGCCGCCGGGAAGCAGCACCGCGTCGAACGCCTTGGCGTCGGCTTCGCGCAGCAGCAGGTCGACGGTGAACTGGTCGCCAGGCTGGTCGTGATTCATGCCCTGCACCTTATCGAATTTGTCCGACACGATCCGGGTCAGCGCGCCTGCGGCTTCCAGCGCCTTCTTCGGTTCCGTCAATTCGACTTGCTCGAAACCGTCGGTGACGAGAATGGCGATATTCATGCCGTTCAATGCTGGATCCATGATTGACTCCTGAAGCTGAAAATCAGGTGGAGTGAAGCGCATGGGGAAAAGTTCGGGCAGCTTGAAGTTGGCTTGCTGCAAAGCAGGAAAGGGCCTGATTGATGCAACTCGGTTATAAGGAAAACTTGCGCCGGCGCTAAACCCGCGCGGTGTCTCAAGCCAGGGGTACACCAGGCATGCACACGATCTCTTCGACCACCATGCGAGTATATGTTCGTCGAATGCCGGGACAGGCATGCAGCATGCTGGAAAGAAATGCGGTGCAGGCACTGACGTCCTTGGCCCGCATCTTGACCAAAAAATCGAATTTACCGGTTACCCGGTGACACTCCAGCACCTCGGGCACTTCGGAAAGTACCTTGGGCAAGCGGCCGAACGCCTCGGGATGCGTACGGTCGAGTGTAATCTCGATGAACATCAAAAGCGGCATGCCAAGCTTCACCGGATCGAGCAGCGCGGTGTAATCCAGAATGTAGCCCGCCCGCTCGAGATGCTGCAGGCGGTTGCGGCAACTCGTTGGTGTGGAATCGACATGCGAAGCAAGCTCGGTATGGCTCAAGCGTGCATTCGACTGGATCACAGCAAGAATATGCTTGTCGAGGGGGGCGAGCATGCAGGTGGTATTGATCCTATGTAGCGACGTGCATGCGGGCGGACCGCATGCACTGGCGGAGGTGGCAGCATTGGTGGCATCTGTTGCATCCATGGCGCCTGCAGCGGCGTCCGGGAGCGTTTCCGGCAGGCGCTCTATCGTTGGTTTTCATTGCCCTGTCCGGCGTCTTTCAGGCGCAGCAGACTGAGCGACGGTTTCCATGTCAACACCATGCCGAACAGCACGCCGGCCAGCAATCCCCACAGCGCCGAGCCGAGTCCGAAAAAGGACATGCCCGATACCGTGACCAGGAAAGTGATCAGCGAAGCTTCACGCTGGCTGTCGGCTGCAAGCGAACTGGTCAGACTCGAGACCAGCGTGCCGAGCAGCGCAAGACCCGCCAGCGTGGTCGTCAGGCCCGGGGGCAGCAGGGCAAACAGCGCAACGACCGACGCGCCGAAGATACCGACAGCCAGATAACCGACGCCGCACACGACCCCGGAAATGTAGCGACGCTTCGGATCGTCATGGCATTCGGAACTCGCGCAGATGGCGCCGACGATCGCGGCGGGATTGATGCCGCAGGACCCGAACAGGGAAAGCGGGATCGAGATCAATCCGCAGGTGCCGACGACCGAGCGGGGGGAAATGTCATAACCGGCGTGGCGCAAAATATGGATCGAGGTTGCATACTGGGTCAGTCCCAGCAGCAGCAAGGGCAGGCCCAGGCCTAGCAGGGCGTCCGGGGCAAAGGTGGGAAGCGTCAGCAAGGGCACCGCGATGCGCAGGTCGATCGACTGCGGATCAACCTGCATTCCGGGCAGGGCGCAGGCAAGGCCGGCAAACAGGGCGAAAGCGACGGCGTAGCGTGGAATGAAGCGCCGGCAGACCACGTAGGCGGCAATCACAGGGAGTACGACGTCGGGAAAGGATTGCAGCGACTGGAAGATCTTCGCGCAAAATTGAAACAGGACGCCCGCGATCATGGCCGACAGTAGATGTGCCGGAAGCACCGCCATGAAGCGCGTGAACAGGCCGGACAAGCCGAGTGCCGCAACGATGATGGTCAATACCAGAAAGCATCCGATCACATCGCTGAACGGATATTGCGCCAGGCCGGTGATCAGCAGCGCCACGCCGGGCGTCGACCAGGCGCCGATGACTGGCATCCTGTGCTTCAGGCTGAGCAGCAAGCCTGCCGCACCCGCGCCGATGGACAGCGCCCAGATCCAGGTCGACAGCAATTCATGCGGCAGGTGCCCGGCTTGCGCGGCCTGCACCACGATGAGTACCGGACCGCTGTAAGTGGCAAATAGTGCGATCAGCCCGGCAATGGCCGCGGAGACGGAAAAATCGTTCTTCAGTCTTGAAAGCATGCATCTTCCTGTCAGGTCGGCCGCGTATCGGTATTGCGGCGGGGCGCGTCACGGCGGCGAGTAGTTTAAGTACGGATTAGATCACAAGATAATTTACATTTAGTAAACATAGTGTCTAAAATTCAACAAATGTCGTGATGCGGGTAAATACCGGCCCGACTTCAACTGCTCATGCAAAAGTTCTACACCGGTTTCCGCGTGATCGATAAACGATTCCCGTTGCGTGAAGGGCTGGTCAAAGTCTGACGCGGGACGCTGGAGCGGTTTCACCCTGACCTGCTTGCCGATCCCGGGCGTGGCCTTTGGTACCGCGTTGCGTGGGGCCGCCGCCATGCCGGTGCGCAGAGCACCGTCCCGGCACTGGTATCGGTCCTCAAGGAAAGTTGCCCGATTGGTTTAAGCTACGCGCCTTGGAGCCGCCTGCGCGAGCAGGCGAATGCCCGTTCCAGCGCCAGTCTGTTCAACTCAATGACTCCGTTCCATTGCCATCCGCCATGAATGCCGCCGTCCTGCAGCTCCACCTTGCCACCTTCCTGTTTGGCCTGTCCGGCGTCGTCGGCCAGCTCAACACGCTGGATGTGCTCATGGTGGTCGCCGGGCGGGCAGGTCTCGCAGCACTCGGGCTGTTCGCGTGGGCGCGCATCAGGGGCATCGGCCTGCGCGCAAGCCGCGCGCAGCAATGGCGCTTCCTGCTGATCGGCATATTGCTGGCCTTCCACTGGACCAGTTTTTTCCTGTCGATCCGCTTGTCGAGCGTGGCGGTCGGCCTGTTGACGTTTTCCTGCTTTCCGATCTTTGTCATCCTGCTCGGCCCGCTGTTCGGCAACGCGCGCATGCGTCTCGGCGATTTCGTGCTGGTGGCGGTGCTGATGGCGGGCCTCAGGCTGGTGGTGCCGGGCTCGCTCGATGATGCGTCCGATCTGGCGGGCCCGCTGTGGGGCATCGCCTCCGGCCTGTCGTTCGCGGTAATCCAGCTGCTCAATCATGCGCTGGTGCAAAGCGAAGATCCGGTCAAGATCTCGGTCTATCAAAACGGCGTCGCATCGCTTGTGCTGCTTCCACTGCTCGATGCATCGATGTTGCCCGCCTCCGCTTCCGACCTGGCGCAACTGGTCTTTCTCGGCCTGGCCTGCACGGCGCTGGCGCATACCCTGTTCATCGCCGGCATGCGCCGCGTCAGCGCGCAGACTGCCAGCATGTTCACCTATCTCGAGCCGGTGTACGGCATCGCGCTGGCGGCGCTGCTGCTGGGAGAGATACCGACGCCGGGCATGATGGCGGGCGGCGCGATCATACTCGGCGCGGTGTTCTTTGCTGCCAGGAGGCAGCAGGCGGCAAGCTGCTCATGAGGAGTGACCGCGGGCAGCTTAATTGCGGAAAAGCTTGATGCGGGTCTGACTTCTTGCGGATAGGAAGAACATGCGGCGCTTGATGATGTCGCAATGAAAACGGCTTGATGCATGCGGCTTGATGCATGCGGCTTGATGCATGGAATTCGCCTGCCGGGTCGTTGGAATCCACGAACATTTTCAAGCGAGGCCATCATGAACAAACCCAGCAGTGTCCTGCTCGCATGCGCGGCGTTTGCGCTGCTCGCGGGCTGTCAGAAAACCCCGGAACCGAAAACCTCGGACGTCACCAGCGGCGCGCCGTCGATCACGCCGTCGTCTTCCAGTGCCAGCCAGTCGGTTGCATTGCCAGCCAACCAGATGCCGCCTTCGGATGCCGCAATCGCGCCGCAGGCTGCCGCCGCACCCGGCACCAGCGGCAGCGCCAATACACCGACCCAGGCCAATCCGGTTACGCTCACCGAGCAACAGGAAAAGACCACGCTGCCGCATTCCGGCCAGGTGAACAATCATTCGGTGCCCGAGACGACGGGAGAGAAGAAGCAGTAAAGTTTTTCCTGTCTCGCCGCAGCATTACGCACGGCGGTCAGGGAAACTTCCCTCAAAGGTAGTGCGGCCTCCGTGCCTGCACCAGCCTCGCTCGCCTGGAGCACGTGCAGGCACGGAGGCCGCACTACCGGATCGTGTTTTCCGGCGAGGTTTTTCCGCCAAGCTTATTGCATTGAATCAAGCCGCGCGCACGCGCTGCTGGCGCATCTGCAGCCGTCCTTCGCGCAGCTTCAGCCGCTGCACGCCGGGCAGCGCGATCAGGTCGCGGTCATGGCAAGCCATGATGACGCTGCTTCCGCCGCGCACCAGCGACGGAATCAGCGAGATCACCTGTTCCCGCGCGGCGCCGTCGAGGTTGGAAGTCGGCTCGTCGAGCAGCAGCAGCTTGGGCGACAGCACCTTGGCGCGCGCCAGCGCGATGCGCTGCTTTTCCCCGCCGGACAAGGTCAGCGGCTTGCTGTCGCGCAGGTGTTCGACGCCGGCCCATTGCATCGCCTCTTCCACCAGCCGCGCAATTTCCGCTTTCGGCATGCCGCGCGCTTCCAGCCCGTAGGCGATATTGTGCGCAACGCTGGTGGAAAACATTACCGGGTGCTGGTGCACGTAGACCACCGCTTCGCGCATCGCGCGGCAGTAGGGCGACAGGCTCGCGTCCTTTCCCAGGAAGCTGACGCGCTGCGCGTCCGCCTGCTCCAGGCCCGCCAGCACCCGCAGCAGCGTGCTCTTGCCGGCGCCGTTGAGCCCGGTCAGCACATAGGCGGCGGCCTGGTGGATGAACAGCCTGTCGATATTGAACAGTTCCCGCTCGCCGAAGCGCTTGCACAGGCGTTCGATGCTGAGCAGCTCGCTCATGCCGCACCTCGCGCGGCACGCGGATCGCCCTGCACCGCCACCATGAACGCATTGATTGCCAGCGCGATGGTCACCAGCACGATGCCGAGCGCGATGCCCTGCGCGAACTCGCCCTTGCTGGTCTCGAGCGCGATGGCGGTGGTGATGGTGCGCGTCTCGCCGGCGATGTTGCCTCCCACCATGATCGCGCAGCCGACCTCCGAGATGACGCGGCCGAAGCCGCTGATCACCGCCGCCATCACGCCGTAGCGCACCTCGTGCAGCACGGTGCGCATCACCCGCCATGGCGAGGCGCCGAGCGTGACGGCGGTTTCGGCCACGCGCAGGTCGGCCGCCTGCACGGCGGCCAGCGTGAAGGCGGTCAGCACCGGCAGCGAGATCAGCACCTGCCCGGCCACGATAGCGGATTGCGAAAACAGCCAGCGCAGGTCGCCCAGCGGCCCCTGGCGCGACAGCGTCAGGTAAAGCAGCAGGCCGATCAGCACGGTAGGCAGTGACATCGATGCCTGCACCAGCCAGATCAGGATGCGGCGTCCGGCGAAGGAACGGGCGGCGATCAGGTAGCCGAGCAGCACGGCCAGCGGCGCGGCGATCAACAGCGCGAGCAGGGTGGTCTTGATCGAGAGCCAGATAATGCCCCACAGGTCGGCATCGCCGGATAGCAGCAGGAGAAAGGCATCGCGGATGGCGTCGAGCAAATGCATGGGGTGCGGCGGAGATTGACCGAAACGGAATAGGGCAAGTGTGCCAGAGCGGCGGCGCTTATGCTATTAGGCTTTCAGGGGATTACGCGATGCGCAGCACGTCGGCCAGGTGCGGCTCCATGATCAACCGTTCGCGCCCCGTCAGCGCCAGGAAATGCTTGCCGGTGCAGCGCGCCAGCAGCGACATGCCGAGCTTGGCGGCCACCATGTGGCCCATCTGGGTGGTGCCCGAGCGCGACAGCAGGAAGGGAATGCCCATCTGCGCGCCCTTGATCACCATTTCCGAAGTCAGCCGGCCGGTGGTGTAGAACACCTTGTCGTTGCCGCCGACGTCGTCGAGCCACATGCGGCCGGCGATGGAGTCGACCGCATTGTGGCGGCCCACGTCCTCGACGAAATGCAGCAGCTCGCCGTCGCCGGAAAACAGCGCGCAGCCGTGCACCGAGCCGGCCTGCTTGTAGATCGACTGCTGGGTGCGGATGGTGTCGACGATCCGGTACAGCGTCGATTGCTTGAGCCGCGCCTCCGGCGGCAGGGTGATCTGGTCGACCTCATCCATCAGTCCGCCGAACACCGAGCCCTGGCCGCAGCCGGTGGTGACCACCTTCTTCGAAGTGCGTTCCTCGATGTCGGCGATGCCGGTGTAAGTCTTCACGGCCACCGCGCCCACTTCCCAGTCCACGGTGACCGATTCGATGTCTTCCACCGAGCGCACCAGGCGCTGGTTGCGCAGGTAGCCGAGCGTCAGCGCTTCCGGCGCGCCGCCCAGCGTCATCAGCGTGACCAGTTCGCGCTTGTCGACATAGACGGTGAGCGGCCGCTCGGCGGGAATGGAAATCGTGGAAAGCCTGCCGCGCTCGTCCATGACCTCGACTTCCTGCGTCAGATTGGCGGCGGCATTGGTGAGGTGAGGGCGGCGTGGCATGCGGGAGGCTTTTCTGCTTGGGACGGCAAACAGTGTATCAGCGATACGCGGGTTACTTCGTGGCAGGCGCGCCTGTTGTTGATGCTGTCGATGTTGCCGGGGTTGCAACTGCAGCAGCGGGGGTTGCAGCTGCAGGCGCGGCCGGAGTTGCCGGAGCCGCCGCTGCTGCCTGCGGCGCCGGCGGCACATACGGTCCGGGGTCGGTGCAGGCCGGCGTTTCCACGGTCGGCTTCTTCGCGCCTTCCTTGTTCTTCTGGTAATACGCAGCGGTCTTGTCCTGCGACAGGCAAAGTTTATAGGCCGCTACCTTCTCGCCCCATGCCGCCTTGTCCTTCGCGGCATCGGCGGCGGCCTTGGCTTCCGGCGTGGGAGGCGGCAGCTTGGCATGCGCCGCGCCGGCCGCCAGACCGAAAGCTGTGAAGGCAGCCAGTGTCAGACCAGATAAGCATTTCTTCATTGCATTCTCCTCAAACCGTCTTGACCGGTGCGCCGCCGCCTGCGGGCGGATTCGAGCGCACGCGCGGCACTTCGCCGCTCTGCACCTGCTCGTACCACAGCTCATGGTGTTCCCTGGCCCAGGTGTCGTCAACATAGCCGCTGCGCATCGCTTCATAGGCGCCCTCGGTGCCGATCGAGCCCATGTAGATGTGGCCGAGCGACATCGCGAACACCAGCACCGCCGCCACCAGGTGGATTACGTTGGCGACCTGCATCGTGCCTCGGGTATACAGCATGCCGGGCACCAGCATGTCGAGCACGAAGCCGGAGGCGCTGACGATCAGGCCGAGCAGCGTGACGCCGCCCCAGAACCACATCTTTTCGCCGGCATTGAAACGGCCGGATTTGACATGCTCCTTGCCGATAGCGCCGCCCAGGCGCTTGATCCATACCGCATCGGAACGGTTGGGCAGGTTGTCCTTGACGAAAATGACGAACATCACGATCAGCGACAGCGAGAACAGCGGGCCGACGAAGTTGTGGATGTTCTTGCAGGCATAGGCCAGCCAGCCGAACAGCGTATGGCCGAACACCGGCAGCAGCACGTATTTGCCGAATAGCATGATGACGCCGGAGATGGCGAGCGTCAGGAAGGTAATGGCCACCGTCCAGTGAGTGATGCGCTCGAGCGAGGTGAAGCGCTCGATCAGGCGGCCGGTGCGGGCGCCCTTCAATCTGATCGGACCCTTGATGAAGTACACCGCGGCCAGCGCGAGCACCGCGAGGATCAGCAGCCAGCCGCCGATCTGCATCAGCGGGCCGTTGCGGTATTGCCTCCATGCCTCGCCGGCGGTGGTCGCGCGGTCCTGTCCCGGGAACTGCGCCTTGGGCTGGATCAGCACGCCCATCTCCGGGCCGGGCAGGCTGGTATAGTGGTTCGTGCCTTCCTTGACCTGGCGCCAGACCGGCGCGTTGTTGCCGGGCTGGGTGAGGCTGCGTTCGGCCTGGTTCTGCTTCAGGATGTCGATCGATTCGACATTGAGCGGCGTTTGCGCCTGCGCTGCCGGCGCTGCGGCTGCGGAAGCCGGTGCTGCAACCGGCGTCTTCGCCTCTTGCGCATGCGCCGCGCCGCCGAGCATCAGCGACAGGGCAAGGCCGGTGATCCATGTTTTCATGATGGTTTCCCTTCTGCGGACCGGAGCGGCGCCGAGGCGCCGCCCTGACTGGAACGCTAGTTGGACTTCAGGTATTCGTTCTGCGCCTGTCCGCGCGTCTGCAGCTGCTTTTCCCAGCTGGCCTTGTCGCCGGCCTTCCAGCCCTGCTCCACATAGCTGTTCTTCGCGCCCTGCCAGGGAGCGGCATCGCTGCGGTTGGTGTTGTCGGCCGTCATGCTCTGGTCGAGTTCGCCGCAGCCGGCAAGTCCGGCCAGCATGGCCGCGCAGGCGGCGGATATCAGGATGCGCATCATGACTTGGTTCCTTCCGGCGCCTTGGCCTCACCGTTGGGCGCCTTGCCGTAGGCGGTG
Organism: Noviherbaspirillum album; assembly: GCF_035916955.1. Lineage (NCBI taxonomy): Bacteria > Pseudomonadati > Pseudomonadota > Betaproteobacteria > Burkholderiales > Oxalobacteraceae > Noviherbaspirillum > Noviherbaspirillum album. The sequence goes on along the minus strand of NZ_JAWIIV010000004.1, from coordinate 233,109 downwards.
CCCCAGCCCCAGACTTCGCTGCCCTTGCCGCGCCGCAGGACGCGGCTGCGGAAGATGTCGGCCACCATGTCGCCGTCGCCGCCGAGCAGCGCCTTGGTCGAGCACATTTCGGCGCAGGCCGGCAGCTTGCCTTCGGCCAGGCGGTTGCGGCCGTACTTGTCGAACTCGGCCTTGGATCCGTTCTCCTCGGGGCCGCCGGCGCAGAAGGTGCACTTGTCCATCTTGCCGCGCAGGCCGAAGGTGCCGGAGGAGGGGAACTGCGGCGCGCCGAACGGGCAGGCATACGAGCAGTAGCCGCAGCCGATGCAGGTATCCTTGTTGTGCAGCACCACGCCTTCGTCGGTGCGGTAGAAGCAGTCGACCGGGCAGACCGCCATGCAGGGCGCATCCGAGCAATGCATGCAGGCCACCGAGACCGATTTTTCCTGGCCGACGATGCCGTCGTTGACGGTCACCACCCGGCGGCGGTTCACGCCCCACGGAACCTCATGCTCGTTCTTGCAGGCAGTGACGCAGCTGTTGCACTCGATGCAGCGCTCCGAGTCGCAGATGAATTTCATTCGTGCCATGTCGTGTCTCCGTCAGGCAGTAAAGCGTTCGATGTTGCAGATGGTGGTCTTGGTTTCCTGCATCATGGTCACCGAGTCGTAGCCGTAGGTGGTCGCGGTATTGACCGCCTCGCCGCGCACCACCGGGGCCGCGCCCTGGGGGTAGTACTCGAGCATGTCCTTGCCCTGCCACCAGCCCGAGAAATGGAACGGGATGAACGCGGTATCGGCGCCGACGCGCTGCGTCACCAGCGCTTTCACCTTGATGCGGGCGCCGGTCGGGGTCGACACGATTACGTATTCGCCGTCCCGGATGCCGCGGTCGGCCGCCGCCTTCGGATTGATCTCCACGAAGTTGTCCTGCTGCAGTTCGGCCAGCCACGGGTTGGAGCGGGTTTCCTCGCCGCCGCCTTCGTATTCCACCAGCCGTCCCGACGTCAGGATGATCGGGAATTTCTCGTGCAGCTTGGCTTCCACGTTCTTCTGCTGCACCGATTTGTACAGCGTCGGCAGCCGCCAGAAGGCCATCTTGTCGTCATGCGTCGGATACTTGGCCACCAGATCCGGACGCGTGCCGTACAGCGGCTCGCGGTGCTTCGGCACCGGGTCGGGGAAGTTCCATACCACCGCGCGCGCCTTGGCATTGCCGAACGGATGCACGCCGTGCACCTTGATGCAGACGCGCTGGATGCCGCCCGACAGATCGGTCTTCCAGTTCTTGCCTTCGGCCGCCTTCTTCTCCGCATCGGTGAGGTCGTCCCACCAGCCGAGCTTCTTCAGCAGCACATGGTCGAATTCCGGATAGCCGGTGGTGATGTCGGCGCCCACCGAATGCGAGCCGTCCTCGGCCAGCAGATTGACGCCGTCGCGCTCGACGCCGAAGTTGGCGCGGAAGTTGCCGCCGCCGTCCATCACGTGCTGGTTGGTGTTGTACAGGATGTGGGTGCCCGGATGCTTCATCTCCGGCGTCCCGTAGCAGGGCCAGGGCAGGCCGAAGTAGTCGCCGGTCATGTCGTAGCCGGTGGCCGCATCCTTGCCGCCCTTGCAGCGCAGCGTCTTCACGTCGAACAGGTGCATGTTCTTCATGTGCGCCTTGAGCCGCTCGGGCGACTGGCCGGTGTAACCGATGGTCCAGGTGCCGCGGTTGATCTCGCGCAGCATGTCTTCCGGCTCCGGTTCCATCATGCCGCCCTTGCCGGGCACCAGCTTGATCTTGGCGACGAGCTCCTTGCCGAAGCCGAGCTTTTCCGCCAGCTGATACATGATCATGTGGTCGGTGCGCGATTCGAACAGCGGCTCGATGACTTTTTCGCGCCACTGGATCGAGCGGTTCGACGCGGTGACCGAACCGGAGGTCTCGAACTGCGTCGCCGCCGGCAGCAGGTACACCGCGCGGTTCGGATTGAGTTCCTGGCCGTCGACCTTCATCGCCGCCATCGCCGCGGTGGCCGACGGATAGGGGTCGATCACCACTAGCATGTCGAGCTTGTCGAGCGCCTTCTTCATGTCCAGGCCGCGCGTCTGCGAGTTCGGCGCATGGCCCCAGAACAGCATCGCCTTGACGTTGTTGTCCTGGTCGATCAGCTCGTTCTTTTCCAGCACCGCATCGACCCAGCGCGAGACGGTGGTGCCGGACTTTTCCATCATCGCCTGCGACACGAACTGCTTCTTGATCCATTCATAATCCACGCCCCACACCGCCGCCCAGTGCTTCCAGGAGCCGGTGGCCAGGCCGTAGTAGCCGGGCAGGGAATCGGGGTTGGGGCCGACGTCGGTGGCGCCCTGCACGTTGTCGTGGCCGCGGAAGATGTTGGCGCCGCCGCCGGAGACGCCGATGTTGCCCAGCGCCAGCTGCACCAGGCAGGAAGCGCGCACCATCGCATTGCCGATGGTGTGCTGGGTTTGGCCCATGCACCAGACCAGCGAGGACGGCCGGTTCTTGGCCATGGTCTCGGCCGCCTTGTACAGCTCGGCTTCGGTCACGCCGCAGGCTTCCTCGACGCGTTCCGGCGTCCAGGTCATCACCTCTTCGCGGATCTTGTCCATGCCGTAGACGCGGTCGTTGATGTACTGCTTGTCTTCCCAGCCGTTCTTGAAGATGTGGTACAGCATGCCGTACAGGTACGGGATGTCGGTGCCGGAACGGATGCGGATGTACTGGTCGGCCTTGGCCGCGGTGCGGGTAAAGCGCGGATCGACCACGATCATCTTGGTGCCGTTTTCCTTCGCATGCAGCATGTGCAGCATCGACACCGGGTGCGCCTCGGCGGCATTGGAACCGATATACATGACCGCCTTGGCGTTCTGCATATCGTTGTAGCTGTTGGTCATCGCGCCGTAGCCCCAGGTGTTGGCAACGCCGGCGACGGTGGTCGAGTGGCAGATGCGGGCCTGGTGGTCGGTGTTGTTGGTGCCGAAGAAGGACACGAACTTGCGCAGCAGCGCCGCCTGTTCGTTGTTGTGCTTGGAGGAGCCGACGAAGAACACCGAATCCGGGCCGCTGGTCTTCCTGATATCGAGCATCCTGGCCGAGATCTCGTTGAGCGCCTGGTCCCAGCTGATGCGCTGGTACTTGCCGTTGACCAGCTTCATCGGGTATTTCAGCCGGTATTCACCGTGGCCGTGCTCACGCAGCGCCGCGCCTTTCGCGCAGTGCGCGCCGAGGTTGATCGGCGAATCGAACACCGGTTCCTGCCGCACCCAGACGCCGTTCTCCACCACCGCATCCACCGCGCAGCCGACCGAGCAATGGGTGCAGACCGTGCGCCGCACCTCGACCTTGCCGTTGCCGGTCGGCTTGGCGCCGTCGGCCGCCCTGGCCTTCTGGATCAGGTTGAGCTGGGAAGCGGCGATGCCGGCGCCGATGCCGATGCCGGAACGTTTAAGGAAAGTGCGCCGGTCCATTGTCGGCAGCGCGCGCGACAGGCTCTCGGACAGGCTGGACGTGAATCGATTGGGCGAGCGCTGGCCTGACTGGCCTTTGCGAGTCAACAGCATGGTCGTCTCCCGTAAGGGTTGAACGGTGGATTAAATGGTGGTAGTTCGGTAGTACTTCTTGATGTGTTCGGTCAGGCGGTAGCCGTCGCCCTGGGGCTCGGCGGCCTTGCCGTCCGCCTCGGGTGCGCTGGTCTTGGGGGAAAACTTTGCGGCGATGCCGGCCGCGGCGGCCAGGCCCAGTCCCGCGAAGAAAGTCCTGCGGGCTACCTTGTTCTGCTCTGCCATGATGTCGTCTCCTGGAGCGTTGTTCGCTCTGCCTGCTATTTTTTTTGAAACGCGTGAATTGCGTTTGGGTTGTTTCATGTACGCATATTGTGCATTTCAAAGTAGCACAATTTTTGTTGAATTGCACTGATTAGAACATTTGTCCATGTAGATTGATTGCAGGTGAAAAATTTTCATCTACGGAAAGTGTTCCCGTTTCAAGCCATGTCGAATGCCTGCATCTCCACCTCGAAAAAGCTCTTCGCCAATTGTGCGACCGCAGCATAGAAGCCTGCCTGCGGATGCTCGATGACGGCATCGCACATCTGTATCACCCACGGCTGCAGGTGGTCGGCGAAGAATTGCTTCTGTGTCGCCAGGTTGGCGTGCAGCGCATCATCCGACGCGATCAGGTAGCGCATCACTTCACACAGCGTGGCGATATGGTCTTCGCTTTCGGGCACATGTTCGTCGCGCTGCAGGCCCATCCGGTCGAGATCGGCGCGCAGTGCCGCCAACGGCTTTTCCATCAGGAAGCCGGACATGTAATATGAACCGTAGAGCATGAGGTCCGGCTTGCCCACGCCGATGAAGAGCGACTCGTACAGTTCGCGCAGGGATTCCGGATCGGTTTGCCTGCAAGCGGCTGCGACCTCGCCCCAGGCCTGCTGCAGGATGCCTTCGCCTTCCGTGGAGGAAGCGGCGATGGCCGCCAGCAGCTCTGCCGGCGGCGGCGCATAAAACAGCGCTGCCAGCAAGCCGTAGAGGTCGGCGCGGGCGGTTTCCTCGCCCTGGTCGGGAGCTTCGAATTTGAGCGCTTGGGCAGTAGTCATGTGTTCGTCGGCTTATCGGAGGTCGGTGCGATCGGCTTCGCGGCTTTAGCTTTACTGAAGCGCGCCATCATCGCTTCAGCTCCAGGATCGAGGTTTCCTTCCTGTTGTCCATCATGTCGATCACGCGGCAATCGGAGCACATCTTCAGGCGCTCGATGTTGCCGGCGAAGGCGCCGTGCAGCGACAGCTTGGATAGCATGTTCTCGATCATCTGCAGCGTGCCGAACGGTTTGCTGCAGCGCACGCAGTGATAGGGCTGGGCTTCGTTGAGCACCGCCGGCTGCTTCGCCGCATCGCCCAGCAGCAGGCGCGGCGTCAGGCTGATCGCGTTTTCCGGGCAGGTCTTTTCGCACAGGCCGCACTGCACGCAGTTCTTTTCGATGAAGCGCAGCTGCGGCAGGTTGGGATTGTCGATCAGCGCCGATTCCGGGCAGGCGCCGACGCAGGACATGCAGAGCGTGCAGGCCGAGGCATTGACGCTGACGCTGCCGAAGGGAGCGCCGGCCGGCAGCGCGATCTCGGTCTTCGGCGCCGGCGCATGCTTGAGCAAATGATCGAACGCGAACTCCAGCGTGGTGCGCTTTTCCGACGCGATGTTGAACGCGGCGCGCTGCGCCGGGACTGCGACGGGTGCATTCAACTGAAATTCCTGCAGCCGCGCATCGAGTTCGCGCGCGCTCGATGCGCGCAGCAGCACGACATGCTTTCCTTCGTAGCCAAGCCCGGCGAGGATGGCCTGCGCCACCTCGATCTGCTTTTCCAGCGCCGCCAGGTATTGCGGCGCTTCCTCGCCGCTGGCCAGCACCAGCACATTGGATGCACCGTGCGCGATCGCCCCCAGCCAGCCGTCGATGCCGACCGAGGCCACGTGGTGCAGGTCCACCGGCATCACCCGCGCCGGCAGGCCGCGCAGCGCGCCGGTGCCGGCCTGGCGGCCGAGTTCGAGCAGCATCTCCGCGCCCTTCGCCTGGCTGTGCAGCAGCAATGCGGGCTGGCGGCCGCCGGCACTGGCATACGCGGTCAGCATGGTCTTGATGCGGCGTCCGAGGTCGGTCGCGCGAGGATACGCATAGCTGAGCGCGCCCGACGGGCAGACCGTGGTGCAGGCGCCGCAGCCGACGCACAGGTTGGGATTGACCTTGATATGGTTGCCGGCATGGCCGATGGCCTGCGCCGAGCAGACTTCGACGCAGGCATTGCAGCCGATGGTCTGGTTGCGGCTGTGCGCGCAGATCTTTTCCTTGTAGACGAAGAACTTCGGCTTGCTGAATTCGCCGACCATCTGCGCCATCTGCAGCGCCTGTTCGGCCTGCGCGAAGGGATCGGCGCCGGGCGCGAAATAGCCCTGCGGCGGCTGGTGCAGCGCGATCAGCGGCTGGTCGGACAGGTCGAAGATCAGGTCGAAGTCGCCGCCGCGCCCGGTGTCCTCCCGCAGGAAGTCGATGGCGCCGATGGCGCCGCAGGCCTTCATGCAGTCGCGGTGCGAGCCGCAGGCATCGAGGTTGACCTGGTAGTTCAGGTCGATCGCATTCTCGGGGCAGGCGCTGATACACGCATTGCACCGGGTGCAGAGTTCGAGGTCGATGGGATTGGCCTGCTGCCAGCGCACTTTGAAGGCGCCCAGCCAGCCGTCGATGCTGACCCTGGTGCCCGAGAACACCGGCATGCTGCGCTCCGGCAGCGCCTGCCCGGCATCGCCGGAAGTCAGCAGCATGCTCACCTGCAGCTGGGACGACAGGCGCTTCGCCCAGGGCAGCACGCGCGCGGCCGGGCCGATCAGCAGCGCCTGGCCGCCGGAATCGTAGTCGACGGTGGGAACCGGCTCCACGTCGGGCAGCGCGGCGGCGGCCAGCAGCGCCGCCATCTTCGGCAGCGATTGCTTCGCCTCCCTGCCCCAGCCGCCGGATTCGCGCAGGTTGACGAAGCGTATCGGCGCCACCGCCTGCTTCTGCTCGGCCAGTTCGGAAAACAGCGCCTGTTCCTGGGTGCAGCCGACGACGACACGGTCCACGCCCTGCAGCGTGTCGAGATAGCCGCCGACTTCGCGCCGGCACAGCTGGCTGGCCGGCTTGAGCGCCGCCGTGCCGAGCGCCTCCCCAAGCGCCGCGCCGGCGGCGGCATCGAGCGGCATGGTGTGGTTGCAGCTGCAGACTTTATATTGGGTGGTCATGTGAAGCCTGGTTCGGAGTCGTGTTGAGGTCTTGCCGCTGTTGCGCGGCCTGATCGGTATCCGCGCCGGATGTGGAAGCGGGGTCGGAGGGCGATGCGGGTGCGGTGACGGCAGCCTGCGCCGCCGCTTCCATGGATGGCGCGGGTTCGGTGTCTTCCACCGCCTGCTGCAGCAGGCGCATCAGCGGATTCTCTACCTGAGACAGCGGATCGAGCAGCGCCTGCGCATGATTGAGCGATGCCAGGATCTGCGGCGTCATCGGCTGGAACTTGCTGTAGTCGTCGATGTAGACGTCCAGCCCATCCATCACGTTGAATTGCGGATCGGCGAACAGCTTCTTCATCGCCGAGCGGCGCACGTTTTCGTCCACGCCGCGCGCGACGAAGGGCTTGAAGTCGGATTCCGGCGTCAGTGCGGCGACCTCTTCCAGCGTGGGCGGAGGGCGGGGCGCGTCATCCACCGGTACCGGCTGCGCGTCTTCGGCCGGGGCTGCCTGCTTTTTTTCATCGGCCGCTTCGGCGTTGCGCTTCGACCAGCGCGCGAAAAAGCTTTCAGCTTCCATGGGCCTTTCCTTCCTCGCTCGCCATCTGCGCCACGCCGGCACCGCCTTCGAAGGAAGGCTTGCGCCGCTTCTTCTTCGGCTCCGGCCGGTAATGCTGCTCCACGAAGCGGCGCAGGTGCTCGATGATCTCGGCCGGCGCGGGCAGGGTGTCGACGCGCTCGCCGCCATCCATCAGCCGCGCGGCTTCGTTGTAGGACAGCGTGACCTGCTTGGGCACGGCGACTTCGGCGCCGTCGATCTCTTCGATGCGCCACATGATGAACCAGCAGGGAACCGCGGAATCGATGTTGAGAAAATAACCCTCCGCCTCGTCGGTGTAGAGGCGCACGTCGAACCCGCCGAACAGCCAGCGGGTATCGGCTTCCTCGCTGCGCAGGCAGCGCACGGGTTCACCCTGTATAGGAATGCCGATGGAAAGCTCGATCGGCTTCCATGCGTAAGGCTGCCAGCGGTTGGCGATTGCGGTGCGCTGCATCACCACGGCGACCGTTAGGGCTTCTGTCTCCATCTTTTCTCCAGGACTCGGGGCGGTCCTGTGCCTTCAAATTATGCTGACGTAATAGTGCGCCAAAAAAAGGAAAATTGCAGGTGCTTTTTACAGCGGCGCGGCCGACAGGTGAAAATTTTTCCTGTTGCGCAGGTGTAAGGATGGTGAAAGGAAAGACTGCAGGGGGAGACGGAGTGCGCAGGCATGAGCGCAAATGCGTTCATGCCTGCGAGAGACGGAGAACTAAAGGGCAGGGCGGCTCAGTCGTTCTTGATGACGATGCTCGGGAACTTGCTGCTCATGTCCTTTGCCTTTTCGGCAACCTTGACCGCCACCTTGCGGGCGATGGCCTTGTAGATGTCCGCGACCTGTCCGTCGGGATCGGCCACCACGGTCGGGCGGCCGGAGTCGGCCTGCTCGCGGATGGACATGGTCAGCGGCAGCGCGCCCAGGAAATCCACGCCGTATTCGGCGCACATCTTTTCGCCGCCGCCCTGGCCGAAGATCGGTTCCGCATGGCCGCAGCTGGAGCAGATGTGCACGCTCATGTTTTCCACGATGCCGAGGATGGGAATGCCGACCTTCTCGAACATCTTCAGGCCCTTGCGCGCGTCGAGCAGCGCGATGTCCTGCGGCGTGGTCACGATCACCGCGCCGGTGACCGGCACTTTCTGCGACAGCGTCAGCTGCACGTCGCCGGTGCCCGGCGGCATGTCGACGATCAGGTAGTCTAGGTCGCGCCAGTTGGTCTGCTCCAGCAATTGCTGCAGCGCCTGCGTGACGATGGGGCCGCGCCAGACCATCGGCTCGTCGGGATCGATCATGAAGCCGATCGAGGAGACCTGCAGGCCATGGTTTTCCAGCGGTTCCATGGTCTTGCCGTCCACCGTTTCGGGGCGGGCATTGATGCCCATCATCATCGGCTGCGACGGGCCGTAGATGTCGGCGTCGAGAATGCCGACCTGCGCGCCCTCGGCCGCCAGCGCCAGCGCCAGGTTGACCGCGGTGGTGGACTTGCCGACGCCGCCCTTGCCGGAGGCGACGGCGATGATGTTCTTGACGTTCGGCATCAGCTTGACGCCGCGCTGCACGGTGTGGGCGATGATCTTCGAGGTGACATTGACGCTGACGTTGCCCGCGCCCTCCACCGCGCGCACCGCGGTGATCACGGCCTTGCGGATGCCGTCCATCTGGCTTTTGGCGGGATAGCCGAGTTCGACGTCGAGCATGACGTCGGCGCCGTCGAGGCGGATGTTCTTTGCCGACTTGCCAGACACCAGATCCTTGCCGGTGTTGGGATCGACGACCTGGGACAGGGCGGCCTTGACTGCTTCAATCGAAATGCTCATTGCTTCTCCTGAATAGATGGCTGAAGTCTAAACCAGATTGCCGTTCCCGCGCTCGGACTTTGCATGGTCCCGGCCGTCCGGCCATCCGGATGTGCGGCCGGCGCCCGGGGCCGGCGCTGCCTGCAGCGGCTGCATCGACACGGATGCGATGCAGGAACTACAATGTCCGCCACTCCCGGCCCTTCACTTCCTATGGAAACAGAACATGACGATCGCACCTGAACAGATCACCGGACTGATCCTCGCCGGCGGACGCGGCTCGCGCATGGGCCATGTCGACAAGGGATTGCAGACTTTCCGAAGCGCACCCATGGTGTTGCATGTGATCATGAGACTGTCGCCGCAGGTCGGAACATTGATGATCAATGCCAACCAGAACATCGGCCCTTACGAAGGTTTCGGCTTTCCGGTCTGGCCGGATCAGCTGGGCGGCTTCGAAGGCCCGCTCGCCGGACTGCAGACGGGGCTCTCGCATTGCGAGTCAGAATACCTGGTGACCGCGCCCTGCGATTCGCCCTTCCTGCCGCAGGACCTGGTGCCGCGCCTCGCCGCCGAGCTGGAGGCACGGGATGCCGAGCTGGCGGTGGCGGTCACGGAGGAAGACGGACGCCGCCAGCCGCATCCGGTGTTCTGCCTGATGAAGTCCTCGGTGCTGCCCAGCCTGACGGTTTTTCTGCAGGCCGGCGAGCGCAAGATCGACAAATGGTACCGTTCGCTCAGGTTTGTCGAAGTGCATTTTCCGGATGATGCCGCGTTCCGCAACATCAATACCCTCGAAGAGCTGCGCCGCTTCGAATCCGCCTGATCCGTCTATTGCGCCGTTCAACTTTCTTCAGAAGCCATCCACGCCGCCATGCCAAGCCTCTCCGAAGTCATCAGCTGCCTGTCCGATTACGATCCCAACGCGCTGCCGGTCGCTCAGGCGCAGCGCATCATCCGCGATGTCGTCGCGCCGGTCGAGGCGGTGGAAAAGGTGGCGCTGCGCAGCGCGCTCGACCGCGTGCTGGCGCACGACATCATTTCGCCGATTAATGTTCCCCAGCATGACAATTCGGCCATGGACGGTTATGCGGTGCGCGGCGCCGATCTCGCTCCCGGGGCGCCGGCGACGCTGCAGATCGTTGCCACCATCCATGCCGGCGGCCGCTTCGAGGGCGCGGTGCAGGCAGGCCAGTGCGTGCGCATCATGACCGGCGCGCCGATGCCCGCCGGCTGCGATACCGTGGTGCCGCAGGAATTCACGCAGGATGCGGGCGAGGGCCGGGTCACGATTCCCGCCGACGCGGTGAAGACCGGCGACAACCGCCGGCTGCGCGGCGAGGACCTGGAAGCCGGCAAGCCGGCGCTGGCGGCCGGAAAGATCCTGCGCCCGGCCGATCTCGGCTTGCTGGCTTCGCTCGGCATCGCCGAGGTGCCGGTGCGGCGCCGGCTGCGCGTGGCCTTCTTTTCGACCGGCGACGAATTGCGCTCCATCGGTGAACCGCTCGACGCCGGCTGCGTCTATGACAGTAACCGCTACACCCTGTACGGCATGCTGAAGCGGCTCGGCTGCGAAATCGTCGACATGGGCGTGGTCAAGGATGACCCGGCTTCGCTGGAGCAGGCGTTCCGCATCGCCTGCGAAAGCGCCGACGCGGTGATCACTTCCGGTGGCGTGTCGGTGGGCGAGGCCGACTATACGAAGCAGATGATGGCGGCGCTGGGCGACGTGACGTTCTGGACGATCGGCATGCGGCCCGGCCGGCCCATGGCCTTCGGAAAGATTTCCTCGAATGGAAAAAGCGCCTGCCTGTTCGGCCTGCCCGGCAACCCGGTGGCGGTGATGGTCACCTTCTATTTCTTCGCCCGCGATGCGCTGCTGCGCATGATGGGCGCGCAGCCGTCGAGGCTGCCCCTCATGCGCGTGGCGTCGGCGGCGCCGGTCCGCAAGAAGCCCGGGCGCACCGAATACCAGCGCGGCATCGTGTCCACCGACGAGGATGGCGTGCAGCGGGTGCGCATCACCGGCGCCCAGGGTTCGGGCATCCTGCGCTCGATGTCCGAAGCCAATTGCATCGTGGTGCTGCATCATGAACAGGACAAGGTCCAAGCCGGCGACATGGTCGACGTGCTCCTGTTCGAAGGCCTCATCTAACACCGAAGCGCTCCCCATCGTCCTGCGGCTTATCCGGCATCATCGTTTTCGCCGGAACAGCCCCGGCATGCCCTTGTCAAACTCCTGAAATATTACCGGACGGCGTTCGCCTGAATGCCGCCCACGGACTTCGGAAGCAGGAGCAAGAGGAGCGTCATGATCAAACTCGAGCAGGTTCATCTCCTTGAGGCAAGCCTTGGCGGGCAAAGCAGCACCGCGATGGACCGGATCAAGGCGGAGCCGAGCAAGCTGCCTGCGCTGCCGCCGGACGCGATGATCATCATTCCGGTGCGCTACCTCGTGCTGTTTCCCGGCATGATCGTACCCATCAGCGTCGGCCGCGAAAGCTCGATCGCCGCGGCGCAGGAAGCCGTGCGCGGCGAGCATGAGATCGGCCTGCTGCTGCAGCATGATTCGGAGCATGAAGCGCCGACCGCCGACCAGCTCTACCAGGTGGGCACCGTCGCCAGCGTCCTGCGCTATCTCACCTCCGACGAAGGCGGGCATTACATCGTGTGCCAGGGGCAACAGCGCTTCCGCATCATCGAGTTCCTCGACGGCTATCCTTTCTATGTCGCTCGCATCGAGCGCATTGCCGGCTCGACGGAACAGGGCACCGAGATCGAAGCGAGGCTGCACCAGCTCAAGCAGCTGTCCACCGAAATCATCGACCTGCTGCCGCAGGCGCCGCCGGAACTGGCCGCCGCCGCGCAGAACATGACATCGGCCGCAGAACTCGCCGACTTCGTCTGCGGCCTGATGGACCTGCCGCTGGTGCAGAAGCAGCAGATCCTCGAAACCCGGGACCTGGTGCCGCGCCTGGATCACGTGATCAGCCATCTTGCCGAACGCATCGAAGTGCTGCGCCTGTCCGAGGAAATCCATGCGCAGACCAAGGAGCGCATGGAAGACCGGCAGCGCGAGTTCCTGCTGCGCGAGCAGCTCAAGACCATACAGCACGAGCTCGGAGAAACCGAAGCCGGCGACGCCGAAGCCGAAAAACTGGCCGAAGCCATCGGCAGGGCCGGCATGCCGCCCGAAGTCGAGGCGCATGTGCGCAAGGAACTGCAGCGGCTGAGGCGCATGCCGGAAGCGGCCGCAGAGTATTCGATGCTGTGCACCTACCTGGAGTGGATGACCGAGCTGCCATGGTCGAAGCGCAGCGACGACCGGATCGACATCGCCGAGGCTCGCCGCATTCTCGACGAGGATCATTTCGGGCTGGACAAGGTCAAGCGCCGCATCCTCGAATACCTCGCGGTGCGCAAGCTCAACCCCGAGGGCAGGAGCCCCATCCTGTGCTTCGTCGGCCCGCCAGGCGTGGGCAAGACTTCGCTCGGCCAGAGCATCGCCCGCGCCACCGGCCGCAAGTTCGCGCGCGTGAGCCTGGGCGGCGTGCACGACGAAGCCGAGGTGCGCGGACACCGGCGCACCTATGTCGGCGCCTTGCCGGGCAATATCATCCAGGCGTTGCGCAAGGCCGGCACGCATAACTGCGTGATGATGCTCGACGAAATGGACAAGCTCGGCAGCGGCGGCATGCACGGCGATCCTTCCGCCGCCCTGCTGGAAGTGCTGGACCCGGAGCAGAACAACTCGTTCCGCGACAATTACCTGGCGCAGCCCTTCGACCTGTCGAAGGTGATGTTTATCGGCACCGCCAACATGCTCGACACCATTCCCGGTCCCTTGCTCGATCGCATGGAAGTGCTGCAGCTGCCCGGCTATACCACCGAGGAAAAGGCGCAGATTGCCCGCCGCTACGTGATTCCGCGCCAGCTCGAAGCCGACGGCATTACACCGCAGCATTGCGAGCTCAGCGATGCCGCGCTCGATGTCCTTATCCGCGACTACACTCGCGAGGCCGGCGTGCGCAGCCTGGAACGCGAGATCGGCAACGTGTTCCGCCATGTGGCGATGCGCATCGCCGAAGGCGAAGGCGGCACAGAGGCCTTGCGCATCGAGGCAGGCGACCTGGCCGAGATCCTGGGGCCGAAGAAATATGAAAGCGAACTGGCCATGCGCACCAGCCTGCCGGGCGTGGCCACCGGCCTGGCCTGGACCGCCGCCGGCGGCGAGATCCTGTTCATTGAAGCCAGCCGCACGCCGGGCAGCGGCAAGCTTATCCTCACCGGACAGCTCGGCGACGTGATGAAGGAAAGCGCGCAGGCGGCGCTGACGCTGGTAAAGGCGCATTGCGCGGAACTGCAGATCGATGCCGACCTCTTCGAAAAGCAGGACATCCATGTGCACGTGCCGGCCGGCGCCATGCCCAAGGATGGCCCGAGCGCGGGCGTGGCCATTTTCGTCGCGCTGACTTCACTGGTGCGCGACCGGCCGGTTGCCAGCGACTGCGCGATGACCGGCGAAATCAGCCTGCGCGGCATGGTATTGCCTGTGGGCGGCATCAAGGAAAAGGTGCTGGCCGCGCTGCAGGCCGGCATTAAGGTGGTGATGCTGCCGGCCCGCAACCGCAAAGACATCGACGACATTCCCGAAGCCGCGAAGCAGCAGCTGCGCTTCGTGTGGTTGGACACGGTGGACGAGGCGCTGCATGAGGCGATCGGAAATTTGATCATTGATGATCTGGCGTAAGGGCGACGTAGCAGGCGGCAACGCAATCAAACCCGCTCCACCTCCACCAAAATCCGCCGTGCCAGCCGCGCATTGACCAGCGGCGCATGCGCAATCTCCTGCGCCGGCAGCCGCACCCGATACCGCGCGAACAGCGCGGACATTGCTCCCGCAGCCATTGCCTGCGCAAACTCCTTCGCCGCGCAGTGATGCATGCCCGCCCCAAATGCCAGATGCACATCATTGTTGACGCGCCCCGGATCGAATTCGACCGGCCGCTCGAACACGGCAGGATCGCGATTGGCCGCCGCCAGCACCAGCAATACCGCATCGCCCTTGCGCAGCCATGTGCCGCCGATCTCGATGTCTTCAATCAGCACCCGCCGCGTATTGTGGATGGGCGGATCGAAGCGCAGGGTTTCCGTCACCCATGCCCGCCATTCCGCTGAAGACATCCGCGATGGTTCGCAAGGCTGGTGCATTGCCTGCAGCAGCACGTTGGCGAGCAGGCCGCGGCCGGCATCCACGCTCTGGATCAGCATGCCGATCAGGTTGGCGTTCAATGCGGCACGCGCCTCGGCATCGCCTTCGCCTTCACCGGCCTGCAGGCCGGAACATTGCCGAAGATGCCTGTCCACGAACGGATACACCGCACCGATCACGGCGTCGACATCGGCAAGCTGCTGCGGCGATTTGTTCGGCAGCATGACCTGGGTCAGGCGGGCGCCGAGGGGAAGCAGGCGTTCGATGTCTTCGCCGGAAAAGCCGAATCCCTTCATCACCGCCAGCATCGGCAACTTGGCGCAGACTGTCTCCACCCAGTCCAGCTGCCGCGCATCGCCGACCAGTTCGTCGAGCAGATCCGCGATCCTCGCCGGCTGCAGCTGATCGAACAGGCGCGTCAGGCCTCGGCGGAAGAACACATGCGACGGCGGATTGGCAAGACGCGCCAGCCTGCCGGCCACCAGCCGGGCCGTCTCGCCCAGCCGGCTTTCGCTGCCGGGGTTGAGCGCGGGAATATGCGCAGCCTCGCTCTGCAGCAGCCGCATGCAGTCGGCGTGCCGGTACACCGCCCAGATGCGGTTGGCAGGGTCCCATGCGACCGGCCGTTGCAGCAAATGCCTCGCGTAGACGGCGAAGGGCTCGGCGACATCGGATTGCAGGAATAACAGGTTTTCCATCGCTGGCCTCATTGACGCGAAACAGCGGGAAACCGCTGCGGCGCCTGCAGGCGATCGAACAGACCATAGTCGCGCAGCACTTCGCCGAAGCGCATGCCGTGCCGGCTGGCCGTATCGTCATCTGCAACAGCTTCGGCATTGACATCGGCAAGGCCGATCAGCCTGCTTTCATTCGCCAGGCTCTGAAAACGCCGGCCGCTATCCCGCTCGGGAGGATCGTCCTGAAGAACGATCAGCGATTGCGCCGGCGCAGCCGGAAACTTGTCATGCATGCGCACCACGCGCAGCCGGTAGTCGTCGAACACGCCGCCGCGCCCGGCTTGCTGCGCCGCATGGTGTTCGCCATGCCCGCGCCATGCCACCAGCGCGGCTTCATGCCGCCAGTACGACAGCGACAATATCCAGCCGGGAGCGGTGAGGCAGCGGAAACGCTCGATGGAAACAAAGCCTTCGATCCCGTCCAGGCGCGGGCGCAGCGCCGCAGCAGTGTCGAGATAGCGTTGATAGCCGGAAGGCGAGGGCAGAACTTCGAATACGACGGCGAACATGAACACTCCTGTTGATTCGGCCCGAAAAACGGTTCATTTTTGGGTCGCTGATCTCACCCTCTCCCTCTGGGAGAGGGTTGGGGTGAGGGGGAACCGGCTCAATTTTTATCGGGCCGGATCTCTGAAGATGTTCCAATGTTAGGATCGTTTTCCCTTCAATATTTCATCATGGGGTGAAGCATGGAATCCGCTGTCCAGATTGCAAGAGTGGCCGCCCTGCTGGGCGATCCGGCGCGGGCCGCGATGCTGTGGCTGCTGATCGACGGCCGCGCGAGGCCGGCGGGCGAACTGGCGTTCGCCGCCAACGTGTCGGCGCAGTCGGCCAGCGGCCACCTGTCCAAACTGGTGGAGGCCGAACTGCTGCGCGTCGAGACCCAGGGCCGGCACCGCTACTATTGCCTGGCGAACCATACCGTCGGCATTGCGCTGGAATCGCTGGCGGCGATCGCGCCGCAGCCGGCGCCGCGTCCGCTGCCGGCATCGATGGGCACGCCGCTGGCGATGCGCTTCGCCCGCAGCTGCTATGACCATCTTGCCGGCGAACTGGCGGTGCAGATGCTGGAGCGCTTCGAGGAAAGCGGCTTGCTGTCGCGCAGCGACAAGCAGATGGAATTGTCGGCCGAGGGCGAGCAGGCTTTCAGCAGTGTCGGCATCGATCTCGACGCACTGCGCGGCGCCCGGCGCCAGCTTGCCTGCGGCTGCCTCGACTGGAGCGAACGCCGCTTCCATCTCGGCGGCGCGCTCGGCGCGGCGCTGCTGCAGGCCATGGTGGAAAGGAAATGGCTGCTGCGCGGGCAGCAGCCCAGAGTGTTGCAGCTTACGCCGCGCGGCAGGCAAGGGTTGAAGCAAGCCTTCGGTCTGGAGGCATGAGCGAATCAGCCGCCCGGTCTCTCGCTCAGTCGCTCAGTCACTCAGCGCCACGTCGCCCGCCGCCGCCGAACGGCTGCCGGGCAGCGGCTGGTTGCTGCGGCCGCGGTAGGCGAACACCACCGAGGTCTTCACCTTGTCGCCGTTGTTGCGGCCGGCCGCATGGAACAGGCCGCTGTGGAAGAACAGCACATCGCCCGGCTGCAGCTCGACAGTGATGCCGCGCTCGAAGATCGCCTGGTTGTCTGCCACATCGGGCCGCAGGAAGTCGAGATCGTCGAGCTGTTCACGGCGGATATCCAGCCGGTGCGAACCCGGAATCACCTTCAACGCGCCGTTGGCCTCGACTTCGCTGCCGAGCGCCAGCCAGACCGAGACCAGCTCGTTGCGCATGAACGACCAGTAGCGGATGTCGCGGTGCCAGCCGGTCGCGGTACCGAAGTTGGGGTGCTTGGTCATCACGCAATTGTGGTGGGCCAGCGTCAGGTTGACCGGCTCGCCGAGCAGCTGCCGCAGCCATTCGGCGATGCGCGCATCTTCCGCCCACTGCCTGAATGCCGGGTCGCGCTGGTAGGCCGCGCGCAGGCGCCGCACCGTCCTGCCGCCCGGCGCATCGAGCGAAGCGGGCGCGCCGGCATAGCCGACTTCGGCTTCATACTCCACCGGCGCCACCTGTTGCCGCAGATGCGCCTGCGTGACGGCTTGCATCGCCGCGCAGGCTTCCGGCGCGGCCAGCCCCCTGAACACCAGGTAACCATCCTGGGCAAATTGCGCGAGCTGGGATGCGGAGAGCGGCATCTCGATGTCCTCCTTGAATGCTGAACGATGCTGAAACTGGGAAAGACTCAACGTTAGCGCAAATCGGCAGGGCGTGTACAAAGTGGGAAGCATTTCTGCCATGCCGCGGGTGAAATACCGGATGGAAAAAGGGATTACTGCAGCGAGACATCGCGCTGCAGCGCGCTTTCCAGCCGCACTTCGATGCGCATCTGGCTCTTGACCGGCGCACCGTCGATCTGGCCGGGCAGGAAACGCGCCTGCGCGAATGCCTCGATCAGCCGCTGCGCATGCATTTCCGGCAGCACCGATTGTTCGGCGGCGACGCGATCGAT
Source organism: Noviherbaspirillum album (assembly GCF_035916955.1). NCBI lineage: Bacteria > Pseudomonadati > Pseudomonadota > Betaproteobacteria > Burkholderiales > Oxalobacteraceae > Noviherbaspirillum > Noviherbaspirillum album. The sequence goes on along the minus strand of NZ_JAWIIV010000004.1, from coordinate 215,543 downwards.
GCCGCCTTCCTCGTTGATGAACAGTCTCAGAATCACGGTCTGCGCCGGAACGCCTTCGAAGGCGAGGCGGGTGGTGGCGTCGTCTAGCACCGCCGGACGCACGCTCAGTTCGCGCAGCAGGTAGTAACGCGGTTCCGGCAAGGTGCCGGAAGCTGTCTCGGCGGGACGCGGCGGCTGCGGTGTGTCGGAAATGCTTTCGCTAGCGACGGGCGGCGGAGCGGGAGCGGCCGGAGCGTCGGCCGAGCGGCGCAAAGGCTTCTGCGACGGCGGTAGGGACAGGATTTGCCGGGGCTGCAGCCGGTCTGGCGACGCTGTCGCAGGTGTCGAAGATGCAGGAGGTGCCGCCGGGGCCGGCGCTGCACGTGACGAAGAAGCTTGCGCCAGGCTGACCTGCAGCACGCGCGGCGCCTGCGCCTGAATCGGCGCTTGCGTTTGTGCGTAAGCCCCCTGCGAACCGATGTGCTGCGACAGCAGCAGCAGCGCCGCGAGGTGCGCCGCCACAGACAGGCAGAGCGGGAGCGGCCGGTAACGCGGCACCCGCAGGGCCGCCATGGCCGTTGCCGCCATGATCAATCCAGCAGTTCGCGCCAGGAGACGCGCTTGGCATCACCGTCGCCGTAGGCGCTCGACGTCGGATCGTCGACGCTGCCGATATTGCCGCCGGTATCGGTGACCACGGTCACCGTCTTTCCGGTGGTGAGCTTGATGGTCTTGATACCCGCGACCAGCGCATTGGCGCTCAGGCGCCGGCCCACCATGCCCGACGCCGCGCTCTTGACGTACTGGCCGGTCTTGTAATCGAAGGAGTACAGCCAGGCATAGCCGCCCACGTTGCAGGCGTTGACATCGGGCACGTTGGCGGCCACCGTCAGCAGGCCGAGCTGCTGCTGCATGTCGACGTTGACGCGTTCGCCCGGCGACTCGTTATTCGGGTTCAGGTCCACATACCAGCCGGCCTTGGTCGACCAGTCCACCTCGTTGGTCGACGAGGTGCGGATTTTTTCGCCGCTGTCGCCGGTGCGCGAGGTCAGGGTCTGCTTGACCAGCATGCCGTTGGTGCGCACCTGTCCCAGGCCGGCTGCCGTCAGGTTGTCTTTGAACGAATAGATCGACTGCTGGCTGGTATCGCTGAGGTCGGTCAGGCCGAGGTAGCGGCCGGTCGCCACATGCACCACCGCATGCGTGCTGCCGCCGGCGCTGACTTCGGTCAGCTCCGGCTTGGTGGTGATCGGCTGCGTGCCGGCGCCGTTGATCTTGCCGAGTTCGGCGATCAGGGTCGCTTCCTTGCCGCTGGGCGGCAACACATTGTCGATGTCGAAGCGCCAGACATTGCCCAGCAGGTCGCCGCCATAGAAGCGTTCGGCGGTGTTGCTGGTGGTGCTGTTGATCCAGGCATTGATCTTTCCCAGGCCGCTCGGCGTATCGGCGCTGCCTTCGTTGGTGGCAATCTTTTCCAGCACCGTGCCGGTGTTGGCGTTGAGTACGTAAAGGAAGCCCTTTCCGGTGCCGGGCGAGACATTGTTGTAGCCGGAGCTGAACACGACGACCCAGGTGCCGTCCTTGCGCTTGGTGATCACCGGATTGCCGAAGGTGTAGCCGAGGTCGTTGTCGTCGCTGGAGGTGAAGTTCCACAAGGCCTTCGGGTTGGAAGGATCGGTGACATCGAGCGCATAGTAGCCGCGTCCGCCGGCGTTCAGGCCGCCGACCAGCACGGTCTTCCACTGGTCCCTGGTGCAGGTCGAGGACGGCGCGTTCGGGCAGATGTCGCCGATGGTGGGCGAGCCGTCGACATAGTACTGGTGGTTGGCCGAATAATTCTTGTCGGCCAGCTTGTACATGTTGGGCATGACCATGGGCGGCACATAGGCCCACATCTCGACGCCGGTATCGCCGTTGAAGGCGTGCAGCATGCCGTCGTTGACCGCGACATAAACCATCGCCTGGCGGTTATTCCACTTGTTGTCGCGGAAGTCGCTGTAGTTGTCGTCGACATAGGCGAACGGCGGTTTCTTCACATACACCGGCTGGGAACTGATCATGTCGCCCAGCACATGTTCGCGGTCGCGGTAGAGCCGGTCGGTGTTGCCGGCTTCATCCTCGAAGCCGTTCTGGCCGCGCAGGAAATTGACCAGGTTCTGGCCCGAGGCCGCCGTTTTCTGGTCGGTGGTCAGCGTCGAGCATTGCGACAGCTTGTCGGTGCCCGAGCACATGCCGTTGAAATAGGCCTTCTCGTCGGTACTCAGGTTGGCCCAGTTGAACGGCTTGAGGCGGTTGCTTGCGGTGGCGTTGTAAGTGTAGATCGTGCGGGTATCGCTGGCCGCGGCGATCTTCGTGTCGAGCAGCGGCTGCGCCGACCAGACCGGCGTCGCGGAAATGGCGCCGGTATTGGGATCGATGGTCTTGGCCTGCAGGTCGCCATCCCATTTCACGGTGCGGTACAGCGCGATGTACACGTAGTTGTCGCCTGCCACCGGCTCCAGGTTGGAAGTGGCGGCGGCGGCGGCCGAGCCGGTGCGGGCGGTCACGCCGCTCAAGGCCTTGCCGATGCCGCTGACCAGCGAATCCGGATTCTGGGCGCTGAAATAGGTGCCGCGGCCATTGACGGCGGCATGCCAGAGATCATCGATGGCGGTCGGCATATCGGCGGCCGGCGCCGGCCAGTTCTTTGTGCCCTGCGAGATCGCGGTGAAATCGGTCGAGCCGCCCGTCAGATAGTCTTCCGCATAGGCAAGCGTGCCGTTGACGCCCAGGCCCAGCGTGAATGTCGTCATGTGCTGCTGGGTATTGATGTCGGCGCCCGCGCCCGGAACATTGTTTTCGCAGACGTCGGTGCCGAGCGCGCCGGTGCAGTTGCTCAGCGAAGCGTTGCGCAAGTCGTTCTTGTAGTAATACATCGCGACATCGGACAGCGTATTGCTCCTGCCAAGGCCGTCGTACATGGGACGCGGCGTGCTGCCGCCGTCCTGGTTGCCGATGGAACTGCTGCCGTCGATCTGGTATCCGTCGCCGCCGTTCCAGTAGCCGTCGGTGGAGAGGATCGCGAAGTTCTGCTGGCAGGAATACTGCACCGGGTCCGTACCCGCCTTGCCCGCATAGATGCGGCCCACCTTGGACAGCGCCGCGCGCAGGGGCGTGCCGTCCACCGGATCGACGCCGTAGAACTTGCTGTACCAGCTGGCTTTCTGCGTCGCGTCGAAGTCCGAGATATTGAGGAATTCGCTGTTTGAATTGCTGGTGCCGGTGTAATTGATGGTGGTCAGGCCGACCCGGTAATTGTTGCCGATGTTCATGAAGGCCCGGCCCGCCGCGCTTTTCATGGTCTGCATGCGCGTGCGGTAGTACGAGTACCAGTTGGCGTAATTGGTTTTCTGGCTGGCCGATGCATCGTTGAGCTCAACCCTTTGGAAGACGCTGCTGCCCGGACTGTTCCCCTGGTTGCTATCACACTCCCTGTAGAAGGTGTTGTTGGTCCTGACGTTGCCGTTGGAGTCGTAGGTGAAGGCCAGATCGGCCTGTGTGCCGGTCGGCGAATAGACGTAGTAGTAGCGGCCGCTCAGGTCGGTGGTGCCCGACGAACTCGAAAAGCCATTGTTCCTGGCTGCGGTGAAGCTGGCGTCCGGATAGCTGTTGCCGGAGGCGTCCACCGGCGGCGCGTAGGTCGTGGCCGGGTTGTAGGCGAGGCCGTTGCAATGCTTGCTGTACTTGCCATAGGAATTGGTGCCGAAACCGCTTGCCGCATCCGGCAGGTAATCCCAGGCCATGCTGCCCGAATCATCGAGGATGAACATGATGTTGGGCTTGACCGAGCTGGCCGACGACGAGGCCATCGGCGCATTGGCAAGGTCGGTGACCGCGGCGTGGGCGGCGATGGCGGGGCAGAGCAGCACGCCCAGCTTTGCAAGGGTGCTGCGCTTGATGCGGCGATGCCGGTTTTTCATACTGATTCTCCCTGTGCTGCGGATGCGCGGCTCGTGTCCCGCTCGTTAGAAGTGGACAATGGTTTCCACGAAGCTGACGGTATTTTTCGGTCCCTTGACCCGCGACGTGATGCGGTAATACTCGGCCGGCAGCGGCTCGAAGCGCTTGTCATCGCCATACTTGAGTTCGCCGCGCTTGGGGCTGGTCGTGGTCGGCGACTTGTAATTGGCACAGGAGTTGCCCGAGGAATTGGGGTCGCCTGCCGATTTGCAGAGCCGGTGAATGATGTAGGTAACCCGATTGCCGTTTCCGGCATCGGCCGATGCCGACGGCTTGATGCAGGCTGCCGAATTGACGCCCGCGCAATTGTTGTTGTCCCAATCCACTGTCGCATAATTATCGTTGCCGCTGGTGCCGGTAACGTCCAGCGTATCCTGGCTGGTGGCGTAATAACCCTGCGTGGGCGCGTCGGCATGCAGGACCGCCGTGCCCGCATTGGCCACGAGCCAGTCGATGGCGGCCTCGATGCCGCTGTCGGCGGCGGCGGTCGCGCCCTGCTTGAAGGCGAGGTTGCCGGCGACCTGGTTGCCGGTGTCGACCGAGCGCACCAGCGCTACCGCGGCCAGCGTCATGGCTACCAGCACGATGAGCGCCACCAGCATCACCACGCCGCGCTGGCGCCGCGGCGCCAGCGGGAAAACCCGGTGTGCAATTCTCGCGTTCATCCTTCCCTCCACAGCAGGTTGCGCAGCGGGACCACGGTTTCCGTCACCTTGTAGCGGTAGCAGGTCCAGCTGCTGTTGGCGGAGCCGTCCGGATTCTTGCTGACGTCGATGTCGCCGCCGGCCCAGGTTGGCTTGTTGGCGGAGGTGGTCGTGGTGATGTTGCAGGTGCCGTCCGCCTTCGGCTTTTCCATCTGGACGCTGCGCGCGACGATGGCAAAGCGCACCGCATAGATGCGGCGGATGTCGCCGGCGTCGCCGGCGGTGCCGCTGCTGTCGGCATCGATCATGGTGTCGCTCCACGTGTCCACCCGGCCGTCGTCCGGCGTGCCCGGGCGCGTGTCGAAGCCGTATTGCGCCTGCAGGTTGACGACACCGGGAATCAGCGGCTGTATCACGGAGGTGTTGGTCGCGGAGCGGAAATCCGACAGCTGAAGGTTGTTGCGGGCGTCGACGGAATAGGTATGGTCGGTGAAGCCGCCGAAGTTGAACAGCATCGCGCCGGAGGTATAGCCGTCGGGCTTGGGAAAGATGTTTTGCCCGCCGGGCGGATTCCACGGGCTGGTGCTGTGGTGATGGATCTGCACGTTGCCGTTCGGGATATTGGTCACCTGCATCAGCGTGCAATCCTTGCCCGCCTGGGCGGCGACGATCAGGTCGCCCGGCTCGATGCCCTGGGTGGTATTGAGGAACATGTTGGTGGCCTGCGGCGGATGGTCGGTGGTGATGCGCGCCGGCACGGTCCACTTCTTCTTGGAGCTGGCGACCACGCGGATCGTATCCGGCAGCCCGTTGGCGCCATTGGTGATGGTCATCGGCGCCAGCGTGAAAGTGCTGCCGGTGCCGTTATAGCTGCTGTTGATCCGGCAGCCGAGCAGCTCGGGCATGTTGAGGCCGTAGCCCGCCATGCGCACGTCGCGCTCGATGGTGTAGCTGGCGAAGACGCTTTCCGTCTGCGCATCCGAACCGCTGCTGGTGGTCCGCTTTCTCTCTTCAAAGGTGGCGAATACCTGCAGCATCACAAGCGACGCCACCATCGCGATGACGATGCCGACCATGACTTCGACCAGGCTGAAGCCGCGGGCAGGGAGTGGATGACGGTGGGTGGGCATGATCGCTTTCTCTCAGCCGTTGATGCGGGCAATCAGCACGTAATTGTGGGCGGTGGTTTCGCCGGGCGCCCTCCAGCGCACCGTCACCGTGGCCACGTTGTTGGCATCGATGACCACCGTGGGCAGATTGGTCTCTGCGCTGGGGTCCACGCCCGGCAGCAAGCTGCCGACGCTGGTTTGCCAGGTGACGAATGAAGCCCCGCTCGGGCTTTCGAAATTGGTCTTGAGCGCGGTATTGCTCTTGTCGGAGATCCACATCTGGCCGACGATCTGGTTGGCCAGCATGCTGGCATCGTTGCGGTACTTCGCGGACGCGGAACTCTTCATCGACGAGGCGAGCAGCCCCACGATGCCGAGAATGCCGAAGGAAAAGATCAGAATCGCCACCAGGTTTTCCACCACCGCCATGCCGTCCTGCCGCGCGCACTTGTTCATCGCATCTCTCCTAGCTGCAGCCGACCGGGTTGGCCGACAGCGCGACGGCCGGATCGCACATGCGGATCAGGCCGAAGGCATTGATCGTCACCACCAGCCGCCGGGCAGAGGCATTGGCGGCATTGATCACGTCGACCCGTGTGATGTCGGCGCCGACGTTGGCCGCCGGCACGCGGCCCATGCCGTCGAAGCTCACGCCCGCCGGCAGCGCGGCGCCGGCAGCCAGCGCCGTGCCGTAGGCATTGGCCGGTGCCGGCGAAGCGACCGCGGCGACGCTGGCGCCGACGCGGGCATTGGGCGTGCCTTCGGCGGCAAGCCGTTTCTGTATTTCGGCAGGGCAGTCAGTCGTGGCGGTTGCGCAGCCTACCGTCCATGCCACCTGCCCGTTGCTTTCGGTCAGGCTGAAGCGCACCACCGCATTGCGCCTGACGGCCTCGGTGCGGGCGGCATGCAATCCGGTCTGGATGGATTCGGCCGCGGTGCGCACCTGGGCGCTTTGCAGCCACAGGCTGAACGATGGCAGACCAAGGGCGAGCCCGAGCATCAGGATGGTCATGCTGACCATCAGCTCGATCAATGACACGCCGGACTGGGCGCTGCGCATCGTCGCGTTCATCAGCAGCTGCCGCCCTTCTTGGTGATCCAGCAATCAACGGGTACCGTGCCCCAGCCGGAAGGTGCTGCGGTGGTGCGGCGCACGGGGGCTTCAGTGATTTCATAGGTAAAGCCGGTCATCGGGCCTCTGCCGGTAGCGCGTGCGACGAAGGTATTCGCCGTCAGCGTTGGACAGGAATACTCAAAATCGTCATTGACAGGAAGCGGCGCGACAGTATTGGCGACACAGGCGCCGACATACGTGCGGTTATCCTGGAAAAACTGCTCCAGCTGCACGCGCAAGGTGGCGAGATTGTTGGTGGCCTGCGGAATCCGGCCGCGTGTCACATAGTCGCGGTAGGCGGGAAGCGCGATCGAGCCGAGTATGCCCACGATGGCGACGGCAACCATCAGTTCGATCAGGGTAATGCCGCGTTGTGTGTAAAAGCGCATTTCTTTTCCATTCCTTCCAGCCTGCTCGGCATGAGGCAAAACATTTACATAAGCAATAGTTCCTTGATTATCGGCAAATCCCTTGCGCTTCTAAATACCGGTGAAGCGGGTTAAGAGGCTTCTTTTCCGTTTCCTTGCGCTTTGTTTTCCAATTCCCGCTCCCACCGCAGCTTTTTCTTTCCAATAAAGCATGCCGCTTTGAACATATCGCTATCGCTGGCCGAAATAGGTGCCCGCCTGGTGGCGGCGCTCGGCAATGCTCCAGAGCTTGCGTCCGGTGCTGTTACGGTCGTCGAAGGCTTTTCTCTTCTTCGTGTTCGGCACGCTGTCGCCTTCCAGCGCGGCGGTGACCTGTGCCTTGAACGCAGTGCGGAATTCTTCGGAAGAAAAGCAGGACTTCGCACCCTGGCCGACCACGATGGTCAGCGTATCGTCGTTCTGGGCAAAGCCGCACTCGGCACGGGCGGCGGGCGCCAGGGCAAGGCTTGCGGCAATCAGCAGGAATGTTGTCAGAAGCTTCGGCATGTGGACTCACAAAAGTGCAAGGCATGCCAAAGGCGGAAGCTTGGCTTCGCTTCGGAAGGCGGCCCCGCTGCCGTGAGCGTGTCGGATGGACACTGCTTTTAGGCCGGAAGCTTTGCGTCCCAATCTTTCAATTGGTTTGCCCTGCGGAAATATTTACTGAAGTATAGCAGCTTGCCGGAAAAATCAAGCCGTTATCTCTCAAGAGGTGGTTTTTGCCACATTTCAGCCAAAATGCGCGTCGCCGACAAAGGAATTGTGCTGCCGCTCATGGCCGAAGGTCGAGGTCGGGCCATGACCGGGAATGAAGGCCACGTCGTCGCCGAGCGGGAAGAGTTTGGTCCGGATTGCATTGATGAGGGTGTCGTAATCGCCGCGCGGGAAGTCGGTGCGTCCGATCGAACCCTGGAACAGCACGTCGCCCACCAGCGCCAGCCGCACGCCCTCGTGGAAAAACACCACATGGCCCGGCGTATGGCCGGGGCAGTGCAGTACCTGCAGCGTCTGTTCGCCGAAGCTCACCGTATCGCCGTCTTCCAGCCAGCGGTCCGGCTCGAAGGCGTCGACCGGCGTAAAGCCGGGGCGCTGGCTCGACACCGGCAGCCGGTCGATCCAGAACTTGTCCTCGCGCTGCGGCCCTTCGATGGGCACGCCGAATTCCTCGCGCACCAGGCCGGCCACGCCGCAGTGGTCCGTGTGGCCGTGCGTCAGGAACACTTTTTCCAGCGTCACGCCCAGCTGCTCCAGCGCGGCGCGCAGGCGCGGCAATTCGCCGCCGGGATCGACCAGCGCGGCGCGCCTCGTGTTCTCACAGACGAGAATGCTGCAGTTCTGCTGATAGGGCGTGACGGGAACGATGGCGCATTTCATGGCGATGGCTTCGAAGAGCGGGAGAAGCCAGCATCATACCAAGCCCCGGCATTGACTTCATGTGCGGGCCGATAGGTTTCAATTGCGGATAACATAGTTTGCATTCACTGTCTCCAATGCTGCATCACTCAGCCTGTTGCATCCGCGGACATCAAGGCTGTCAAGTAGTACCGGCAGTTCTCGCAGCGAGGCATCAGTAATCATAGGGTTGCCGGACAAATCCAGCCGCTGCAGCTTTTCAAAGCCTTTCAGGTTCGGCATTTGCGTGTCATTCAGATCGAGGCCGGATATATCCAGCTTAAGGAGCGTTCTGCAAACATGCTGGAGCGAGTTCCACATCTCATCTTTGTTCAGTGAATCGTTACCGCTTATATCAAGATTCAGCAATGAAGGATGATTTTCCAGTCTAATGTTCTGCAAGCTTTCGGATTCTGCAGCATTTAATGTTGTCAAATGCGTTAAATGAGGCAGGTCTATAACCTCCACCATAGAGCAGGATATATTAAGGCGACTGAGGTTTGGCACATGTTGCAATGCTCTGCTTAATCCGTCAGTGGTGATCTCGGATGAAGATAGATGGAGTTCTTCAAGAGCTCCTATATTCCGCAAAGTGGCATCAAGAGTGTCGTCATCAATATTATCTATGCCGAATAGATTCAGCACTCTAAGTGAGGGAACTTGCGCTACTACCTGAGCAAGCCGCGACCCACCAAGTTGATCGTTATTTGTCAAATCAAGCGATATGAGGTTTGACCCTACATGAACCAAAGCCAGTTCCAAATTTTCCAAATCGATTTCGGAACAGTTTTCCAAAACCAGCCGTGTAAGGTTCGGTCTCGCCCTCAGCATCTCAGAGAGTTGTGCGCCGTTAAGCGCCACCACTTCATCATCCGCTTCTGAAAGATCGAGACTGACGAGATTTTGTGCCGCACTGAATGCGGTATAAATTCCTTCAGGCGTGAGTTCGGGGCAATCATTCAAATGGAGATGGGTAAGATTCTGCGCCGCCGTTAATATCCCTGCAAGGGTGGCATCAGTAAGACGATCGAAACTGGATAGACGGAGACTAGTAAGGTTTGGTAAAAGATGCATCGCACTAATGAACCCGTCATGCTCCAGTGGGGCGGTGGTGCCGGTTAATTTTAGCTTCCTGACGAATTGCAAAAGATTTTTCATTTGAGAGACGTCGCTTATCCGTGGAGACAAGCATCCCAGTACCATAGCCCTTGCCATATCACTCGGCAGTTTGAGTTCCTGTAAGGCAGGCAGATACTGCTTTATAACGATTAGATTTCGAATCGTCAGGTCTCTGCACTTGGATACATCAAGAGTTTCAAGAGCGCTCAGCGAGGATTGCATTAAGCCACGCCAATCTGCGGAACCAAAGTCGATTCCATGAAGTGACCCGCGAAGCGTAAGCGATTTGATGCCGCCACGTTGAACTCTAGCCAGCGTCGTCTCGAGATCTGCTGCAAGGGATCCGGGATTTTCGATGTATAGATTTTGTATTGTTACGGCGCCCATCTCGGCAGCATGCCTGGAAACACCGCGAAACCGTTTTATATCTTCAACGGGGAGATAGCGGAGAATCTGAAGTTGTACCTCTGGGGGCAAGTTCATGAATAGGAAAGTTTTTTGTGGAATCGTGTCCTTCAGGTCGTATTGGACCGCAGTGTTTCTAAACGCCTTTCCCGATCCATCATGTTGGACTGCAATCGTTCTAAATGTCCTTACTGGTGCATGCGTGGCGTCGTGGCCAATGCCTGCAGGGGAAGGCATTGCTCCGGCTTGAGGCAAAGGCGAAGCATCAGAAGCATTTGAAGCATTTGAAGCATTTGAAGCATTTGAAGCATTTGAAGCATTTGAAGCATTTGAAGCATTTGAAGCATTTGAAGCATTTGAAGCATTTGAAGCATTTGAAGCATTTGAAGCATTTGAAGCATTTGAAGCATTTGAAGCATTTGAAGCATTTGAAGCATTTGAAGCATTTGAAGCATTTGAAGCATTTGAAGCATTTGAAGCATTTGAAGCATTTGAAGCATTTGAAGCATTTGAAGCATTTGAAGCATTTGAAGCATTTGAAGCATTTGAAGCATTTGAAGCATTTGAAGCATTTGAAGCATTTGAAGCATTTGAAGCATTTGAAGCATTTGAAGCATTTGAAGCATTTGAAGCATTTGAAGCATTTGAAGCATTTGAAGCATTTGAAGCATTTGAAGCATTTGAAGCATTTGAAGCATTTGAAGCATTTGAAGCATTTGAAGCATTTGAAGCATTTGAAGCATTTGAAGCATTTGAAGCATTTGAAGCATTTGAAGCATTTGAAGCATTTGAAGCATTTGAAGCATTTGAAGCATTTGAAGCATTTGAAGCATTTGAAGCATTTGAAGCATTTGAAGCATTTGAAGCATTTGAAGCATTTGAAGCATTTGAAGCATTTGAAGCATTTGAAGCATTTGAAGCATTTGAAGCATTTGAAGCATTTGAAGCATTTGAAGCATTTGAAGCATTTGAAGCATTTGAAGCATTTGAAGCATTTGAAGCATTTGAAGCATTTGAAGCATTTGAAGCATTTGAAGCATTTGAAGCATTTGAAGCATTTGAAGCATTTGAAGCATTTGAAGCATTTGAAGCATTTGAAGCATTTGAAGCATTTGAAGCATTTGAAGCATTTGAAGCATTTGAAGCATTTGAAGCATTTGAAGCATTTGAAGCATTTGAAGCATTTGAAGCATTTGAAGCATTTGGAGCATTTAGAGCATTTGGAGCTGGGACAGCAAGAACGGTAGAAGCAGGCAGGGTAGCCAGACCAGTCGAAACCATCTCTTCTAGTCCAGGAAAAGTCATCAGGTCAGGCAAAACGGGCCGAGCAGTCGGAGCAGTCGGAGCAGTCGGAGCAGTCGGAGCAGTCGGAGCAGTCGGAGCAGTCGGACGATATTTCTCTCTCGTAAACGTTACGAACTTGATCCGTTCCAAACGGCTTCGCCGAGCGTTTAAATCACGGTTGGGCTCCGCTGCCCTTGCTCCTGGCGCGGCTGTACCGGTTGACTCCGGACGCTCGCCAGTGTCGGGGTTTTGTCTGTTGCCGGTCTGGGGACGTCCGTCAGGACCGCGGAGATATACATGGTAACCACCAGGTAATTTCATAGTTTGCTCCTAAAAGAATGTCACTGCCTGATGGTTCGGTACGAAACCATCAGCATGCTCAGCGCAATGAGTGTCTTCAGAGAAGCTCCGGTTCCATTGGAAGACGAGCTTAGTGCCGCAGCCCGATACGCGCCCGGTATTCGCGCGGTGTCAGCCGGGTGCTGTGCTTGAACACCTTGCTGAAGGTCGAGACATCTTCATGGAGGCAGGCAGTCATGCTACTCATCGAATATGACATTCGGAATCACGGCTTGCAGCTTACTTATCGCTTCGGCGGTTAATTTTTGGCAACCTCTCACGTCAAGATGTTGCAGTGTGAAGGGAAAATTTCTTCGCAAAGGCCGGAGACCGGCGCTGGTCAGATTATTGGAACGATGAACATCTAGGTGCTCAAGATGGCGTTGCATTCGCAGGACATCGCTCAGGTGCCTGTCGGTGATTCCGGTATCGGAAATTTTCAATGTCTTGAGGGAGCGTGGCAGCCGTCCCAAAAGGCTTGAACCGGATATGTTGGCGTTCGAAATATCCAACTGATTCAGGCCTGCAAACAAGCGCAGATCCGGCATGGTCTCATCGCTGGGAATGCGTCCTTGCAAATTGAGGAGTTTGAGATTCGTTCCCGCGTTTTGGAGTACTCCGTTAAGCACATGGCTATTAGTTTCTCCTTGAGGTCGTGCATTCCTCGATAAGTCGAGCTCTTCCAGCGCGGGTAGATTCCCGGCTATTAAATTAACCAGGCTTTCGTTATTGGTCAAACTGATTCTCTTGAGAGCCGGGTGGTTTTCCAACCTTAATGTTGTCAAACCAGTGCAATGGCTCGCCTCAACATTTTCCAATGCATTCATGCCCGACAGCGCTACTTCGGCCAGATTTTCGCAGAAACTGATATTAAGCTTGCCAAGACTGGGACAGCTTTTCAACAGTGCATTGAGCGCCGTACTATCTATCCTGTTGCAGGAGGACAGATTGAGGTGAGCAAGGGCAGGAAAACTGCCTTCTGCAGGTTGAATGGCCATGAGATTGTCGCAATTGGATACATCGAGGTCTTCCAAGTGATGAAGCGGCAGATTTATCGTCCTTAACCCTGCGCATCGTGACAGATTGATATGTCGAAGATTGGGAACGTTTAGCAATGCCGTAGCAAGATCCTGATCATTAATTTGAGAATTTTCTGACAAATGGAGATGCTGAAGATCAAGTTTATTCCGCAACGCGGCGGCAAGCCCTTGACTGGTTAAATTCCGGCATGCAGACAAATCGAGGTATCGAAGATTGTGTCTTTCCTGTAATGGCCCAGCAAGCCCGAAGCCAGATAATTTCGGACATCTTGACAAATTGAGGTACTCAAGATCAGGTTTATTCCGCAACGCTGCGGCAAGGCCTAGTTCTGTTAAATTCCGACATCTTGATAAATCGAGATGCTTAATATTAGGTTGATTCTGTATCGCTGTGTTAATTCCTAGGAAACTAAGATTTCGGCAGCCTGATAAATTGAGATGGTGAACATTAAGTTTGTCCTGTAACACCGTGTCGAGCCCTCGATCAGTTAGATTCAGGCATCCCGACAGATCGAGATGTTGAAGATTAGGCTTATTCGCTAACGCTGTGACAAGCGAATAGTCCAATAGACGTTCAAGTCCTGACAAACTGAGATGCTGAAGATTGGGTTTGTTCTGTAACGCTTCGACAAGCCCATGATCAGTTAGATTGCGACATCCCGACAAATTGAGATGCTGAAGATCGGGCTTGTTGTGCAACGCTGCGGCAAGCCCTTGATCGGTTAGATTCCGGCATCCCGACAAATTGAGATGCTGAAGATTGGGCTTGTTGTGCAACGCTGCGGCAAGCCCTTGATCGGTTAGATTCCGGCATCCCGACAAATCGAGATGTTGGAGATTAGGTCTGTCCTGCAACGCTTCGGCAAGCCCTTGACTAGTTAGATTTTGACATCCCGACAAGCTGAGCTTTTGAAGAGCCGGAAGGCGTTGTAATGCTGTGGATACCCCTTGATCAGTGACCTGGATACAATCCTTTAGGAAAAGAGCTGTGAGTGTGGCAGGCAGTGCCTCCAAATTCGCATCCGTGAAAGAATGTCCTGCAATGCTGAGCAATGTAATCCTGTCAATATCAGGTGATTGTAATTTGCGCTCTAAGCTTTCCGGCGAATCCACATGTGCGGACCGAATCAGTCTGGTTACGATCGAATTCGCGTGCGTGTTCAATAAGCGATAGTTTCTACACGCTTCATCTGACAGCATGGATACAATCCGCATTTGAATGTCTGCAGGTGCGCTTGTCAGACGGTCTGCGGGAACACTTGTCAAAAGAGCCGAAGCATTCCGGGTTGCGTGACGAGCCGGCCCACCGGCCTCCTCGTTCGGTGATCTATTTCTATTATTTTTAGTGATGCAGAGTGAAAGTAAGCGACTGCGCCAGAATACTTCCTTGATCTGGCTTTTTGGTGCAATACCTTCAGACATGCCTTGCGCTGTCTGTTCTAATGTTCTTTGCCTGTTGTCGGCAGTTGCCGTATTCTTCGGAAGCCCAGTTGGGCCAAGGCCTGCGTAAATGTGCAACGAGCTAGAGATTTTAGTCATGTTTCGTTCCCTGCCTAAGAATACCTATTTACAGGGATTCATTCTTTAGAAAAGTGAATTGTGGCTGAAGTATTAGAGCGTTTTCGACCTGACCGCCTAGTCGAGGTGAAAACGCTCTAGAAGCATGAATGTGTTCAACCGTAAAACAGTTCCATACAGTTCAGCCACGATGCAAAAGATCGAAACAACGCCTTTGTCTTTGGCAACAAATTTGCGTGCGCTAAAAACACTTTCTTCAAATATCTCTTAGCTGCACGTGTGCAGTAACTTTCGGGCCTCGGGAGCTCATCGCCCCAGCTGGAAATCCACCTGTTCCGGCTGCCCCGGCAGGTTGAGTTCAGCCTGCACCGGCGGCGACTGGCCCAATTCTCGATATGGGATAAGGCCGCATGGAACTATCAAATGCAACCCTGCCACTCAATCTAGTCAAGTTTCATAAACCAAATGGTAAGCGACATCGCATTGCAGTTGTCCTTACATAATATGGACCTACGCCATGCGAATTGGAAAAAGTACTTACTCGTTGATGTGGCCAGATGCATTATCTTCCAACGAAACGCGCATGCGACGAAGAGCGAATGACGAGAGACGACGCGATGAGGGGCTTCCTGTTCCCGAACGAATGGTGTTCATTAAAAGAGACAAAGCGAAGTCGGCTCGATTTCGCCAAGCGTTATTAACGGGACAGAACGATCGTTCTCTGACTCCTTCACAAGTCCCGCCTCGTACAGCTAATCTCAATAGCGAATCGCAGGAAATCCCAACTCAGCCTCGACATGACGGCCATGTGGAGGTTCATCAGGCACTTCCTGCAGTTGAGCAGCCTGAGTTCACATCGATAAACCCTGCTCTGGTGCATGAACCGGAAAACGCCGGCGGTATAGTAACGCCTGGGCAGACATTGCAAAGCTCCGCTACCACTTCCAACACAGCTCCTGAAAACACCGCAAGGAGCTTGCAAAAGTTAAACGATGATCCGTTTCCGGATTGGCCAGGCGAACTGAAGTCCGGAAGCGATTTGGATTTGCTGAAGCAAAATTTTTCACTCCTGGCGCCGCATCTCCAATTTCTAAAAGCCAAAGACAGTGCTTGGCTTGAAAACCTTCAACTGCTTATTAACAAAAATGCGGAATTGGTTGCGTCCAATTTTAATGACATCAAAGATCTAGATTGTGAGGGATTAAGTCATCTTTTGAACTTGCTCACTCGGTATGAGGAATGGACAAGATCACACGTTGCCATGGTCTGCAATATGGACATGAAAGGTCTACTGTTACACCTCGAGAACAACCTTGATTGGACAACAAAGAACTTGCGCAAACTACAAAATTACGAAGATATCAGCGGACTGGTTCCATGGGTTAAGAAAGAGGAGAAATGGACAACGATAAATCTTCGTGCGTTAGCCCGGATCAATGGACCCAGGCTGGATTCACTTACTCGGTTGTTGGAAGTTGACCAGCAATGGACTATTAAGAATTTTAATGGCATAAAAACAATGAGCACCGCCACCTTGACGGCGTTGCCGCATATTCTGCATGATCAACCTGAATGGGTAACAAGTCATCTTAACGAAATAAAAGCCATGGAGGGCAATGCATTCGAAAAATTAGTGCCGCTGTTGAATTCACACAGAGAATGGACCCTGCTCCGTTTCGATGACATCAAAACCTTGCAGGGCGAAGCACTGGAGATTCTTTTCCGGTTCCTGGAAAAAAAACCGGATTGGACGAAAGAAAACTTCCCGCTAATTAAAAAAAGCCTTGAGGATGTGAGATTTTTCGGGTTGCTTAACCAGAATACAGACTGGGGAATAAGAAATCTCGCCATGATTCACCAGATGAGTCACATGACTTCCCTGGTATTTTGGGAGTACTACGAAAATAGTAAAAGAGATAGCGAAGCCTTAAATGCTTTCAATCCCCAAGATCTGCTAGATTTGCAAAAGACCTCTGAAGATGACGAACTGGAGGCAAAACGATTTTTCTTGAATTTAATGGATAAATGCTCCAATGGATTCAATAGTGCCGCCAACCCATTCTTGCGCAAATTTCAGGCGTCCCACAAAGTACCCAGGGACGAAGAACAAATACTGGCATCAAATGGCGCCTCACGATCGACATTGGCATTGCATAGCAATAAACAGCTTGTCACGGAGTCATTGTTGATAGAAAAGTTCAGGTGGAATCACCGTCTTTTGCCGGATGCTACGTTCGGGGTGGAGAACGAGATGTATATCCCTGGCGTCCCCCGTAATTCCAATGAGTTCAACGAAAAGATGAATTCGTTATTGGGCACAAAAAATTACTCGTATGTGGACGATCAATCCCTCTTTCCAAGATACCTTGCTTCGGCAACTGAACAAGTCACATCCATTTTGCGCAATTCATCAGACATTCATGAATTACAAAGTGCCATGTCTATCATCAATGATTGGGGAGGATTTACAACGCAAAGGGCGGGAGTTCATATACATACCGGGGTCCGGCAATGGAGCGCCGCCCATTCTTTAAAAGCGCCGCTGGAGAAGTCCGGCAATTCTGCGTTGAGTGAGTGGGATGTTCCAAATCAGAATGACTACGACATCACACCATTTCAGCTTATGTTGATGAAGCAATTCATTATCAATATGGCTTCCGTACAAGAGGAATTTTATGAAGTATCCAGAGAGTCAAAATTTAATCAACGCAATGCGCCTATAGATCCACATGAGCTTCCAGCTTTTTTTGAAAAGGTCTCCGCAGCGCCTGACCTAGCATCTCTCATCCAAGTCGCACAAAAAAATGGCAGGGACTCCTGCGTAAATCTGCATTCTTTTGCTCGGCACGGCACTATTGAAATACGCGGGTTTACTAAAAAGAATAGCGAGCATATGGGTGTTGATCCCAATATCCCCGTGAGAGATATCATATTTTTGCAAGACGTGTTAATTCATACATTGAAAGGCTTGGGCGAAGTACTCCTGTCGTGCCCTTCACCCTCACAGAAATATAGTATTAAACCTGATGAAGGTTTAAAAAATGTAATTAAAGACTACACTCAAGATGTATTTCTGCTTCAAATTGTGCACGCCTTGGGTCAAAGAGAAGTTGAAAAGCGTTTCAGAACAATGGAGGCTATTTTAAGAGACAAGGAAAAAATAAGCAGTTCTACGCTGGAAAAGATTCAAGAGAACCTGCGTGATTTGGTTGGTGACGATAATGATCGCATGGCGCAGCATTTCATTAACGTGTTGCATGGCAAGGAACAATGGAATCCGTTTTTCAATGGCCTTGCTCCAGTAAGAAGGAAGCATTCACTGCGTTTTGCAACGGACACTGTTTTAAAAGGTAAGACGGAGGTGGGAGAATAGTCAACCCATACTCAACCATTAGTGGCGGATTAACCCAGTTACCCTGCGCTACGAGAAAGCCGCGGTTGCGAAACCGGGACACGGATACACCGGGATTCCAGCTCGCAAACAATCTGGTCAAGCGCACCTTGCGCACCCTGCGCAGCTTCGTAAGCTGGCGCAAGATTGGCTTCGGGATGTGGTTTGCACACATTTCACGCTACGTCGAGTGGATCATGAACGTCGTCGGCAGTTGCAAACTGCAATGGCGCAATCGCTCGCCTTCTTCACGCATGCCGTTCAGGCCCGTTACCGCCCCAGCCGGAAATCCACCTGCTCCGGCCGCCCCGGCAGATTGAGTTCGGCCCGCGCCGGCGGGGAATGGCTGATCACCCGGCCGCGCCGCAGCACGTAGCGGCGCGCGGCGCGCAGGCGGATCGCCTCGATGGTGCTGCCGGCGTCGAGAATGACCAGGTCCGCATGGCAGCCGGCCTGCAGGCCGTAGCCCTCGAGGCCGAGGATGCGGGCCGGCGTTTCGGTGACCGCGTCGAAGCAGGCGCGCATCGCTTCCTGGCTGGTCATCTGCGCCACGTGCAGGCCCATGTGCGCGACCTCGAGCATGTCGCCCGAGCCCATGCCGTACCAGGGGTCCATCACGCAGTCGTGGCCGAAGGCGACATCGACGCCGGCGGCCATCAGTTCCGGTACGCGGGTCATGCCGCGCCGCTTCGGATAGGTGTCGTGGCGGCCCTGCAGGGTGATGTTGATCAGCGGGTTGGCGATCGCCGCCACGCCCGATTCGGCGATCAGCGGCAGCAGCTTGCTGACGTAATAATTGTCCATCGAGTGCATCGAGGTCAGGTGCGAGCCGGCGACGCGGCCGTGCATGCCGAGGCGGTTGGCATGATAGGCCAGGGTTTCGATGTGGCGCGACATCGGGTCGTCGGATTCGTCGCAGTGCATGTCAACCCGCAGGCCTTTATCGGCGGCGAACTTGCACAGCAGGCGCACCGATTCGGCGCCGTCGGCCATGGTGCGCTCGAAATGCGGAATGCCGCCCACCACGTCCACGCCCATGGCGATGGCCCGCTTGAGATTGTCGAACGCGGTCGGGCTGCGCAGCAGGCCGTCCTGCGGAAACGCCACCAGCTGCAGGTCGAGATAGGGCGCCACCCGCCGCTTGACTTCCAGCAGCGCCTCCACCGCCAGCAGACGGTCGTCGCAGATGTCGACATGGGTGCGGATCGCCAGCAGCCCGCGCGCCACCGCCCAGTCGCAGTACTGCAGCGCGCGCTCGATCAGCGCTTCCTGCGCCAGCAGCGGCTTGAGTTCGCCCCACAGCGCAATGCCCTCGAGCAGCGTGCCCGACCGGTTTACGCGCGGCAGGCCGTAGCTGAGCGTGGCATCCATGTGGAAGTGGGCATCGACGAACGGCGGCGCCGCCAGGTCGCCGTTGGCATCGATCTCGTGCCGGCCTTTCATGGCAAGGTCGGTGCCGATGGCGGCGATCCTGTCGCCGGAGATGGCGATGTCGGCCCGGGTTTGGTCGGGCAGGGTGGCGTTGCGTATGACGAGATCCATGCGGCGGTCTTCCTCTTGGGTGGTTGGATGCCGGCCGATGCGGCCGTGCAGGCAGATTGTCGCAGCATCCTGCCACGGGATGGTGCGTTCGGCTAATCAGGCGGCGAACCCTGTCATTGCCGTCGCAAGAAAGATGCCGGCAAGGACGACGGTGCATCACGGTCAAGGCGGCAACATGCCTCCTGTAGAATCAGTCCTTCCCAGGATCTCCACCTTATCTGCCTCCGATCATGAACCAGCGCACCGCCTCCTCCGGCAACGCCTCGTCTCGCCAGCAGCAGCCCGCCGAGCCGGCCGTCTATTTCGGCCGTCCCGCACCGGGATGGCGCGAGCGCCTGTTTACCATCATCTTTGAAGCCGACACGGTGCCAGGCAGGGTATTCGACTTCAGCCTGATCGCGGCAATCCTGTTGAGCGTGACCGTGGTCATGTTGGACAGCATCGAAGGCATTCATCTGCGCTACGGCCGCCTGCTCAACGGGCTGGAGTGGGTCTTCACCATCGTTTTCACGCTGGAGTACATCGGTCGCCTGTCCTGCGTGCGCCATCCGATGCGCTATGCCACCAGCTTCTTCGGCATCATCGACCTGCTGTCCATCGTGCCGGCCTATGCGGCGCTGGCCATGCCGGAGCTGCATGCGCTGATCGACTTCCGGCTGCTGCGCCTGCTGCGCATGTTCCGGCTGCTCAAGCTGACTTCCTACATCGAGGAGTATTCGATGCTGGGCAATGCGCTCATCGCCAGCCGCCGCAAGATCTTCATTTTCCTGTCGGTGGTGGCCATTCTCGTGATCCTGAACGGCACGCTGATGTACGTGATCGAGGGCGGGCCGGGCACCGCCTTCAGCAGCATTCCGACCGCCGTCTATTTCGCCATCACCGCCGTTACCACGGTCGGCTTCGGCGACATTACCCCCAAGACCGATCTCGGCCGCGCGCTCACGTCGCTGTCGATGCTGATCGGCTGGTCGATCCTCGCGGTACCGACCGGCATCATCACCTCCGAAATGACGCTGCAGAAGGTGCAGCCGAAGCCGACCACCCGCACCTGTCCGGAATGTCTGGCGAGCGGCCTGGATGCCGATGCCATTTACTGCAAGAGCTGCGGCACGCGGCTTCCGGAGTACGAGCATGACTGAAAAATCATTGAACGCGGCATGCCCGGCCGCCGTCAATAAAACACCGCCAGCCAGACCGTCTCGGTATCGGCAGCCGTCCATTCCACCCGGTGCCTTTCGTGCGCCGGGATGTTGACATAATCGCCTTCGCCCATCTCCAGCAGCCGGTCGCCGCTTTCGAAACGCAGCGCGGCTCTTCCCTTGAGCAGCAGCACCCATTCATGCTCGGCCTGGTCGTACCAGAAGCCGGGCGGCGACGCATGGCCGCGGGAGACGATGCGTTCGATGCGAACCCGCCCGGGGGTATTTCCGGTGCCGGCCAGGGTCTGCATCAATTCCTGGGGCAGGTCGGCCGGGATGCCGGTGAAAAGATTGCTTGCTTCCATGTTGTCGGATTTGTTGTCTGAAGTTCCATTGTCCCGGAAATGCCGAATTTAATTTACCTTTACCCACCACAGGAGAATAAATCGCTATAAACGCCGGGTTTTCGTAAAAAGAACGCAAGATAATTTTGCACGACCTTGTCCATAATCCACAGCCGTGACTCAACCAGTTCACAGCGCTGGCGCTGGCCGACATCATCGCCGTGCCATGGAGAAGATACTTAAACGAGGAAACCACATGTACCAGAACAAGATTATCGCTGCCCTGGCCCTGGCCGGCCTGGCAGGCATGGCAAACGCACAGGAAACCGTCGTCAAGATCGGCCACAGCGGCCCGCTGTCCGGCGCGCAATCCTTCGCCGGCAAGGACAATGAAAACGGCGCGCGCCTCGCCATCGACGAGTTGAACGCCAAGCCGATCACCGTCGGCGGCAAGAAGGTCAAGTTCGAACTGGTCAGCGAAGACGACCAGGGCGATCCGAAAGCCGGCGTCAACGTCGCGCAGAAGCTCATGGACAGCGGCGTCAAGTTCGTCGTCGGCCCCTACAACTCCGGCGTCGCGATTCCCGCTTCGCGCGTCTACAACGACGCCGGCGCGCTGGTCGCCACCGTCGGTTCCAATCCGAAGATCACGCAGCAGGGCTACAAGAGCCTGTATCGCATCAACGCCAGCGATTCCCAGCTCGGCTCCAAGATGGCGCTGTACGCCGCCAAGGAACTCAAGCTCAAGACCGTGGCCGTGATCGACGACCGTACCGCCTACGGCCAGGGTGTCGCGGAAGAGTTCAAGAAGCAGGCCAAGGCTTCCGGCCTGAACGTGGTCGGCCATGAGTTCACCAACGACAAGGCATCGGACTTCACCGCCATCCTGACCAGCCTGAAGGCCAAGAAGGTCGAAGCGATCTTCCTCGGCGGCTATGCTCCCCAGGGCGGCCCGATGGCGCGCCAGATGAAACAGCTCGGCATCAATGCCAAGCTGCTCGGCGGCGACACCATCTGCGCGGCGGAAATGGGCAAGCTCGGCGGCGACGCCGTCGGCGAGAACGTGCTCTGCGCACAGGGCGGCGCAATTCTCGACAAGGCCGCTTCCGGCCCGGAGTTCAAGAGCAAGTACAAGAAGCAGTTCAACCAGGATCCCAGCGTCTATGCCGCTTCCTTCTATGACGGCGTGATGCTGTTTGCCGACGCCATGAAGAAAGCCGACTCGGTCGATCCGGCCAAGGTCAATGCCGCCGTCCGCCAGGGTTTGTTCAAGGGCGTGGCCGGCAACTATTCCTTCGACGACAAGGGCAACATGAAGGAGTCCCCGGTGACCGTGTTCACCTTCAAGAACCAGCAGCCGGTCCCGCTGACCAGCTATTGATTGCCGCCGGCAGGGCCTGCTGAAGGGCCCTGTAGCTGGAGTCATGGCAAAGCGACGCTTCGGCGTCGCTTTTTTTTGCCTGATTTCTGTCGTCGCCGCTGCCCTACGATGCTGTCAACAGGAAAGCGGAATGCAAATTGCTTGGCCATGCGCTTCGATCATTCGCACTTCGGAGGGACGCATCATGGCCAATGTCGATAATGTCGGTAATGCAGCTACAGTCGGCGATTTCATCCTGCAGCGGCTGCAGCAATGGAAGGTGCGCCGCGTCTATGGTTATCCCGGCGACAGCATCAACGGCATCATGGGCGCCTTCGGCCGCCAGGACGCCATCGAATTCGTG
Source organism: Noviherbaspirillum album (assembly GCF_035916955.1). Taxonomy (NCBI): domain Bacteria; kingdom Pseudomonadati; phylum Pseudomonadota; class Betaproteobacteria; order Burkholderiales; family Oxalobacteraceae; genus Noviherbaspirillum; species Noviherbaspirillum album. The sequence continues at coordinate 193,054 of NZ_JAWIIV010000004.1, read as the reverse complement.
CAGACCCGGCACGAGGAAATGGCCGCCTTCATGGCTTGCGCCCATGCCAAATTCACCGGCGAAACCGGCGTTTGCCTGGCCACTTCCGGCCCCGGCGCCATCCACCTGCTCAACGGCCTGTACGACGCCAAGCTCGATCACCAGCCGGTGGTCGCCATCGTCGGCCAGCAGAAGCGCGCGGCGCTCGGCGGCGATTACCAGCAGGAAGTGGACCTGCAGTCGCTGTTCAAGGATGTCGCCCATGAATACGTGCAGACCGCGATGACCCCGGAGCAAGTGCGCCATCTGGTCGACCGCGCGTTCCGCATCGCACAGGAACAGCGCGCGGTGACCTGCATCATCATTCCCAACGACTTGCAGGAACTCGATGCGGTCGAGGCGCCGCCGCGCGAGCATGGCACCGTGCATTCCGGCATCGGCAGCGTCGGCCGCAACCTGGTGCCGTCGGCGGACGGCTTGCAGCAGGCGGCCGAGATCCTCAACCGGGGAAAGAAAGTCGCCATCCTCGCCGGCGCCGGCGCGCTCGGCGCGACCGAAGAACTGGTCCAGGCCGCCGAGTTGCTTGGCGCCGGCATCGCCAAGGCCCTGCTGGGCAAGGCCGCCGTGCCGGACGACCTGCCTTTCGTCACCGGCAGCATCGGCATCATCGGCACCCGGCCCAGCTTCGAGATGATGAACGCCTGCGACACGCTGCTGATGGTCGGCTCCAGTTTTCCCTACGCGGAATTCCTGCCGCCGGAAGGGCAGGCGCGAGGCGTGCAGATCGATATCGATGCCAGGATGACCAGCCTGCGCTATCCGATGGAATGCAACCTGATCGGCGATGCGCGCGAAACCCTGAAGGCCCTGCTGCCGCTGCTGGACCGCAAGAGCGACCGCAGCTGGCGCGGGGAGATCGAGGGCAATGTCGCTCGCTGGTGGCAGACCATGGCGCGGCGCGCAATGGATGCGGCGACGCCGCTCAATCCGCAACTGCCGTTCCACGAACTGTCGAAGCGCCTGCCCGACGATTGCATCCTCACCTGCGATTCCGGTTCCGCCGCCAGCTGGTATGCGCTGCACCTGCAGGTACGGCAAGGCATGCAGGCGTCGCTGTCGGGCGGACTGTCGACCATGGGCTGCGCGGTGCCCTATGCGATCGCGGCCAAGTATGCGCATCCGGGACGTCCGGTGATCGCGCTTGCCGGCGACGGCGCCATGCAGATGAACGGCATCAACGGCCTGATCACCATCGCCAAGAACTGGCGCGCATGGAGCAGTCCGAATCTCGTCGTAATGGTGCTCAACAACCGCGACCTCAACTTCGTCACCTGGGAGCAGCGCGGGCAGGAAGGCGATCCGAAATACGCGCCTTCGCAGGATCTGCCCGATTTCGCCTATGCCGACTTTGCCCGCATGCTCGGCCTGCACGGCATCCGCGTCGAAAGCCCGGACCAGGTGGGCGACGCCTGGGACCGGGCGCTGGCGGCGGATCGGCCTTGCCTGCTGGAATTCGTGGCCGATGCCAACGTACCGCCGCTGCCGCCGCACATGACCCGCAAACAGGCCAAGTCCTATTACGAAGCGCTGGAGAAGGGGGATGCGGATGCGCAGGCAATCCGCACGGCATTGGAGCGGCAGCAATCCGAGTCCTGAGCGAAGCTTTTATAGTGAAGCGGTTTTCATTTTGCGTATGCATCTGACAAAACATGGCGCTTCCAACACATATCGGCTTCATCCCTGACGGCAATCGCCGCTGGGCGGTCAATCGCGGCATGGGCAAGCAGGACGGCTATGCGTTCGGCATCGAACCCGGCCTGCAGCTGTACGAGCAATGCAAGGCCTATGGAATTCAGGAAGTATCGGTGTACGGCTTTACGCAGGACAACGTCAAGCGGCCTGCCGAGCAGAAACACGCGTTCAGCCAGGCCTGCGTGCATTTCGCGCAGGAAGTGATGCGGCGCGGCTGCGCGCTGCTGGTGGTCGGCGACGAAGACTCGGAGCAGTTTCCCGCCGAGCTGCGGCCTTTCCGCCAACGCCAGGGCAGCGGCATCAAGGTCAATTTCCTCGTCAATTACGGCTGGAAATGGGACCTGGCAGGCATGCGGCAGGGCGACATCCGTTCCAGCGATGTGTCCCGGCTCGACATGGTGGTGCGCTGGGGCGGCGGGCGCAGGCTGAGCGGCTTTTTACCGGTGCAGTCGGTATATGCGGACATTTACGTGGTCGACGACTATTGGCCCGACTTCAAGCCGGAGCATCTCGACCAGGCGCTGGAATGGTTTTCCCGGCAGGACCGGACGCTGGGCGGCTGATCATAGCCTCCTCATCGTCCTCATTATCCTCTTCGCCGTGCTCCGATTCGATCGGCGCTATCAGGTGCGGGCCGTTGTTGCCGACGCGATTGACTTCGGTGCCGACCCGGTACCAGTCGAAGGCTTCCGGCGGCAGGGCCATGGCCCGGGCCAGATGTTCGGCCTGCTCGGGCGGCAGGCTGTTATCCATCCACAACGCCGCATCTTCCGGTGCGAATACCACCGGACGGCGGTCGTGCACGTCGATCAGGCCGCCGTCGGCCGCGGCGGTGACGATGACGAAGCCGGTGTTTCCGCCCGGCTCCTTGTCCGGCCGGTAGCCGGTGATGGCGGCCAGGAACAGCGGCCGCTGGTCCCTGCGCCGTATGTACCACGGCTGCTTGCGGCCTTTCTCGCCGGTCCATTCATACCAGCCGTCGGCGGGCACGATGGCGCGGCCCTTCTTCCATAGCGGCCTGAAATACGGCCCGGTCGCCGCCTTTTCGATGCGGGCATTGATGGCCATGGGAATCTTCTTTTCGGCAGCCCAGGACGGGCGGTAGCCCCAGTTCACCGCATCGATATGCTCGCGCTCGTCATCGAAGCAATGCATCAGCCAGGGCGAAGTGCCGGGCGCGACATTCCAGACCGAGGTGTGCCGGCCGTCGTGGCATCCGAACTCGTCTGCCTGCCAGCCCATTTCGCGGGCATAGGCAAGCTGGTTGCGATGTTGGGTGATGCGTCCGCACATGATGCGTTCAGTTTAGTTTATGCCTTGATGCGAAGTGCCGCCTTCGGGATAAGCGAATCATGCCGCAGTGCATACCCCCGGCGGCATGATTCGATGACTCAACGGTTCAATGCTTGAAGCGATGAATCAGGGATCACGGCGTGATCGTCTTGCCCTTGAGCGATTTTCCCTGGTCGGTGCCGGGGGCCGCGCCGAGTTCGGCGCCGGTCGGAGGATCGAGGGTCGGGTTGGACTGGGTGCGCTTGGCCAGCATGTCGAGCGCGGTCATTTCCTCCGGTTTCAGCTGCACGCTGGCAAGGCCGTCGCCGCCGTCGACCGCGCTCTGCTCGTTGCGGTCCGACACGAACATCCACTGCTCGCCCTGGTTCCAGGAGCCGCGCATGTCGCCTTCGCCCTGCGACATGTTGAAGTAGACGCTGGCGAAGCGCGGGTCGCCCGGCAGTTTGCCCGGCGGGAAGTTGGGCTCGATCGAATACAGCGCTTTCTCGAACGACTTCTGGTGCGCGACTTCGCGTGTCATGAGGAAGGTCAGCGCTTCCTTCACGCCCGGATCGTCAGTGCAGTTGATCAGGCGCTCGTACACGATCTTGGCGCGCGCCTCGGCCGCAATGTTGGAACGCAGGTCGGCGGTCGGTTCGCCGATGGTGTCGATGTAGGCGGCGGTCCAGGGCACGCCGGCGGAATTGATGAGGGGCGTGCCGGCGCCGTACAGCACCTGGGTCGTATGGCTGTCGTTGCCCGCGCCATTGATCTTGCGATACATCTCGGCTTCGCTGTCGATGCCTTCGGCCAGCGGACCCTTGGCGCCCTTGTTGAGCATGGCGACCAGGTGGCCGATGACTTCGAGGTGGCTGAGCTCCTCGGTGGCGATATCCATCAGCATGTCCTTGCGGCCCGGATCGTCCTCGCTCAGTGCCTGCGTGAAGTAACGACAGGCCGCGGCGAGCTCGCCCTGCGGTCCGCCGAATTGTTCCAGCAGAAGATTGGCCAATCCTGGATTGCTTTCCGTGACGCGCACCGTGTACTGAAGACGTTTGTTATGAGCAAACATGGAATTCCTCTCGTAAGTTGCCTGGCAGTGTTGCTGGGCCAGGTCGCGTTGGTAGGTGGACGCGAGGAGGATGCAAGACACGTACCACGCGTGGATCACGCGTGGCATCCGGCTGAAGATCGCTTCCATCCTTATGTACGGGCTCATACATGCGGGACAAGCGGGAATGGCTGCGGTGCGTAGCGGCAAATGCAATGCCTGCAAGCGCTACGCAAGAATTACCGGCACAAAGTACAAAGTGCATGACACAGCAGTAGCAGGCCGATGCGAGCTGTTATCGGTAATGGAGAATGCGAGCTGGCGGCCTTGTAGATGCATGGCCGTACTCATTTGCTCAGACTATGAAAGCGATTGGAAATTCCTTCGGAACTACCGGCAGGCGCAAGCGTCGGTGGCAGAGAAGCGAGAGCCTGCTTGTCGCCGGCCTTGCTCAACGCATCAGCAAGCGCCGCAACATGAAACTGCCGGCGTCGACGAAAGCAACCAGCAGCAGCATGGCGATGATCACGGTTGCCGCCTGATGCATCTGGAAAAGCGAGAGATGGTATTTGAGCATCTGGCCAAGGCCGCCGGCACCCACCACGCCGAGGATGGCAGCGGCGCGGATATTGTTTTCCCAGCGATACAGGGTATAGGAAAGCATCTGCGGCAATGCCTGCGGCAGCGTCGCATACAGGAAGGCCGGCATCGCCTGCGCGCCGTTCAGCCGCAGCGAGGATTCGGGCAGCGGCGAGGTATTCTCGAGTGCATCGGCGAACAGCCGGCCCAGCACGCCCGCCGTATGCACAGCCAGGGCCAGCGTGCCGGCGAACGGGCCGAGCCCGGCTGCCACCAGCAGGATGGAGGCCCACACCAGTTCCGGCACCGAGCGCGAACCATTGAGCAGCATGCGCGTAACGGCCCTGGCGCCCGCGCCGAAGCGTCCGCTGGCGGGCAGCGCGAGCAGCAGGCCGGCGGCTGCGGCGATGGCGGTGCCCAGCGCCGACATGGCCATGGTCTCGGCGGTGGCCGTCGCGGTCTTGCGCAGAAAATTCGGAGCGCTTTCCGGCGGCGCGAAGCCGGCCAGAAAATCACGCGTGGTGCGCAGCGCATCGAGCGTAAAGAAGGCCTTCCACTGCAGCGGCAGCGTGGCGAAGCTGGCTACAACCAGCGCCAGCAAGCCGAGCAGCAGCAGCAGGGTGGAGATGCGGATGCCGGGTGGAGGCGGCGGCGCCATGCGGGATTGAACCGGCTTCATGCCAGCCTCCGCCGCAGCAGCTTGCTGACCAGATCGGCGCCCGCCACCAGCAGCACGAAGATGATCAGCATGGTCGCCACTTCCCCTCCGGCCAGCATCTTCATCGATTCATCCATGCGCTGGCCGAGGCCGCCGGCACCGACGAAACCCATCACCACCGAACCGCGGATCGCGCATTCCCAGCGGTAGACCGTATAGGAGACCAGTTCCGATGCCGATTCCGGCAGGGCGCCGTACAGCAGGGTTGCAAGCCGTCCGCTGCCGTTGTTGAGCAGCGCATCGCTTGCATGCGGCTCGGCCGATTCCAGGATCTCCGCATACACCTTGCCGAGCATGCCGCAATAGGTCAGCGCGATGGCGAGCACGCCGGCCGTCGGACCGAGTCCGACGATGCGCACCAGCAGCAGCGCCCAGACCAGTTCCGGCACGCTGCGCAACAGGATCAGCAGCCAGCGCATCAGCTGGCGGACGCCGCGTCCGAGCGCACCGATGCGGCCGGTGCCGAGGCGCGATATCGACAGGCGTTCATTAATGACGATGGTCAGCGGAATGGCGCCAACCAGCGCCAGCGTCATGCCGGCGGTCGCCATGGCGATCGTCTGCCAGGTCGCCTCGACGACCAGCAGCAGGAATTCGGGGGAGTGCGCGGGCGGCAGGAAGGATGCGAGGAAATTTCCGGTAGCCTGCAGGCTCTGCGCGTCGAGCAGAATCCAGGGCTTGAATTCGCTCCACGCCAGCAGCGGCCAGAGAATGAGCAGCGCCAGCACGATCGCGGTGACGCGGCCGCGCCAGGCAGGATCGGTGTGGATGGCAGGAGCCGCGCCGGAGGACATGGTCGGTGCAATAGGGTTCAGTAGCAGCCGGAGGCCAAGCCGCGGCCGGCAACGATGCCGGGTTCTGCGCCGGCGGATGCCGGCGGCTCCCGGTCCCGGCCCGCCTGCTGATACAGCGCGGCGATCATCTGTTCGCTAACCGCGTCGCGCGGCGCATCGAACACCACGCGGCCGGCGCGCAGGCCGACGATGCGGGGAAAATGGGCGAGGGCCAGTTCGACCTGGTGCAGGCTGCAGACCAGGGTCGCCCTGCGCGCCGAGGCTTCCTGCTGCAGCACGTCCAGCGTCTGCCGCGCCAGCGCCGGATCGAGCGCCGACAGCGGTTCGTCGACCAGCAGCGCCTGCGCGTTCGACACCAGCAGCCGCGCCAGGCTGCAGCGCTGGCGCTCGCCGCCGGACAAGCGGTCGACGCGCGCATACAGCTTGTCCTGCAAATCGAATTTGGCCAGCGCATCGTAGGCGGCCTGCGGGTCGGACGGCTTGAAGAGCGAGGTAAGCGCCTTGTAGAGGCTCCATTGCGGCAGCCTGCCGGCGAGCACCGCGGTGACGACCCGCTGGCGCGGCGGCAGCGGCGGCGTTTGCGGCGCCAGGAAAATGCGCGAGCGCAGCGCATGGCGGCCGCTCGAACTCAGGCCCCAAGGCTCGGCATCCAGCGCGCGCAGGCTGCCGCCGTCGAGCTGGCGGGCAAACGCGAACGTATGCAGCAGCGTCGTCTTGCCGGCGCCGGATGGGCCGATCAGCGCCACCTGCTCGCCCTGCGCGATCGACAGCGTCACGTCGGACAGCGCAAGCTGCGGCAGCACCGGCGAATAGCGCACCGAGACGCCGCGCAGTTCAAAGCTCATTACTTCAGCAATCCCGCCTGCTGCGCCGCCTTTTCGATCGACGCATAGTTTTCAGCCTTGGTCGGGATGAAGCGGGTGGCGCGCTGCAGTTCGAGGATTTCCCTGCCCTGCGCATCATTCATGTTCAGCGCGAGGAAGGCATCGGTGATCTTCTTGCGCAACTCGGGATTCATGTCCGAGCGTACCGTCCAGTTGTAATCGAAATAACCGGGCGTGGTGTAGAACACGCGCAGCTTGCTGCTATCCACCTTGTTTTGCGAAACCAGTTTTTCCCAGACCGAGATGTTGAGCGCGCCGGCATCGACCTTGCCGCCGGCCACCGCTGCCACAGTGGCGTCGTGCGCGCCGGAGAAGGCGACGCGTTTCATGTCGACGTCCGGATTGACCTTGGCCGCGAGCAGGTAGGAGCGCGGCATCAGGTGGCCGGAGGTCGAGGATTCGGAGCCGAATGCAAAGGTCTTGCCCTTGAGGTCTTCCAGCTTGGCGATGGCTTTGTCGGTGGTGATGAAGACCGATTTGAATTTCTCGTCTTCCTCGCGCTGCACCAGCGGAATCACCTTGCCGCCGCTGCGCACCTTGGCCTGCACGAAGGTAAAACCGCCGAACCACACCATGTCGAGCTTGTTGTTGACCAGTCCCTCGACCGAGGCCGCATAGTCGGTCACGGGAACGAATTCCACCTTCATGCCGGTCTTCTGTTCCAGGTAGCTGCCCAGGGGCTTGAACTTGCGCTGCAGTTCGGTGGGCGCTTCGTCGGGAATGGCGGAAACGCGCAGCACTTGCTGGGCATGGACGCCGGCGGCAAGCAGCAGCGCGCCGAGAGCGGCGGTAATGCGGATCAGAGATGTCATGGCAATGGGTGAATTCGACGATGTTGTTGTTGTGCGGGACTGCGCGCTTGGGAGGGAAAACGGCATGCCGTCCGCGGCGCAGGCCGCCATGATAGCAAACTTGGCGCGCAGGATTTGCCGCGGCATCCGGCTTGCCGCCCTCGTGCATGCGGCACGAATGAATGTGTCCGCCAGGAACTTTTTGCCCTTGAAATCTTCTTAGCCCTGCTCGGGTTCAGTCGAACCCGAACTTCCGCATCTCATCCTTGTACGACAACCAACTCTATTGCATGTCTTCTCACATTCACGTTCTCGTTGTTGACGACTTTTCCACGATGCGCCGCATCGTTTCCAACCTGCTGCGCGAAATCGGATTTACAAAAATCTCCGAAGCCGAAGACGGCGAAAAGGCACTGCACTCCCTGCGCTCGTCGGGCGTGCCTGTCGATTTCGTGGTCACGGACTGGAACATGCCGGTCATGGACGGCCTGACCCTGCTGCAGCGCATCCGCGACACGCCGCAGTTCAAGCATTTGCCGGTATTGATGGTCACCGCCGAGGCAAAGAAGGAAAACATCATCGCCGCTGCCCAGGCCGGCGCCGACGGCTATATCGTCAAGCCCTTCAATGCGGCAACGCTGAAGGAAAAGGTCGACAAGATTCTCGCCAAGCACAAGCTGGCGGCTTGAAGGAAAGCCGGCTGCGTTCGCCGCCGGCTCATTGGTTCATTGGCTCAAGTGCCTTTTTTCAGCAGATTGATCACTTCCTGCGCGGCCGCCTCCGAGGAAGCGGGATTCTGGCCGGTGACCAGCGTGCCGTCCACCTGCACGTAAGATGCCCAGTCCGGGCCGCGCGAAAAGTTGCCGCCGCTTCGCTTAAGCGAGTCTTCCACCAGGAAGGGCACTACCTTGGTCAGCTGAACCGCCTCTTCCTCGGTATTGGTGAAGCCGGTGACCCGCTTGCCTTCCACCAGCGGCCGTCCGTTGTGCAGCTTGGCATGCCGGAACACGCCGGGCGCATGGCAGACCGCCGCCACCGGCTTGCCGGCCGCATGCATGCTCTGGATCATGGTCAGCGAGTCCTGGTCTTCCGAGAGGTCCCACAGGGGACCGTGGCCGCCGGGGTAGAACACCGCATCGAATTCCTCATGCGATACGCTGGACAGCAGCACGCTGTTGGCCAGCGCCTGCTGCGCTTCGGCATCCTTGCGGAAGCGCTCGGTCGCCGCCGTCTGGGCGTCCGGCTCGTCGCTTTTCGGGTCGAGCGGCGGCTGTCCGCCCTTGGGCGTGGCAACCGTGATCCTGGCGCCCGCATCCTTGAACACGTAATAGGGCGCGGCGAATTCCTCCAGCCAGAAACCGGTTTTCTTGCCGGTGTTTCCCAGCTGGTCATGTGAAGTCAATACCATCAGAATATTCATCGGGCAGGTCTTTCCTTCTTGAATGCAATCATTGAATGCGATTGGGTCGAGTTGACGTTGCGTCAACGTAGAGTGACAGCTCGCGCCGAAAGTTCTTCATTGCACGGCCAGCCGGCAATGACCTGCAAGGTAATCGCGTCTGCAGCATAATGGTTCGACAATAAAAAACCATCCAGCCAGGAGACAGTCATGCCGAGCGAGAATATTGCATCCAGCCAAACCGCTGGAACTACCGAAGCTATTGAAACCGTCGCCCATCGCATCTGTCCGCTCTGCGAGGCATGCTGCGGACTGGAGGTCCGGGTGCGGGACAACAAGGTGATCGGCATACGCGGCCATGCCGAGGATGTATTCAGCCGCGGCTACATCTGCCCAAAGGGTGTGTCGCTGAAGGACTTGCATGAAGACCCCGATCGCCTGCGCACGCCGCTGATCAAGCGCGACGGCCGCTTCGTGGAGGCATCATGGGAAGAGGCCTTCGACGAAATCGCGCGCCGCCTGCCGCCCGTCATGCAGGCGCATGGCAGCGACGCCGTTGCCAGCGTGATCGGCAATCCTTCCGCCCACAAGATCGGCCTGCTGATGTATTTCTCGCGGCTCAACAGGGCGCTGGGCTCGCGCAATTTCTTTTCCGCGTCGACGCTCGACCAGATGCCCAAGCAACTCTCATGCGGCCTGATGTTCGGAAACTGGCTGTCTTTTCCGGTGCCGGATATCGAGCGCAGCGATTTTCTACTGATTATCGGCGCCAATCCCATCGTGTCCAACGGCAGCCTGTGGACGGTGCCGGATTATCGCGGCAAGGCCAAGGCCATGCGCGCGCGCGGCGGCCGCATCGCGGTGATCGATCCGCGCCGCACCGAAACCGCGGCGGCGGCCGACGAACATCACTTCATCCGTCCCGGCACCGATGTGTTCCTGCTGCTGGGCATGGTACATGCGCTGTTCGACGAGCAGCTTGTCAATCCCGGCCGCATTGCGCCGCACCTCAACGGCGTGGAAGAGGTCCGCGCAGCAGTGCAGGATTTCACGCCGGAATCGATGGCGCCGCGCTGCGGCATGGACGCAGGCACCATCCGCGCACTGGCGCGCCGCCTGGCCGCCGCCGAGCGCGCCGCCGTGTACGGCCGCATGGGAACCTGCACTCAGGAATACGGCACGCTCTGCAGCTGGCTGATCGACGTGCTCAATGCGCTCACCGGCCACCTCGACCGGGAAGGCGGCGCGATGTTCGCAAAAGCGCCGGCCTTTGCCGCCAATACCATGGGCAAGCCGGGCATCGGCAAGGGCGTGAGCACCGGCCGCCGCGTGAGCCGCGTTTCCGGCGCGCCGGAAGTCATGGGCGAATTTCCCATGGTCTGCCTTGCCGAGGAAATCGAAACGCCGGGAGACGGGCAAGTGAGAGCGCTGATCACTATCGCCGGCAATCCGGTGCTGTCGGCACCGAACGGCGCTCGGCTCGCCGCCGCGCTCGATTCGCTGGAATTCATGGTCAGCGTCGATATCTACCTCAATGAAACCACGCGCCATGCCGACGTGATCCTGCCCGGACTGTCGCCGCTGGAAGACCTGCATTACGACATGGCATTCCCGCAGTTCAGCTACCGCAACACCGCCCGCTACAGCGAGCCGGTGCTGCCGCGCGATCCGCGTCATCCGCCGGAATGGCAGATCCTGCTGCGTCTGGCAGCGATCGCGCAGGGCAAGGGCGCCGATGTCGATGTCAATGCGCTGGATGATGCCCTGTTTGCGGAAGACGTGCGGCGCCTCGCCGGCGAGCATGCGGATGCGATCATCGCCGCCTTGTCGCACCTCTCCGGACCGGAGCGGCAGATCGACCTGGGCCTGCGCACAGGACCGTATGGCGACCAGTTCGGACGCAATCCCGCCGGCCTCAGCCTGCAGAAGCTCAAGGCTGCGCCGCAGGGTATCGATCTCGGCCCCTTGCAGCCGCGCATTCCGGAGATGCTGCGCACGCCTTCCGGCAAGGTGGAGCTTGCTCCGGAAATGCTGATCGGCGACCTGAGCCGGGTACGCGGGGCGCTCGCCGAACCCGTGCCGCCGATGGTCATCATCGGCCGGCGCCAGGTACGATCCTGCAACAGCTGGATGCATAACCTGCCGACGCTCGCGAAGGGACCATACCGCTGCACCGCGCTGATCCATCCGGACGATGCGAAAAAATTCGGCTTGCGCGACGGTGGCATGGCGCGCATCGGCAGCGGCGGACGCACGATCGATGCCGTCGTCGAATTCAGCGACGAGATGATGCCGGGCGTGCTCAGTCTGCCGCACGGCTGGGGACACGACATGCCCGGCACGCGCATGGCGGTGGCGGCGGAACGGCCGGGCAGCAATCTCAATACGGTGCTCGACGAGAGGCGGCGCGATCCCTTGTCCGGCAATGCCGTCCTGAGCGGCGTTGCGGTGGAGGTGACGGCGATTGGCTGATGCCGGCAACCGGCCCGCGCCCGACGCGCTGCCGGCATGATTATCAGGAGCATGGCTTTGTCATGGTCCGGCAATTGCTGGACCATGACCGCGTCGCTGCCCTCGGGGCGATTGTCGAGGCGGTATTCCGGCAATGGTTGGGTGAGCATTGGAGCGATGTGCCTGCGGATGCAGGCGCAAGTACAGGTTCAGGTGCGGACTCTTATTTCTTCGCTGCGTCGGATTTATCCTCGGCGGCATCCTTCTTGGCTTCGGCTACTTCCTTATTCCCTTTCGTGTCGGCCTTGGCCACCTTCTCTTCCGCCCTGACGTCGGCCTTGGCTGCGGGTGCCGTCGTGGTAATAGTGGTTGCCGTGCTGCCGTCAGGCTCGGTGATGGTTTGTGCGAAGGCGGAAGTGGCGAACAGGCCGGCAATCAGGGCAGCAATCAAAGTTTGTATATTGTGTCTCGCTTTCTCGTCGAAAGTGGTGAAAGGGGAGTGGTACAGGTTCGAAAACGGCCGCTTTGAAGGGCGAGTTGCCCCATGCTTTGTAAGCATTTGTTATCAATTCACTCATGTGTAACAGAGCCCCCTGTCTACTGCCTTACGGCACTTGCGCAAAATCAAGAGTCAGGTGGGTTTCACACCTATTCATGTTTCGCCAAGGCAAAATTGCTCATCGTTATCGAGGAGGTAAGCATGAGAAAAAAATCGCCGCTGGTAGGTCAGGAAGGTTACACGCCCAACCATTTGCTCGACACCTTGATGGAAGTGCTGGGCGCCAAGAGCGACGCTGCCTTGGCCCGTGCGCTGGACGTGCCGCCTTCGACCATCAGCAAGGTGCGGCACAAGCAGGTAGCCGTCAATTCCGACATGCTGCTGACAGCGCATGAACTGACGGAAATCAGCATCCGCGATCTGCGCGACATGATGGGCGATACCAAGTCCAAGTATTGGCTCGGCGGCATGGATCCGCAGATCAAGAGCCGCCGCGTGTCCAAGCTGCCGTCGTTCCGTGAAACGATACACCGCGACATGCCGCATGCGACCAGTGCCGGCGCAATGTAAGTATCACAGTCCCGGCAGCGCGAATGCATCATGCTGCCAACGCGGGCGCTAGCCGCCCGGTCATTCAATCGCTTGAATAACCGGGATTGCCCTAGCTGCCGTCCTGCGCGTCCTGAGACATCTCTCCGCGATTCCGATCGCTCTCCCCACTCCCGCCGTCGCTTCGGTTTGCCCTGCGGTCAATCGTATCGCGCGGAACCGAACGGCGTTCCGCGATTCGCCGCTCCCTGAACTTGTTCAGGTCATAACTGGCTTGTTCAAACAGATTTTCAGGACGGGTCATCATGGTCTCCGGTGGCCTTTACGAATGGAATCTAGGCGCAGTGTAAGACCGCCTGCACCGATACTTTTGACGCGGAGCAAATCCGTTCACATCCGATACAAATGGCGGCAACTTCATGCATTTTCGCAACGGGTAGCCGACGGGAAAAGACAGGGACCAGCAAGTGCTGATGTTCACGCCAACCCCAAAACCTGAAGCAGAACAAAGCCATCTCGCGTAAAATGCTGTACGTATGAACAGTATTGGAGTGCGATGGAACTGACCGACAAGCTTGAGATTCTTGCCGATGCAGCGAAGTACGATGCCTCGTGTGCCAGCAGCGGTGCGCCCAAGCGTTCTTCCGAGGGTAAGGATGGACTTGGCGCCACCACCGGGATGGGAATCTGCCACAGCTATACGCCGGACGGGCGCTGCGTGTCACTGCTGAAAATCCTGCTGACCAATTTCTGCATCTACGATTGCCAATACTGCGTCAACCGGCGCAGCAGCAATGTGCCGCGGGCTCGGTTTTCGGTTGATGAAGTAGTCAAGCTGACCACCGATTTCTATCTGCGCAACTATATCGACGGGCTCTTCCTGAGTTCGGGCATCATCCGCTCCGCCGATTACACGATGGAGCAGCTGGTGCTGATCGCGAAAAAGCTGCGCAATGAGCATCAGTTCCGCGGCTACATCCATCTCAAGACCATTCCCGACGCCGCGCCCGAACTTATCGCCGAGGCCGGACTTTATGCGGACCGCCTGAGCGTCAATATCGAGCTGCCGACAGCTGAAGGCATCGAGCGGCTGGCGCCTGAAAAGAACGTCCATACCATCAAGCTGGCGATGGGATCGATCCGGCGCAAGCTCGATGAAAAGGAAGCCGAGCCGAAAGCTCCCCGTTATGCGCCGGCCGGCCAGAGCACCCAGATGATCGTCGGCGCCGACCAGACCGACGACAGCACCATCCTGTCCACCGCCGAAACCCTGTACGGCTCCTACAAGCTCAAGCGGGTCTATTATTCCGCATTCAGCCCGATTCCCGAGAGCCCGAGCGGATTGCCCGCCAAACCGCCGCCGCTGATGCGCGAACATCGCCTGTACCAGGCCGATTTCCTGGTGCGCGGCTATGGCTTTCAGGCCGGCGAGCTGCTGCCTTCCGCCGGCAATCTCGCACTCGACATCGATCCCAAGCTGGCCTGGGCGCTGACGCACCGCGAACATTTTCCCCTGGACCTCAACAATGCCGACCTTGGCATGATCATGCGCGTGCCGGGTATAGGACTGCGCAATGCCCGCCGCCTGGTGGAACTTCGGCGCGCCAGACGCATCCGTTATGCAGACCTGGCACGCATGAGGTGCAGCATGGAAAAGATCAAGCCTTTCATCATCACCGCCGACTACCGCCCGCAGAACGACACGGCGCCTTCGGAAACCCTGCGCCGCGCGCTGGCCGATGCGCCGCAGCAGCTGGGCCTGTGGCCCTCGCTGCAGGAAGCCGCATGAATCCACGCGCGCAAGTCGCGTCGTTCGAGGAATGGCGCGATGCGGCACGCGGCTTTGTCGCCGCAGGCCTGGCACCGCATGAGATCGACTGGAGCGACCAAGGCGACGAGCCCGGGCTGTTCGCGGGTGATGAAAGCCTGCAGGTCCCGCCGGCCCAACCGGCGGCCCTGCAAGTCTCGCGCGAATTGATCGGCCTGCTGCAGGCGGCATCCTGTTACCGCGCGCCGGACCGATGGGCGTTTCTTTACCGGGTGCTATGGCGCTGGAGCCACGGTGACCGGGTCGTGCTGTCCGCCGCGGACGAGGACGGCATGCGCTTGCACATGATGGCCAAGACGGTCCATCGCGAGGAGCACCGGATGCATGCCTTCCTGCGTTTTCGTGAACGGCCGCATGATGCAGGCGATCCGCGCTTCGTCGCATGGTACGAGCCCGAGCATGATGTGCTGCATGACGCGGCAACACATTTCTCCAGGCGCATGGGCAAGACGACATGGCTGATCGCCACGCCGCACGGCAATGTTTCCTGGGACGGCGCGCAACTGCATTTCGGGCCGCCGGGAAACATGCGCGTGGATGATGCCGGCGATATCGGTGAAGCCCTGTGGCTGGCCTATTACCGCAGCACCTTCAATCCCGCGCGTCTTAACACCGATGCCATGGAGATGCATATGCCTGTCCGTTACTGGAAAAACATGCCGGAGAGCCGGCTGATTCCCGATCTCGTCAGCAAGGCCAGCGCCGGAGCGCAGCGTATCGCGCAGGCGCGCGAGGTCGGCCGGCGCGAGGGCGCCGTCATCGGGATCGCGCCTGCAGATGCGCAGCCGAAACGCGAGGAGCCGACATCGCTCGACCAATGCCGGCGCTGCGAATTGTGGGAGCGCGCGACGCAGGGCGTGCCTGGCAGCGGCCCTGGCGATGCGCGCATCATGCTGGTCGGCGAGCAGCCGGGAGACCAGGAAGACCTGGCAGGACAGGCATTCGTCGGACCCGCGGGAAAGCTGCTCGACGACGTATTTGCACAGGCCGGCCTGCGGCGCGACACGGTCTATCTCACCAATGCGGTCAAGCATTTCCGCTGGGAGCCGCGCGGCAAGCGGCGGCTGCACAAGACACCCGACCAGCGCCATATCAATGCCTGCAACTACTGGCTGGAACACGAGATCGCCGGCATCGTGCCGCGCGTCGTCGTTGCGCTGGGCGCGACCGCGCTTAAATCGCTGATGCACACCAGCAAGGTGACCTTGAACAGCATGCTCGGCAAGCCGGTGCAGCATGAAGGCCGCTGGATCGTGACCACCTATCATCCATCGTATGTGCTGCGGGTGCCGGATGAAAAAATTAGGGAATCCGCGTTCGCCGACATGGTCCGCGCCCTGCAGACGGCGCAGCGCCTGGCAGCGGAAGAGGCCGTCGGGCCGACATGAAGGAGCGGCGCTATCCCCGCCTTGCCTTCGTCGATCTTGAAACCACCGGCGGGTCGGCGGGAACTGACCGCATCACCGAGGTCGGGATCGTGGAAGTCGACGAGCAGGGCGTGCGCGAGTGGAGCAGCCTGGTCAATCCCGACATGCCGATCCCGGAGTTCATCCAGTCGCTGACCAACATCTCGGACGAGATGGTGCAGCGTGCGCCGCGCTTTGCCGAGCTCGCCGACGAGATCGAAGCGCGCCTTGCCGACCGTGTCTTCATCGCGCACAACGCGCGCTTCGACTTCGGTTTCCTGCGCAGCGAATTCCGCCGCATCGGGCGCGATTTCCATCCGCCGGTCTTGTGCACCGTGCGGCTGTCACGCAAGCTGTATCCCGAATTCGAAAGACACAATCTCGACACGCTGGCCGTGCGCCATGGCTTGCATGTCACCGAGCGCCACCGGGCCCTGGGCGACGCGCAGCTGATCTGGCAGTTTTGGCAAAAGATACATGAAGCGCATGCGGCCGATACCGTCGACGAGGCGATCGAAAAGCTGCTCAATCGCCCGGTGGCGCTGCCGCACGGCGAAGCGCTGCATATCGAGGACATGCCCGATACGCCAGGTGTTTACCTGTTCTACGGCGAGCACGGCGTGCCGCTGTATGTCGGAAGGGCGGACCATCTGTATCGCCGCGTGCAGGCGCATTTTCACGCCGGACGCATGCCGGCCAGGGAACAGCAGATGATGTCGCAGGTGCGACGTGTCGACTGGATGCCGACATCGGGAGAACTCGGATCGCTGCTGCTCGAAGCGCGCATGGTCAGGCAACTGCAGCCGGCTTTCAATCATGTCGCACAAGACGCACAAACGTGCGCGTGGCGGCTGGCCATGCGCAAGGGGGTGCTGCAGCCGGTGCTGATCACGACCGACGACCTGTTCTTCGGCGTGGACCTTGACCTGTACGGCCTTTTCGCCAGCAGGCGCAAGGCATGCGACGCGCTGCGCGCAGTCGCCAATGCCTATCAGCTGTGTCCTCGTCTGCTCGGACTGGAAAAGACGCGGGGCAACAAGGACGGCGCCGCCGGCGAGGGGCAATGCAAGGATGCATGCACATGCGCAGCCGGGAGCAACCTGGACGTGCACAATCAGCGTCTTCGCGCCGCGCTGCAAGGCATGCGTGTGCAGCCATGGCCTTACACCGGGGCGATCGCGATCCGGGAAAACACTGAGCTGCACGTCATCGACTGTTGGTCGTATCTCGGCTCTGTAGGAAGTGAAATAGGAGCATTTGAATTACTACAGAAGGGCAGGGGGCAATTCGAGCGGCAGGTCTATCACATCGTGCGCAAATGGCTTTCGAAGGTAGGTGTGGACATCGTCAATTTGTAGTAACTACTGGTTATGTTCGTCGTTGCCTGCACCATCTGCTTCCCCGATAATGCCGGATCATTTTCATCGGGCCGGCCATGCCATACTGTTCTCACAACTCCATCGATGACCGTTTGTCCGTGTTGCAAAAGCGCTGGGCGCGATATGCGGCGCAGGGCCGCTTCGAGCAGTTCATCGAATTCGCCATCGCCGTCAACAGCCTTGCGGAGTACTTCAACCGCTTGCGCCTGCCGGGCCTGGTCCGGCTGTGCGAAGGATTGGAGAACGCGGCGCTTGCGCGTCTCGGCGAGGAAGGCACGCACCCGGTCTCTGCTCAGGAAATCTCCATGCTGCAGCGGCAAGTCGATGCGCTTGCCGGAGCTGTCGCCACATCGCGCAACGTGGCTGCCGCGCGCCGCATGCCGGAAGCCGTGGCCGCGCCGGCCGATATCGACTGGATCAAGCCGCGTTCGGTCTGGATGATCGCCGCGCCGGAAAAGCGCGGCATGGCACATGCGCTGACGGAGCAACTGCAGTTCTTCGGATTCAAGGTCAGCGAGCACGGCTGGGAAAATGACCACGGCATGGTGGAGACCGAAAGGCCGCTTGCCGTTCTCTTCATTCCCGCGAGCGATATCGCGACGGCGAGCGAAAGCGGAAGGATCGCTGGCATCCGCGCCGCCTGTCCGGCAAGCCAGCTGATTTATCTCGGCGTGGAATCCGAGATCGAACCTATCGTCGCGCTGATGCGCGCCGGCATCGACATCACCATCGCCGCCGAAGACCAGCCGGCAATGGTGCTCAATTGCATTCTCGATCTGGTCCAGACCAATGAACAGGAGCAGTACCGGGTACTGGTGGTCGAAGATTCGCGGGTCGCCGTCGCGCTGATCCGGCGTACGCTTTCGCAGCATGGGATCAGCACCCACGCCATCCACGATCCCGGCAAGCTGCTGGACGCACTCGAATCCTACAAGCCCGACCTTGTCCTGATGGATATGTACATGCCTCGCTTCAACGGCGTGGAAGCCACGCGCGTGCTGCGCCAGATGGCAGCCTATAATTCCCTCCCTGTCGTCTATCTCTCCGGCGAATCCGCCGTGGGCATGCAGGTGGAAGCGCTGCGCCTGGGCGGGGACCAGTTCCTGATGAAGCCCTTCAACCCCGTGCTGCTTGCCGCGGTTGTCAAGACCAGGATCGAGCGCTTCCGTGAAGTGCGCCGCTCCACTCGCCTCGACGGACTGACCGGACTGCTCAATCATACGGCGGCCAAATCGCGCCTGAAGGCCATGGTCGAGGAAGCCGCCGCGGCAACGGCGGAAAGCCCGCTCACCGTGGCGATGATCGACATCGACCATTTCAAGTCGATCAACGATGCCTATGGCCATCCGGTTGGCGACCAGGTGATTCGCGGCCTGGCTTGGCTGCTCAAGGGCAGGCTACGCTCGGTGGACCTGATAGGCCGCTATGGCGGTGAGGAATTCCTGGTTGCGTTGCCGGGCGTCACGAAGGACAAGGCCTTGTCCGCGATCGATCGCATCCGCAGGGACTTTTCCGGCCTGCCCCATATGCATCAGGGCGGTACCTTGCACGCGACTTTCAGTGCGGGCATTGCTTCCCTGCCGGAAGTTGATACCGCAGCGGCATTGACTGAAGTGGCGGACGGCGCGCTGTTGCAAGCCAAACGGCTTGGCCGCAACCGGGTAGAGGTAGGACAGGATGGCCTGTTCCCAATATATTCAGTTTTTTCGGAATGAAATGTTCTGCCAACTTCGCTTTTTTGTGTGGGTGACATCCACTACGATGTGGGCTCCTTAATCAAATCGGAGCTCATCATGAAACCGACTATCGTTGCCAATGGCGTCAGGCTGCCTCAGGTCATGCGCGACCATGTTGTGCGGCGCCTGCGGTTTGCGCTTGACCGGACCCAACGATCCATCAATGCCGTCATTGTCCGCATCACCGACCAGAATGGTCCGAAGGGCGGCATCGACAAGCAATGCCAGATTCAGCTACGTATTCCGGGACTGCCGCCTGTGGTAGTCAGCGGCAAGGCCGGCAGCATCCTTGAAGCGGTCGATGTCACCGCGCATCGCGCAGCGCAGGCAATCGCCCGGCATATCGAGCGCTCGCGCCGGGTCCGGCATGCGCGCTTCCGCGCCCCCGAACTTGCCTGACCCGCAACCGTATCGATTTAAATTCATTCACCCACAGGATAATCATGAAACGAGTGATTTTGTTCGTTGGCACCAACCTTGCCATTATGCTGGTGCTGGGCATTAGCGCCAGCTTGCTCGGCGTCAACAAATACCTTACCGCAAACGGTCTTAATCTCGGCACGCTATTGATGTTCTCCGCATTGATGGGATTCGGCGGCGCATTCATTTCGCTGTTCCTGTCGAAGCCGATCGCCAAATGGTCGACGGGAGCGCGCGTGATCGAGCAGCCGAGTACATCCACAGAAATGTGGCTCATGGATACGGTGGCCAGCCAGGCGCAGCGTTCCGGCATCGCCATGCCCGAAGTTGCAATCTATGACGGCGCGCCGAACGCGTTCGCCACCGGCGCGACCAAAAACAGCTCGCTGGTCGCCGTGTCCACCGGCTTGCTGGAGTCCATGACGCGCGAAGAAGTCGAGGCTGTGCTTGCACATGAAGTGGCGCATATCGCCAATGGCGACATGGTGACCCTGACGTTGATCCAGGGCGTGGTGAACACCTTCGTCACCTTCCTGGCGCGGGTCGTGGGTTACCTGGTGGACCAGATGCTGCGCCGTGGCGACCAGGAGAACAGCGGGCCCGGAATCGGCTACATCGTTACCGTGGTGGTCTGCGACATCCTGTTCGGCATTCTCGCCAGCATCATCGTCATGTATTTTTCGCGCCAGCGTGAATTCCGCGCCGACCGCGGCGCTGCCCAATTGCTGGGTTCGCCGCGTCCGATGATCGCGGCCCTGCAACGCCTGGGCGGCCTGTCTCATGGTGAACTGCCGAAGAACATGGCGGCATCCGGAATTGCCGGCGGCGGCCTGATGTCCCTGTTCTCCAGCCATCCGCCGCTTGAAGACCGTATCGCCGCACTGCGTCACGCCTGAACCGATCCACGTCGGTCCGCCGGCGGCGTTGCCGCCGGCGCAAAGCTGTAAAGAGGGAGGCTGATGATTGATCGGACACCGCGGATCGGACCCCGCGCCGAAATGAAAAAGGCCGCGACATGCGCGGCCTTTCCTGTATCTGGTTGCGGGGACAGGATTTGAACCTGTGACCTTCGGGTTATGAGCCCGACGAGCTGCCAGACTGCTCCACCCCGCGTCTGAGGCTGCGAATTGTACAGGGGATGCAGGCATGGTGCAATCGAAAACGCGAAAACAAAAGCATGAAATAATGTGCCCCCGCGAAGTCCGCCTCAACCTCTTATCGTTATTGCCCAAAAAATGAGCAACAAGCCCGCCCGTACATTGCAATTCAAATGCAAGAAATGCTCGAAGCCCGTCAAGGTTTTCCTGCAAAAAGTATCCGCCTGCTCCCATATCCAGCCGTACCAGGGAATCTGCAGTTGCGGAGAGGTGATGCGCCACGCAACCGGACAGAAAGACGCAGTGGAATCCTTCCTCGCTTCCCTGGATGGCAGCTGGACCCATCACCATCATCATTGAAAACTTGCAGCCGTGCGCCGCTCCGCTTGCGGCGCAACGCACGGTCTATGCTCTCTAGGAGCAAGTCCGCCATCTCTGCTGCCTGATCAGATGGAAAACACCAGGCAGGTAGTGGTCGCATGCGCATACAGCTTGCCGCTTGCATCCGTGATGCGTCCCTCCGCGACGGCGACTTGGCTGCCGACATTAATGACCCGCCCTTCCGCCCGTATCGGACCGGTCTTGTCTGTCAGCGCGCGAATGTAATTCACTTTCAGTTCCAGGGTGCTATAACCCTTGCCGGCCGGGAGCATCGTGTGGATGGCGCAGCCGACACAGGAGTCGAGCAGGGTGGCCGCATAGCCGCCGTGCACCATCCCGATCGGGTTGTAATGCTGGGGTCCGGGCGAACCCTGGAAGATCATTACGCCCTTGTCCGCATGAACCGGAATGAAATCCATCAGGGCTCCGATCGGAGCGACCGGCAGCTTGCCTTGAAAGATATCGTTCAGGAATTCCATTCCCGAACGTTCGCGCAGCTGTTCGCGTGTCGCCACGCCCGGCGCGGCAAGTACCGGCCGGATGGAGGCTTCTTCCTCTTGCCACTGCTTGAGCTTTTCATGCGATTCCACGAGTTGGCCTCCTGGGTTCAATGGTTGGATAAAGCGTTGTCCGGGCCAAGGGCTGCCCGTCCCTTCAAGAGTCCTCAGGAGTCCTCGAGCGTGACGTTGCCGAGCCGTATCGGCTTGCCGCACTCCGAACAGGTCTGACCCGGCCTGGAAAGCTTGCCGCAGTCGGCGTGCCGCAGGCGCACCGGCTTGGCGTCCTCGCACTGCAGGTATTCATCGCCGAAGCGCATCAGTTCCAGCACGACTGGAAACAAGCCTCTGCCGGCCCTTGTGAGCTGGTAGTTGAAACGCGGCGGACGTTCCTGGTAAGGCACCTTTTCCACCAGGCCGCCTTCGATCATGCGGTTGAGCCGCGTCGTCAAGATATTGGTCGCCGCGCCGGTCTGCTTTTGCAAATCATCGAAACGCAGCGGGCCGCGGAACAGCGCGCGCAAGGCCAGCAGGATCCATTCGTCCCCGAGAAGCAGTGCCGAGCGCACGATCGGACAGGAGAGGGGAGCAGCGCATTTGAGTGATTTTTCCATGTATTCGATTTTAGACCCTTGCAAAATAAAAGTCACTAGGCTAAGATGGCTTCGTCGCTTGCAAAATGCAAGCCGCAAGAAGGCATGCATAGCAATAGCCTGGAACGGCAACGCACGTTGCCGCTTGATCATCGAATCCGTGGAGTATGAAAATGAATATCAAAATGACCGCCGTTGCCCTCGCCATCATCGCCACTTCGTCCGCGGCATTCGCGGCGGATGACTTTGTCGATTACACCAATGTCCCGTCCGCAAAAACGCGTGCCGAGGTGCGGGCGGAACTCAATCAGCCGTCTGTGCGCACGGCTGCGCAATCGCCGGAATTCGTCGAGGTGACTCCGATTGCCGGCGGCAAAACCCGGGCCGAAGTGCGCGCCGAACTGGATTCCGCCCATGCGCAGGGCCTGGCCGGCCGCCAGTCGGAATTCGTCGAGTTCACGCAGGTCGCCTCCACCAGGACACGCGAGGAAGTGCGCGAGGAAGCCTTGCAGGCCGCCAAGGCAAGCCGCGCCGTGCCCCAGCGCAACGGCGGCTGAACAGGCTGGAAATTATCTCCTCGTTGTTGACGTTTGCCTCTCCATATTGCAAATATGGATTTGGCCCGCCCGGTGCGGGCCTTTTTTATTGCACCCGTTCGGCCAGTTTCACGTTGGCCCGGCCAGCGCTCTTGGCTGCGTACATCGCCATATCGGCGCTCCTGATCAGCGACTTGCCGTCGCTGCCATCATCCGGATAGACCGCTACGCCGATGCTGGCCGATATGTGAAAGGTATGCCCGGCGATTTCGTACGGTTCGGTAATGCGGTTCAGAATCTTGTCGGCCACGCGCAGCGTTGCCTCGTCGTCCTCGATGCGGGAAAGCAGCGCAACGAATTCGTCGCCGCCCAACCGCGAAGCGGTATCGGATTCGCGCATGCAGCTCTGCAGGCGCCTTGATACTTCCTTGAGCAGCAAGTCGCCATAGGCGTGGCCGTAGGCATCGTTGACTGGCTTGAACTTGTCGAGGTCGATGAACAGCAGCGCTACATGGCTGTGGTCGCGCCGCGCCTTGACAAGCTCGACGGCGAGCCGCTCATCGAGCAACTTGCGGTTCGGCAGCCCGGTCAGGGCATCGTAGAGCGCCAGCTGCATCGCCTGGTCCGCCGCCTGCAGCGCGCGAGCGCGGTCATCCAGGAATAGCCAGATGAGCAGGGCGATCAGCAAGCTGATGCTGATTCCCGATTGCAGGATCAGCTTCGGTCGATCCGATTGCATGCGGACGTCGAATTGGGGCATGGCCGAAGTGACCACCGTCCATGTCCTGCTGCCCGCGTGGATATAGGCAACGCGCCTGAGCTTGCTTGCCTGCGCGCCCGGACTCATCTCCGCGTGGCTGTCATACATCAGCGCATCAGGATTAACCTGTTCGCCGTCGTAGATTTCCACGTCCAGGTCGCTTGCCAACTCGCCGGCGGCCCCGCGCATGAAGTCGTTCATGCGGAAAGGCGCGTACACCCAGCCGAGGATATTGGCGCGCCTTTCCTCGACGGTGGCCCGGGAAACATTGTTGCGAAACACCGGCAGGTACATGAGGAAACCATCCTGCACCTCATTGCCCGATTCCTGTACCAGCACCACCTTGGCGGAAATGGCCGCGGTTCCGCTGTCGCGGGCCTCTTCCATTGCGATGCGTCGGCTGGGTTCGGAAAACATGTCGAAACCGAAGGCGCGCAGGTTGCTGCCAAAGAATGGCTCCAGGTAGACGATCGATGTATAGACCTCGCGGCTGCCCGGCGGCCGGATATCGTACTCAGGAAAACCGCCGGCCCGTACGGAGGCGACATGAGCATCCTTTTCCGCCGGGGGCACGATAAGCGACAGGCCGACACCCTGAATGCCGGGAAACATGTCCTGCAGCGACAGGCTGCTGACAAAGGCGCGGAACTCGTTGCGGGTGACCGTGTCGGCGGAAGCGAAGAGGCCGACGGTGGCGCGCAGTATCTGTTCGTAAATCGCAAGGCGCTGTTCGATGCGGATATTCGACTCCCTGACCCGGAAATCGAAGGCAGTGTTCAGATTCTGCTGCGCATCGCGTTCTGCGCCCTCCCAGATGCGATAGGTCACAAGCAGGGACACGGTCAGCACGGCGAGCGTGACGAGTTCCCTTGCCTTGAATAAATGCAGGATACGCTGCCTGCGCTGCGCTGATTGTTTCATGCCGTATTGCGACGGCATGCAGTCGCCGTCCTCCGTGATTTGAAAGTTTACCGAATCAACCGGTATCATCGCCCATCAAGCAGCGGTGTTCTTGAGAACATGCAATCTCGCTGCATTGGCAAGCGTCGACGTTGACCAAGCCTGCGCGCCGTTGTCGGACGCGGTAAGCTCCGAGGTTGGCAATTGGCACCTCACAACAATAAAGATGAATCCGCTCGTAGCTTATCCGTCGTTTCGCAATTTCTTTCTCAGCCGTATCGCCACGACCGCATCGAACCAGATGCTGATGGTGGTTGTTGCCTGGCAAATGTACGACATCACGCAGAGCGCCTACGACCTCGGCATGGTGGGACTGGCGCAGTTTCTCCCGGCGCTGGCCTTGTCGCTGCTGGTGGGCCAGATCGCCGACCGCTATGACCGCCGCCGCATCCTGGCCTGGTGCCTGGTGGGGCAGCTTGGCGTCGCGGCGCTGCTGATCGCGGGCACGCTGGGCCGGTGGCTCGACCGCGAAATCATACTGCTGGCATCCCTGGCGCTGGGGGCGGCAAAGGCGTTTCAGATGCCGACCCAGCAAGCGCTCGGACCGCTGCTGGTGCCGCCGGAAGTGTTGCCACGCGCGCTGGCCATCAACTCCGCGGGCACGCAGTTCGCCATCATCCTCGGGCCTGCGATCGGCGGCTTCCTTTATGTGGCGGGCGCCGCCGCGGTCTATTCAACCTGTGCGCTGCTGTGCGTCGCGGCAATGGTGTTCACGATGCTGATCAGGGTCGACCATGCGCCGCCGCCGCGCGAACCGGTCACGCTGCAGACTTTATTCGCCGGGATCTCATTTATCTGGAACCGCAAGGAAATCCTTGGCGCCATTTCGCTCGACCTGTTCGCCGTGCTGCTTGGCGGCGCGACAGCGCTGCTGCCCATCTTCGCGCGTGACATCCTGCATGTGGGACCGTGGGGGCTGGGGTTGCTGCGCTCGGCACCGGCGATCGGCGCACTGCTGGTGTCGCTCTACCTGGCGCGCCATCCGATCCAGCGCAAGGTCGGCAGGGTCATGTTCGGTGCGGTCGCGCTGTATGGCATGGCGACACTGGTGTTCGCCCTGTCGACCTCGTTCGGACTGTCGCTGCTGGCGCTGGCGCTGACCGGCGCCTTCGACATGGTCAGCGTGGTCGTGCGGCAATCGCTGGTCCAGCTCGATACGCCGAACGAAATGCGGGGACGGGTGAGTGCGGTCAATTCGATATTCATTGGCGCGTCGAACCAGCTCGGCGAATTCGAATCCGGGGTCACCGCCGGCTGGTTTGGCGCCGTACCCTCAGTGTTGATCGGCGGCTTCGGCACGCTCGCCATCGTGGCGATCTGGATGAAACTGTTTCCTTCGCTTGCCAATCGTGAAAAATTGACCGGCTGACCGGCGAACCGCTTGAGCACGCGCATGAAGTACAGGAACCAAGCCGACCGCGCTGCGTCTGATGATAAGTGACTGATTCAACAATGGAGGTCTTCATGCGCAAGATGATTTTCCTTGCTGTTGCAGGATTCCTGTGGCGCAAGATTCAATCCAGAATGCTCACCCGCAGCTACGGCGCCCGCACTGTCCGCCGCAGCCGCTATTGAGACGTTTCCGGACGCTTCAAATCAAACGCAGGCCATCCTGCACTCGATCCCGCGACCGGGATCAGGCTTTTCGAATGCCATCGCAGGACATTGCGTCAGCTGCGATGGCATTTTTCCATCCGCTTTCATCGATCCTTCGTCGATCCCTCATCGGCTTCACACCGGCATTCGCCTGTATTTGCCAGGCATTCAGCCGGCTGCGGCCGCTGGTGACTTGCGCAGTTCGCGCAGTCCGAAATACTCCAGTTCAGCAAGCACGGCCACCGCAAGCGCCTGCACGACGATAAATGCCTGTCCCGCCGCATTCGGCGCGACCCAGCCCGACAGCAGCAGGTAAAAACTTTCCACCACCCACATTGCGTTCACCGCGATCACGGCCCAGACGGCGGCGCGCGACGGCGCCTTGCGGGTCCCGAGCCAGGCGAGAAAGGCGGCGAGCGGCAGCAGGCTGGCGCCGGCCGCCTGCAGTAATGCGGCCGGCAGGTTCAGCAAACCCTCCAGCATGCCGGCGCCGAGCAGCAACAGCAAACCGGACGCGGCGCCGGCAGCGGCATCGGCGAGCAGTACGCGGCGAAGGAAAAGTGGCGATTGGACGTTGATCATGGCAAGCTCCTCAGGTCGGATTGGGAAAATCTCCGATGCCGGCATTCGCGTGCTGCATCGTTGAATCCATCTTCCTCTCGACCCGGCCCGCGGTCGATTACCTCCAAGATCATCAGGACATGCCGCCAGGAGTCCGTCGCACCGCAGCCGACTGGCGGGGCAAGGCGCATAGAGCCACTAAAACAGGTGTTCGAACTCTTCGGCCGGCACCGGGCGCGAAAACAGGTAGCCCTGCGCGTAATCGCATTTGCTGGCCGCCAGCAGCCGGCGCTGGGTTTCGGTCTCGACGCCTTCGGCCACTACCTTGATACCCAGCTTGTGCGCCATCACGATGATGGCTTCGCACAGCGCCATGTCATCGGAGCCCGGCGCCAGGTTTTGCACGAAGGACTTGTCGATCTTGATGTAGTCGATGTCGAATTTCTTCAGATAGGACAGCGAGGAATAGCCGGTGCCGAAATCATCGAGCGCCGCCTGCACGCCGTTGTCGCGGAAGCGCAGCAATTGTCCCGGCACGCCGCGCGAGCTGTCCATCAGCATGCCTTCGGTGATTTCCACCACCATGCTTTGCCCCGGCAACTGCAGCGATTCCATGCAGCCCAGCCAGCTTTCATGGTTGACGCCTTCGCTTTGCAGCTGCACCGGCGAAACATTGACGCTGATCTGAAACGCCGGATCATGACGCGTGCGCCAGGCGCCGACCTGGCGCGCGGCCTGGCGGAAAATCCACTCGCCCAGCTCGACGATCATCCCGGTCTCCTCGGCCACCGGGATGAACTCCGCCGGGCTGATCAGGCCGCGCACCGGGTGCTGCCACCGGATCAGCGCTTCGGCCTTGCAGATGCGGCCGCTGTCGAGATCGATGATGGGTTGGTAATACACCCGGAACTGCTTGTCATGCAGTGCGATGCGCAGGTCCGTGATCAGGCGCTTGCGCTGTTGCGCGGCTTCCTGCATCGATGTCGTGAAGTAGCTATAGCGGTTGCGTCCCTGTGCCTTGGCCGCGTACATGGCCTGATCGGCATTCTTGAGCAGGGTATCGGTTTCCCGGCCGTCGGCCGGATAGAAGGTGATGCCGATGCTGGCGGAGATGTACACCTGTTCGGCGCCGAGCTGGAAAGGTTCGGTCAGCTCGCGCAGGATGTTCCCGACCGCGCGTTCGACGCTGCGGCTGTCGCTCAGCTCTTCGAGAATCACGGTGAACTCGTCGCCGCCCAGCCGCGCCACCGTATCGGTCTCGCGCACGCAGGAGCACACCCGGCGCGCCGCCTCCTGCAACAAGCGGTCGCCCATGCTGTGGCCCAGCGTATCGTTGACTTCCTTGAAGAAGTCGAGGTCGAGGAACAGCAGCGCTACCTGCTGCCCGCCGCGGTTGGCCTTGCGCATCGCCTGCTCCAGCCGGTCATGAAACATGCTTCGGTTTGGCAGGCCCGTGAGGGTATCGAAATTGGCCTGGCGCCAGATCA
This sequence comes from Noviherbaspirillum album, assembly GCF_035916955.1. Classification (NCBI taxonomy): domain Bacteria; kingdom Pseudomonadati; phylum Pseudomonadota; class Betaproteobacteria; order Burkholderiales; family Oxalobacteraceae; genus Noviherbaspirillum; species Noviherbaspirillum album. The sequence continues at coordinate 165,099 of NZ_JAWIIV010000004.1, read as the reverse complement.
GTTCGTCGGTTTCCCGCTTTTTCGTAATGTCGGAAAACAGGCCGACATTGCACTGGATGGAGCCGTCGTCGTGATGGATCGAGTTGAGCGTAAGCGACAGCAGGAAATCCCGGCCGCAGCTGCGCCGGCCCCACAACTCGCCTTGCCAGCGACCGTCGCGCGCCATCGATTTCCACATCCGGGTGTACGCCTCCGGGCTTTCACGCTGCGACTTCAGCATGCGGATGTTGCGCCCGATGGCCTGCGCCTCGGTATAGCCGGTGATCTCGGTGAATGCGGGATTGATATTGATGATGACGCCGTTGCCGTCGATGACCGACATGGCTTCGCTGCTTTTCTGGTACACCAGGGAAGCGAGCCGCAGGGAATCATGCACTCGCTGGCGTTCGGTGATGTCGAACACGATGGAAAACAGCAGCGGGCGGCCGCCGATCTCGATGGACGTCGAATGGACTTCGACGGTGCGAACCTCCGCGCTGGCGAGCCGGTGGCGGAAGATGAAGAAACTGCGCCGCTCGTCGAGCGCCTGCTGCATCTCGCCGCGAATCTCCTGCTCGGATTGGATATTGATGCGGCCGATCTGCATGCCGCGCATGGTGTGCCGCGGATAGCCGTAGAAGGCAACGGCCGCCGGGTTGGCATCGACGATGGCGCCTGTTTCCGGGGCGATCAGAAGCATGACCGATCCATGCTTTCGGAACAGTTGACGAAACAGGTCTTCGTCAGCGCCGTGAGGCAGCAGTGTTGTCAGATCGGCATCGAGCATGAAGTCCCAGTCGTCGCTTGCATTGCTGCCAATAATTGTTTTCTTTGTGAAACTTTTATTATTGCCGAAAACGCGGAAGGAGTGCGAAATGACTGGAAGCAGAAAACCGGGGCCGGAGCCGGAAACCCCGATCCAGGCCGAAGGACCGGGGGCGAAGGCGCAATATCTATGAGGACAAGGAGCCTGCCGCAGGCGCGTCCGTCACCCTGCCCATGCGTGAAGCGCCGAGCGCGATCAGCACGATCACCACGAGGGCGGCGCCGCTGCATGCAAACAGCTGGACCAGTGTCACGCTGCGCAGCACCCAGCCGGTCAGCGCCGAGGACATCGGCGCGATGCCCATGAAGATGAACATGAACATGGCCATCGCGCGGCCCAGCATGGCGGGCACGACGTGGCGCTGCAGCCAGGTATAGACTGTCACCTGCACGAAGCCGCCCAGCAGGCCGATCGCGAACAGCAGCAGCATGCCCTGCCACGCAGCGCCGATCAGGCCGAGTGGAATGAACAGCAGGCCGATCGCACCGTCCAGCAGCAGGATGGTCTTGCCGAAGCTGCCGATGCGCATGCGCGGCCGCATGCCTGTCACGATCACACCAATCAGCGTGCCGAAACCGTGCGCGCCGGCCAGCGCGCCGAAGCCGGCCGCGCCCTGGCCGAGTTCGCCGGCCAGTACCGGCACCGCCACCTGCACCGGGCCGCTGATGAACAGCGCCACCGCCGCCCAGTAAGCGAAGCAGGTGCGCAGGCTGGCATCGTTCCAGCAGTAGCGCAGGCCTTCGTTCACCGAGACCCAGACCGATTGGCCCAACCCGTCCGGGCGGGGCTGCGGCATGCCGGTCCTTACCTGAGACAGTGTCCAAGCCGACAGGGCGAAGCTGCATGCGTCCAGCGCGAAGGCGATGGCGATGCCATGGGCGTCGCTTGCGTTGAGCGTGCCGCCGCCATCGCCGCCATCCCCGAACAGTGCAATGAGCAGGCCGGCCAGCAGCGGCCCGGCGAACATCGACAGCTGGCGCAGGCCCATCGATACGCCATTGGCGGCGGGAAGCAGTTCCCGCGCCACCACATGCGGCATGATCGAGGTGGCGGCCGGGATACTGAATGCCGAGGCCAGGCCAATGGCGAGAGCCAGCGCATAGACCATCCACAGGCTCAATTGCCCGCTGAAGACCAGCGCCGCCAGCAGCGCCAGCAGCAGCGTGTTGGCATGCTTGGTGAGCATGAGCACGCGCTTGGGCGAGTGGCGATCGACCAGCGCGCCTCCGAGCAGAATGAACAGTGCGCGCGGCACGCTCATCAGGGCCAGCACCGTGCCCAGTACGAGGGTATCGCCGGTCATTTGCAGCACCAGCCAGGGCAGGGCGATCAGGCTGAACTGGTCTCCCATCATCGAAATGAGCGAGCCGGCGATCAGCCAGCGGAAATTGCGGTCGCGCGAGAGCATGCCGCGCGCGGGAGCGGCAGGTGAAGTCGTCATGGAATGCTTTCTAGTTCCGGTTGTTTTCGAGATGCTTCAGGCCCTGGCCGATGAGCGCCATCAGTTCACCCTGCACGCCGCTGCCGGCCATCATGCCGGGCTCGCGGGAATGGATGTCAAGGATGCGCGCGCGCAGGTCCGGATCGCTGCCCCAGACCGCGCGGAAGAGCTCGATCCAGCGCCGGCAGAAATCCTGCAATTCAGGGCTGTCGGGAGTAGCGCCGCGCTCCATCAATTCCCTCGCTTCCGCGAACATCACGGGCCAGCGGCGGTAATGGGCGAGGTAGGCATCGCGCACGCGGCTAATGTGTTCATTTCCCAGGTGGCGCGTATAGATGCTTAGCCGGTATTCGGCGCTCACCTGGGTCATGTATTCGAGCAGGGCGGTATCCACGCCGGTCAGCAACTGCGCGCCCGGCTCGTTGCGGTGCAGGGCATCGAGCTTGAGCATCAACCGCGGATCGCCGCCCATGTGGTGCAGCGAAAGCCGCAGCCACGGTTCAGCCAGTGCCATGGCCTCGGGTGCATCGGGCGGCACGCCGCGCCGCATCAGCTCGCGCACCGTCGCAACGATGTCATTGAGCTGCTTCATCTCAAGCGCGCCCTTGCGCATCCGGGCCGATTCTTCCGGTGTGAAATAGCAGTCATAGAGGGCCATCATTTCCAGCGTCGACAGCCACTCATTGAGTTCGGGCTGCTCCTGTTCCCGCAACAGCCGGCGCAGGTCCTCGAGGCGGTTGCGAAGCGCGGCCGCCTGTTCGATCTGCCGCTCCAGCGCCGTGACCTGCTCATCGATCACGCTTTGCAGGTCGCGCGCATCGCCTTCCAGGAGCATGGCGACTTCCGCAAGGGGAAGGTCAAGCCGGCGCAGCGCCTGGATGCGGTAGAGGCGTTCGACATCGCCCCGGTGGTACAAGCGGTAGCCCGCCTCGGATCTTGCCGATGGCCGTAGCAACCCGATGGCATCGTAGTGATGCAGGGTGCGCACTGTCAGGCCGGTGCGTTTTGCCAGTTCGCCAACTTTCAACAACATGTCTCGACTCCCGTTCATGCCGTCACGATAAAGGCTGACGCAACGTAAGAGTCAATTCTTTTCGTTAGGAAAATTTTCGAAAATGGCAAACGGTTTGCCTGAAAAAGGCTGGATACACCTTGAAACAACACGCTTTGCACACTTCTCTTCCCGGTTGAGAGTTGTCAAGGGAGGGATGTTTCCACTCGGTGATGATATTTGAAAATAAGTAAGGATTCAGGGAGTTAAGTAAAAGTGTTCGCAAGATTGTTGAGGTGAAATGTGGCTACAGTAACTTTGGTCAGCCGGCTGACGGCAGGATTGATGGCGATGGCATTGGCAGCATGCGGCGGGGGCGGTAGCTCCGACAGCGCAGTGAGTCCGGCGCCAGGCAGCGGGACGACCGGGACGACCGGGACGACCGGCACAACTGGAACGACCGGCGCAGGAACGGGCGGCACCGCCCCGGTCCCGGGCACCGGTGGTGCCGCGACCGACCCGACGCCGCAAAGCGCGCCTCCTTCAGGCAATACCGGCGGCACGGGTAATGCGGTCAGTGCCACCGACGCCCGGTTCAATCGTCCGATCGGCCTTGCGCGCGATGCGGCCGGCAACATGTATGTCGCAGACTCCGGCAATTACACGATCCGCAAGATCAGCCCGTCAGGCAATGTCACCACGCTGGCCGGAACCCCGGGCAGCAGCGGCAGCGCCGACGGTTCGGGCGGCGCTGCACGATTCAGCTTCCTCAAGGGATTGAGCGTCGATGGCGCCGGCAACGTGTATGTGGTCGACGGCCACGCGGTGCGACGCATTTCACCGACCGGCGCGGTGACGACGCTGGCAGGTGCCGTCGATGTCCCAGGCAACGCCAACGGTCCGGGGGCGGCCGCTCGCTTTGCGCAGCCCTGGGGCATCGCGGTCGATCCGACGGGCGTGGCTTATGTCGCCGACACCGAAAACTACGCGATCCGCCGCGTGGCTGCCGACGGCAGCGTAAGCACATTCGCCGGCACGTCGGGCAGCCGGGGCAGCGCAAACGGCAGCGCCACCTTCCTCGGACCCAAAGGCATCGCGCGCGATGCCGCAGGCAACCTGTACGTCACCGACTGGTACGGTCCGCCAGCGCCGAGGCTGAGCGAGGCAAGCACCTTCATCCGCAGAATCGGCGCCGACGGCGTGGTGTCCACGATGGCCGGCACCTTCGGCGGTGAAACCGGACCGGCTCAGTTCCGCGATACGTTTGCGATCGCCGCCGACAATGCCGGCAATGCGTATGTCTCGGCATTCAACCGCGTGCAGCGCATCAGCGCCGCAGGCGCGGTGAGCACCGTGGCCGGCCCGGTCATCGGCTATCAGTCGCTGGAGGGCATCAGCATCGACGCGGAGGGCAACCTGTATGTCGCCGACACGCCAGGCCATGCAATCAGCCGGGTGACGCAGGCGGGCGCGGTGACAGTCATCGCCGGCAGGCAGGGCGAGGCCGGCAGCACCGATGTGCCTTGAAGCAAAGGCAGGCGGGATTGAATATTCGGGAAGAAGTCCGTCCTGCGGCGCGTGCAGGCAGGACGGTGACGGGCTCCGGGTTCAGACCCGCCAGCTCTTGCGGATGCGGTAATCGTGGCTGATGACGATACGGGTGGTGGCGATCAGCGGGCTCAAGCCGAGGACCAGCTGGGTCATCCTGTCGCCCGGCAGCGGCCAGATCTGCGACGTCGGCTGCGCCACCTGCGCGGCGGCGGCGATCAGCGGCGCGACCCATTCCGCCTCCGGCGTGACATCCAGCAGGATGTCGCCATCCTGCGTGGTATGCAGGTAGATTTCTCCGCCATGCTCCAGCCCGAAGCAGATTCCATGGCCATTCGGCTGTTTTTTGGGGTCGACGTAGAGCTGCAGCTCGCGGTTGTAATTGTCGATCCATGCCTCGACATCGTAAGTCGTGGAAAGCACGATCCAGGGGCGTTCGCCAGGTTCGGCAGAGGTGTTGTCTAGGGTATCCATGATGTTCAGGCCGTGACGCCAAGGACTGGCGCCACCGGTTGCCAAAGGCGATGTTCAGAAAGAAAACACGCTATTGTAGTCGCAACACCTCAACCTCGAAGCCCGAGCGCCGGGACGGCATTCCATGTCCGCTGGGGCGGCTTGACGGAAGGCTCCGCAGCCGACGGCTTGGTTTGTCTTTCGCATGCAGCAAGGGCTGCAGCCAGCACGAGTACAACAATGGCAATACGCTCGGGGGTCGTGCGAAGTGACATTTCATCCTTCCAGGATTGGAGATACCTGACCTAGACCGGATTGCGTTTCTTCAGTTCAATGCTTTTTTACCTGTTTTTACATTCCCCTGTTAACTGGTACAAAGATGAAAAGCCAATCTGCCAACTTCGATATCAGCCTTGCCACAAAGACGGAAAACGATGCCCGGCAGGCATGATGGAATTACAGCAGGCGCTCGAACTGCTCCGGCGGCAAGGGCTGGGAAAACAGAAAGCCTTGCGCATAATCGCAGCCTGCTTCCAGCAGCCATTGGCGCTGCTCCTCGGTTTCCACCCCTTCGGCAATCACCTGCAGGCCGAGCTTGTGGGCCATGACGATAATGGTTTCGGCAATGGTGCGGCTGGTGCCTTCGCGCGTGGTATCGCGGATGAATGACTGGTCGACCTTCAGGTAATCGACGTCGAATTTTTTTAGATAGGCCATTGATGAGTAGCCGGTGCCGAAATCGTCGATCGCGACCTGCACGCCGGCATCTCTCAGGCTGAACAGTTTCTCCGCGGTCGCATCGCTGGCATTGAGCAGCAAGCCTTCGGTAATTTCCACCGACATGCTGTTCCAGCCGAGGTCGAGAGAACTCAGGTAGGCGCCCCAGTCCAGGCTCTTGGCATTGGCAAGAAACTGCACCGGCGACTTGTTGACGCTCACCTGGAATACGCCGTTGCGCAACTTGCTCCAGCGCTTGGCCCACACCGCGGCTTCCATGAATACCCAATTGCCGATTTCATTGATCAGGCCGGTTTCCTCGGCCAGGCAGATGAACTGGTTCGGGCACACCATCCCGCGCGATGGATGGATCCAGCGCAGCAGCGCCTCGGCCTTGGCGACTCTGCCGGTGCGCAGTTCGACCACCGGCTGGAAGTACAGCGACAGTTGATGCTGCGGCAGCGCGTTGCGCAGTTCGCCGATCAGCTTGAGCCGCTGCCAGGCCTTTTCCTGCATTGAGCGGGTGAAGAAGCTGAACTGGTTGCGGCCCGCATTCTTGGCAACGTACATAGCCTGGTCTGCATTGCGCACCAGCCGCTCGGGTTCTTGCGCGTCGCCCGGATGCAGGGTGATGCCGATGCTGCCCGAGACGTGGATTTCCTCCTGCCCGAGCAGGTACGGGCGGCCGAGCGCGGCGAGAATCTTTTCCGCGATCTCTTCCACATGCGAGCGGCTGTCGAGGTCGGTCAGGATGACGGTGAACTCGTCGCCGCCGAGCCGTGCGACGGTATCGGTTTCGCGCACGCAGGAACGGATGCGCGCGGCGGTCTGCTTGAGCAGATCGTCGCCGGCGTCATGGCCGAGCAGGTCGTTGACTTCCTTGAAACGGTCGAGGTCGATGAACAGCAGTGCCAGCAGCTTGCCGCTGCGGCGCGAATTGATCACTTCGTATTCCAGCCGGTCGCGGAACAGCGCACGGTTTGGCAGGCCGGTGAGCGCGTCGAAGTTGGCGCGGCGCAGGGTTTCCTGTTCGGAAGAGATGTCGACCGTGGTGCCCACCATGCGCGTTGCCCGGCCGATGTCGTTGCGGGCGATCACGGCGCCGCGCGCCATCACCCACTTCCATGTGCCGTCCTTGCAGCGCACCCGGTATTCGGAGGCAAGAAAGCGTGTGTGGCCTTTCAGGCAAGCCATCATTTCCTCGTACACGCGCTCCCTGTCCTTGGGATGGGTGATGGCGGCCCAGTCCTGCAGGCGCAATCCGACTTCCGATTCATCGTAACCGAGCATCTGGCGGCCGCGCCACGACAGCGTGAAGTGATCGCTGGCGACATCCCATTCCCAGACGCCGTCGCCGGCGGCTTCCAGCGCGAGGCGCAGGCGCGCTTCACCGGCCTGCGGTTCGCTGGCGAGCGCGGGCGTGATGATGATTTCCGGATCGGCCGCCGGCGGAGGAAACAGTTCATGGAGGGGACGCCCGACGACATCGCCCCTGCGCAGTCCCCGCGCCTGCAGGAAGGCATCATTGGCATCGACGATGCGCAGGTCCGGCGACAGCAGCAGCAGTCCTTCGGCTGCCGCATGCATGGCGGACGGCATATCGATGGACTGCGTCATGGTCGTGGCCCTCCTCCGTGAATCGCGCCGCGGCAGGCAGCGCGCCATCCGCAGGAACGATATACATGATTAGGACGGCGCAAGGGCCTATAGTTCCGGGTTTTGTCCGCACTCATCAACCGCAAACCGCATGCGCTAATCGCAGGCCACGCGATTGCGTCCGGAAGCTTTTGCCGCATACAGGGCGGCGTCGGCGCGGCGCATCAGTTCCTGGAAAGAATCGGAATCGCGCAGCATGGCCAGGCCGATGCTGACGGTATAGGCGGGTGTGTCAGGCTGGCCTTCCACATGGAAGGCACTGGCGCTGCCTTCCATCGTCACGCGGATGCGTTCGGCGACTTTCACGCCCGCGGTGCGGCCTGTTTCCGGCAGCAAGACCGCGAATTCCTCGCCGCCGACGCGTGCAAAATAATCGATGCTGCGGATCGCGGTTTCCGCTCGCAGCACCGCATCCATCAGTACCCGGTCGCCGGTGGTGTGGCCCCAGGTGTCATTGATCGACTTGAAGTTGTCGATGTCGAGCATGAGCAGCGCCATCGGCCGGTTGGTGCGCCGCGCCAGCGACAATTCGCGCTCCGCCAGTTCGAACAGCGCGCGGCGCGACCAGGCGCCGGTCAGGAAATCGCGGTTGGCCGCATGCTCTGCCTTGGCCATCATGGTGTCATGCACCATCATCACCGCGCCGATGGTCAGGACCGGCAGCACGAAGGTGCCCGCCGACAGAAAGAACAGGTTCCACGGCGAAGGCTGCAGCAGCGACGTCAGTTCCGCCGGATTGGCGAGGTAGATCACCGCGCGCACCGCGTGGCCGAAGGCGATCAGGCCGGCCATGCCGACCGTAAACACATATGGATAATGCGAACGCCATGCCTGGCGGGAACGCGAAATCGTCATCGCGATCAGGAAGCAGATGCCACCCTGGTACAAGGCCACGGTGGCGGTGCGCAGCGCAAAGGAATCGATGGCGTAATGAAATAGGGCGATGAGCGCGGTGACGGTCAGCACGCCGAGCAGCAGCGGCCTGACATGCACCTTCCTGCCGAAGAAGCGCCGAAACCCGGCGAGTATCGCCGCACTGGCCGCGGCATAGGTTCCGTTGGCCAATTCATAGGCGGCAAGCTCGGGCAGTTCCTGTCCCAGGGCATACAGCACCAATGCGAAAAAACCGATGCCGTTGGCCACCGACCATTCACGCACGCCGGGAATGCCGCTGCGCAACAGCGAAATCAGCACAAGCAGCATGACGACGCAGAACAGGGCGCCTATGACGAGTATGTTGAATGCACTGGGCATGGTATGCGGTCAGGTCTGCAGGGAATTAAAAGGCCATGCCTGAAACAATGCTGAAAAAATGCTTTATGGATTGATGCGAGATGCACCGGATCACTGCTGCGTTCGCGGTGCACCCGACAACAGTAGGTAAGATGCATGACCCACCTTTAATGTTCCGCGATGAAAGTGGAAGTTCTGAGTGTTTTTGTGCGCACGATCAAAGGCAGTTCTACGCAGATGAAAGCGGTAGTCATCATGTCGAAACTTTAAGCCGCAGGGGCTATCGAACTTGAAACCCGATAGAGTCTTCGCATGCATTCTTCACCGCGCATTCCCCATGCGGTCGCCGTGCAGCAATTCGAGGACTCTCAAGCCTGATCTGCTTTAACGCAGGCTGACCGCGTGCGATCCCGCAGTAAAAGTCATCATCGCGCGCATTCCCATCCGTTAATGTTGCAAGGAGTACCGACATGGTTACGATGCCGTTCGCTTTGCGTATCAGTACGTTCTTGATTGCTTCCAGCATGGCCGCCGGCGCGGCGTTTGCCGACCCCTCGACCAAGTCTTCAAGCAAGCCTTCAAACGCTTCGGCACAATCGAAGGCTGCCGAAGGCAAGACCGCCTCCGCTCCGAAAAGGCTGAAGCCAGGCAAGCCCAACCTCGATCATTCCGGTGAGCCGCGTCATGGAAAAGCGTCTTACTACGCCGACATGTTCGCCGGCCGCAAGATGGCCGACGGCACCCCGATGGATCCCAATTCCAACATCGCCGCCAGCCGCACCCTGCCGATCGGCACCATCGCCGAAGTCAAGAATCTGGAGAACGGCAAGACCGAGGTGGTTGAAATCCGCGATCGAGGCCCCTACATCGACGGCCGCATCGTCGACCTGACGCCGAAGACCGCGAAGAAGCTCGACATGGATGAAAAGGGCGTAGTGCCCGTGGTGGTGACGCCGATCGAAGTGCCGCAGCCCGACGGCTCCGTCAAGCAGGGCGCGGCCGCGGACCGAGACATCAAGACCGCCGAGCGCTAGCCAGGTGTACCGCAGACCGGTGCGTTCGTACCTCCGACATCCGTACGCGCGCCGGCATGCGCACCAAATTCCGCGCTTCGTTGTCCTAGCTGAAGGAAAGAGGTCGAACACTGATCGCCGCACGACAAGGAATCCCGCATGACCGACATGGTGGTTGCACGCAAGGAAGGCCTGTATTGCGTACCCGGGGATTTCTATATTGACCCCTGGCAGCCAGTGGAAAGGGCCGTCATCACCCATGCGCACGCCGACCATGCGCGCATCGGCCACGGCCATTACCTGGCATCCGCCGAAGGCGAAGGCGTGCTGCGTTCGCGCCTCGGCGAAATCCATCTCGAAACGCTGCCCTACGGCCAAACCGTGGTGCGCAACGGCGTCACCGTCTCGCTGCATCCCGCCGGCCATGTGCTCGGCTCGGCCCAGGTGCGCATGGAATACCGCGGCGAAGTGTGGGTGGCATCCGGCGACTACAAGGTCGAAGCGGATGCGACCTGCGCGGCGTTCGAGCCGGTGCGCTGCGATACCTTCATCACCGAATCCACCTTCGGCCTGCCGATCTACCGCTGGCAGCCGCAGCAGAATATTTTCGACGACATCAACGACTGGTGGCGCGCCAATGCGCAGGAAGGCCGCGCCAGCGTGCTGTTCTGCTATGCGTTCGGCAAGGCGCAGCGCATTCTTTCCGGCATTGATGCCGGCATCGGTCCTATCATCTGCCACGGCGCGGTCGAACCGCTCAACCGAGCCTACCGCGCTTCCGGCGTGCACCTGCCAGACACGCGCATGGTGACCGACGTTGCCGACAAGGCAGAGCTGCGCCGCGCGCTGGTGATCGCGCCGCCTTCTGCCGGCAACTCACCGTGGATGAAGCGCTTCGGCGAATACAGCGATGCCTTCGCCAGCGGCTGGATGCTGCTGCGCGGCGCGCGGCGGCGGCGCGCAGTCGACCGCGGCTTCATCCTGTCCGACCATGCCGACTGGCCCGGCCTGATGCAGGCCATAGCTGCCACCGGCGCGCAGCGGGTGATCGTCACCCATGGCCAGGTGCCGGTGATGGTGCGCTGGCTGCGGCAGAACGGGCTGGATGCCGGCGCTTTCGCCACCGAGTACGGCGACGAGGAAGACAAGGGCAGTGCGGCGGAAGAACCCGACGGCGAAAGGCTCGCCAATGCGTGAGTTCGCCCGCCTCTACGCGGAACTCGACAGCACCACCGCCACCAGCCGCAAGCTGGCGGCGCTCAAGCAGTACTTCAGCCAGGCGGCGCCGGCCAATGCCGCCTGGGCGGTGTATTTCCTCGCCGGCGGCAAGCCGCGCCAGATTGTGCCGACCAAGCTGCTGCGGCAGTTCGCGATCGAGCATGCCGCCATCGACGACTGGCTGTTCGACGAGTGCTACCACGCCGTCGGCGATTTCGCCGAAACCATCGCCCACCTGCTGCCGCCGCCGAAGGAAGCTTCCGATGTCGGCCTGGCGGAATGGATGACCGAGCGCATCGCGCCCCTGCGCGGCGCGGCGCCGGAAGTCGTTCGCGAAGCGATGATCTCCTTCTGGGACCAGCTTGCCGCGCAGGAGCGCTTCGTGCTGCAGAAACTGATTGGCGGCAGCTTCCGGGTCGGCGTCTCGCGCCTGCTGGTCACGCGCGCGCTGGCCGAGGTGGCCGAGGTCGACAGCAAGCGCATCGCCCAGCGCCTGATGGGCTGGACCGACGGCAAGGTGCAGCCCACCGCCGAGCAGTACCTGCAGCTCGTCGCCGGCCATCATGAACAGGAACACGAATCGCGCGGCGGCCATCCCTATCCCTTCTTCCTGGCCCATGCTCTGCAGGCCGATCCCGCCACGCTGGGGTCGGTCGGTGACTGGATCGCGGAATGGAAATACGACGGCATCCGCGCGCAGCTGGTGCGGCGCGAGGGCCAGACTTGGCTGTGGTCGCGCGGCGAAGACCTGATCACCGAGCGCTTCCCCGAAATCAGCGGCATGCCGCTGCCGGAAGGCACGGTCATCGACGGCGAGATCGTCATCTGGAGGGATGATGCGCCGGCACCGTTCGCAGCGCTGCAGCAGCGCATCGGCCGCAAGACGCTGTCGGCGAAGATGCGCGCCGAGCTGCCGGCGGTGCTGATCGCCTACGACCTGCTTGAAGCCGAAGGCAAGGATATGCGCAGCCACCCCCAGGCCGAGCGGCGCTCGCTGCTGGAGAAGACGGTTGCGGCCATCGATCATCCCGCGCTCAGGCTGTCCCCGCTGGTGGCGGCGGCGTCATGGGGCGAGCTGGCGCAGCTGCGCGAAAGCTCGCGCTCGCGCTCCGTCGAAGGCTTGATGCTCAAGGCGGCCGCCTCGTGCTACGGCGTCGGCCGCACCAAGGACAGCGGCACCTGGTGGAAATGGAAGATCGATCCCTATGCGGTCGACGCGGTGCTGATCTATGCGCAGACCGGCAATGGCCGGCGCGCCTCGCTCTATACCGATTACACCTTCGCGGTATGGGACAGCGAGCCGGACGGCACCCGCAAGCTGGTGCCGTTCGCCAAGGCCTATTCCGGCCTGACCGATGCCGAGATCGCGCGGGTGGATGCGGCGATCCGGCGCACCACGATAGAACGCTTCGGCCCGGTGCGCAGCGTGCAGCCGACCATGGTGTTCGAGATCGGCTTCGAAGGCATCGCCGCCTCGCCGCGCCACAAGGCCGGCATCGCGGTGCGCTTTCCGCGCATCCTGCGCATGCGCGACGACAAGCCCATCGAGGAAGCCGACACGCTCGACACCCTGAAGGGAATGCTGGCGTGAGCGCCGCGCGCCTGCGCGAAGGCGCCGCTGCTCCCATGCCGCGCGCCGCGAAAGGAAAGGCACTGCCTGTGCAGGCGCCCGCGCCCGGGTCCGCGAGCGAAGCCATCGACCGCTGGTTCGAACAGCGCGGCTGGCAGGCGTTTGCATTCCAGCGCGCCGTCTGGCAGGCGGCGGCCGAGGGCAAGTCGGGGCTGCTGCATGCCACCACCGGTTCCGGCAAGACTTACGCGGTCTGGTTCGGCGCCGTGCTGCGCGCGCTGATGCAGTCACAGCGGCAGCCACCATTGAAGGCCGGCCTGCGTGTCCTGTGGATCACGCCGATGCGCGCGCTGGCCGCCGATACCGGGCGCGCATTGCAGACACCGCTGGAAGAGATATTGCCCGCATGGCGGGTCGGCCTGCGCACCGGCGACACCTCGTCCGCGGAACGCAGCCGGCAATCGAAAGCCCTGCCGCAGGCTCTCATCACCACACCCGAAAGCCTGTCGCTGATGCTCAGCCGCGCCGATGCGCAGACGCAGATGGCCATGCTGGACATGGTGATCGTGGATGAATGGCATGAACTGATGGGCAGCAAGCGCGGCGTGCAGGCGCAGCTGGCGCTGGCGCGCCTGCGGCTGTGGCGCCCCGGACTGGTGGTGTGGGGGCTGTCGGCCACGCTCGGCAATCTGCGCGTGGCGCAGGATGCCTTGCTCGGCGAAGGCAGGGGGGTACTGGTGGAGGGCCGGATCGACAAGGAGATCGCGGTCGATACCCTGATTCCTCCGAATCCGGCGATCTTTCCCTGGGTCGGCCATCTCGGCCTGCAAATGCTGCGACCGGTTATCGATGAGATTGATGCGCATGCGACCACGCTGGTGTTCACCAATACCCGTTCGCAGGCCGAACTCTGGTACCAGCACCTGATCGAGGCGCGGCCCGACTGGGCCGGCCTCATCGCGCTGCATCACGGCTCGCTCGACAAGGCCGTGCGCGACTGGGTGGAACTGGCGGTGAAGCAGGGCGAGCTCAAGGCGGTGGTCTGCACTTCCAGCCTCGACCTCGGCGTTGATTTCCTGCCGGTGGAGCGGGTGCTGCAGATCGGCAGCCCGAAAGGCGTGGCCCGCCTGATCCAGCGCGCCGGCCGCAGCGGCCATGCGCCCGGCCGGGTATCGCGCGTGACGCTGGTGCCGACGCATAGCCTGGAACTGCTGGAAGCCGCTGCGGCGAAACGCGCGGTGGCGCAGCGCCGCATCGAATCGCGCCCGGTGCCGGAGAAGCCGCTCGACGTATTGGTGCAGCACATGGTCACCATCGCGCTCGGCGGCGGCTTCACTTCCGATGCTTTGTTCGATGAAGTGAGAACCGCCTATGCCTACCGCAATCTGGGCGAGGAAGAGTGGCAATGGGCGCTGCAGTTCGTCGCCTGCGGCGGACAGAGCCTTGCCGTCTATCCCGAATACCGGCGCGTGCTGCCGGACGAGCACGGCGTGTACCGCGTGCCGGATGCGGCGCTCGGCCGCCGCCACCGGATGAGCATCGGCACCATCGTTTCGGATGCATCGATGCAGGTGAAATTCCTGTCCGGGACGAAGCTCGGCACGGTCGAGGAATCGTTCATCTCGCGGCTGCGCAAGGGCGACCATTTCCTGTTCGGCGGACGCTTGCTGGAATTCGTGCGGGTGCACGAGATGACCGCCTATGTCCGGCGCGGCAACGGCAGCAAGGCGGCGGTGCCGCGCTGGCAGGGCGGCAAGATGCCGCTGTCGTCGGAGCTGGCGATGGCCGCGCTGGAATGCCTGCAGGAGGCTGCCGAGCATCGCTACGACGGCCCGGAGATGCGGGCCATCGCGCCGCTGCTGGAAGTGCAGCAGCGCTGGTCGGGGCTACCCACCGCGCAGGTGCTGCTGGCGGAACAGACCGAGAGCCGCGAAGGGCATCACCTGTTCCTGTATCCGTTCGCCGGCCGCTCGGTGCATATCGGGCTGGCTTCGCTGCTCGCTTGGCGCGTGGCGAAAAATTCGCCGGCCACCTTCTCGATGGCGGTCAACGACTATGGCTTCGAACTGCTGTCGCTACGGCCGGTGGAATGGCAGGGCCTGCTCGGCGACGCGCTGCTGTCGAGCGAGTACCTGCTGGAAGACGTGCTGGCCAGCCTGAACGCCACCGAGCTGGCGCAGCGCCGCTTCCGCGAAATCGCCCGCATCGCCGGCCTGATTTTCCAGGGTTTCCCCGGCCAGCCGAAAAGCACGCGGCAGCTGCAGGCTTCGTCCAGCCTGTTCTTCGAAGTCTTTCGCAAGCATGACGCCGGCAACCTGCTGCTGACGCAGGCGCAGCGGGAAGTGCTGGAACAGGAACTGGAACTGTCGCGCCTGCGCGCGGCGCTCGACGACATGCGCCGGCGCAGCCTTCACTTTTACACGACGCGCAAGCCGACGCCGTTTGCGTTTCCGCTGATGGTCGAGCGGCTGCGCGAAAAGCTCAGCAATGAAAAGCTGTCCGACCGCGTGGCGCGCATGCTGCGCGAACTGGAAAAGGCGGCGCGGAAATGAGCGCCGGTATTGACTTCGCCGACATCGTCATCGAAGGCGAGACCTTGAGGTTGCTGCCCCAGCGCGCCATCTACTGGCCGGCGCGGCAGACGCTGATGATCGCCGACATCCATTTCGGCAAGGCGGCCGCCTTTCGCGCACGCGGCGTGCCGGTGCCGCACGGGACCACCGCGCAGAACCTGGCGCTGATCGATGCGCTGCTGCAGGCGCATGCGGCGGAGCATATTGTCTTTCTCGGCGACTTCCTGCATTCGCGGGCGGTGCAGGGCACGGCCAGCTTGCGCACTCTGCAGCAATGGCGCGACGCGCATGCGGACCTGCGGCTGACGCTGGTGCGCGGCAATCACGACGCACATGCCGGAGATCCGCCCGCTGCATTGCGCATGGACATCGTGGATGAGCCTTTTTGCATCGGGCCGTTTGCCTGCTGCCATCACCCTGAGCCGCGCCCGGATGCCTATGTGCTGGCCGGCCATGTGCACCCGGTCTACCGGCTGGCGGCGGGCGGCGACAGCCTGCGGCTGCCGTGTTTTCTATTTGGGGAACGCGGTGCGGTGCTGCCTTCCTTCGGCGCCTTCACCGGTGGGTATGCGGTGACGCCGAAGGAGGGAGAGCGGCTGTTCGTCGCCGCCGAGGACGCGGTGTTCGAGGTGCCGACGCGCTGAGGTTTGGGTCAGGCCGGCTGCCCGGCGCCGGGGCTGGGGTTGGCGCTGGCAGCGGCGAAGCGGGCGCGGCCGATCAGGTATTCGAGGCCGGTGGCAACCGCAAGCACCATCGAGCCGGCGATCAGTACCTGGCGCGGCGCCAGGGTTTCCGCCAGCATCCAGAACATGCCGAGCGAGGTCATGCGCAGTATCCACAGCACCAGCTCGCGCGCGAAGATGCGGTCCGACAGTGCGCCTTCGATATCCAGCGTCTGCTGGTTCAGCACCTGTTCGCTGGCCAGCAGGAAGGGGCTGCCGACCGCCTTGAGCACGGAATAGACGATGTACAGCGCCGGAATCCAGACGCTCGCACCCAGCAGCAGGAAGGCGGTGCCGACCACCAGGCAGGACGCGCCCAGCCAGCCGGCGCGGTTGCCGACATCGCGGTTGCGCCGGGTGATGTAGAGCGCGATGCCGCCGGCCAGGCCGGCGAGCGTTGCCACCCAGCCGAAGCGGCTGGCCGAGCCGAGCGCTTCCGACGCGCCCGCAGACGCCAGCGCCTGGCTGATGCCGAACAGGCCGGACTCAAGAAAGAACAGCGGCAGGCAGGCGATGAACTGCGGCTGGCGCAGCACCGTCGCCGGCTGCTGCAGCGGCGCCAGCGGCGCCTGCGGCAGGCCGCGGCCGAACAGGGTGCCGCCCAGCAGGCAGATCGCGCCGTAGACCTGATAGACAAGATCGCTGCGCTCGGTGAAGACCGCCAGCAGGCTGGTCATCGTGAGCGTGGTGCCGACGCTGAAGAGGACGGTGGCGGTGCCCGCGCGGGCGGCATAGGCATCGCGTTCGCCGTCCTTGAGCAGGGACATTTCCAGCCAGTGGCGCGCACCCCATGACAACCCGAGAAAGCTGCCGTAGGCCATGGCCAGCGTCCATCTGGAATGGTCGCCCAGGAGGAGCAGCAGGCCCGGTGCCAGGAAGGCCAGGCGCATGACGCGGGCGGCGCTCAATCGCAGGCGTGGGCCGAAGACGTAGGCGAGCGCGGTGGCGCCCATCGCCGAGCTCAGCATGGCGGCGGTGAAGCCGAACATCGCATGCACGTCGTGCGCGGCCATCACGAAATAGCCGATGAAACCGATCATGGTGCCGATGGAACCCTGCAACGCAATGAAAGGCAACATCGCGCGTTGGGATGCTGATAAGGACATTATTGTTTTCGCTAGTTGACGGATTGAACAGCGCGATGGCCGGCGGCCATGCGCGAGTGCCGTGTAGGACTAGCCTGCAGGAAAGAGGTTCCGCAAGGAAATGTCCTTGCGGAAAATGGAGTGGCTAACGCGGCGTCAGCAAGTCATGGCGGGGATAAGCCCAGGCCGGAACGTTTGGCAGGCAGGCGCGGTTTGCGAAATCGGCAAAGCGCAACGTGGAGAAGTTGCCTCGCGGGCTGGTGGCGAAGCGGATGTCGGTAGCTTGTTCCGCATTCACGGAAGGCACGCGGGCAAAGCGCATCCAGGCATCGAAATGGCAATTCTCGCTACGCAGGCGGCGCAGCGCTTTCAGATCGCCTTGCTCTTGCGAAAACAGTGCGATCCCGGTTGCGACAGGTTGTTGGGCAGCCGTATCCGCCAATGCGACGGGGCATGCAGCAACCGGCACCAGTTCCGGTGCAATGCTGACAATGCCGCGCTTGAGGGCGTATGTGCCTGCGGCCTCGTTGCTTTCCACCGAAGCGAAGGCCCAGCATAGCGGATTGGCGGGGAAGGCAGACATCGACATGTCGAGCACCCGTGTCGCGGGATCGGCGGCACGCAGGTGCGCGGCAAGCATATCCTTGCTGCGCTGCGAAGCCTGGTGCTGCACGCCGACGAACACCAGCGCGAAGACGAACGACAGCAGCAATCCGCCGCGACCGCGTTCGCCGCAGCGCTGCTGCACGACGCCGAGCACGAGAGCCATGCCGGACAGCACGGCGAACGACGGCCAGGACAGGAAGCCGCGCGTGGTGAAGTACAGCGGCACGCCGATCAGCAGCGCGGCCAGCAGAATCTTCAATGCCCGCAGGCGCACCATCCAGGCCAGTGTCATGCCGAAGGCAATCCAGAATACCGGTTCCAGGATGAACACCATGTCGCCATACAGCCAGCGCGCATCGACCGGATAGAAAGGATGGATGCCGTAGGAATTGAGGTAATCCATCATCAGGTGCAATGCGAAGCCGGTGGCAATGCTGAGCAGCAGGCCGAGGCGGGCGCTTGCACTTTGCTTGAGCAGGCGCCGCGCGGCGGGCCAGAGCAGGTAGAGCAGCGCAGCCAGCAGCAGCGCCTGCGGCAGCGCGTAGAGCACGGTATGCGTATGCCCCCGGTGATGCAGCAGATAGCCGAGCGGTGCCGGCAGCAGCGGCGTGAGCACCAGGTCGAGATCGGGAAAATTGCCGGCCAGCCAGCAGGCAATCAGCATCATGCGGTGGCGGATGCCTTGCTTCTGGCTGTCGCTTTCAGGAGGCAGGCTGCGGTGCAGCAGGGCACCGGCGGCGAGGCTGGCGACGGAGTGGCTGAGGTTGTCCATGGGGCAAGATATTACCGGCTTTTCCATGCCGCCACTGCCTTGCCCCTCGTCTTTTAACTTTTAATTTCTCCTGCGCTCGCTGAAATTCAAGGCACCGGCGGACGTCCCTGCGCCGCCATCGCCTTGAACCATTTCGCGGTCGCTTCATCGGCAGGGAAGAAAGATTCCACCCGCAATTCATGCACGGTGACGTCATGCGGCGTGCCCAGCGTGGCGATGGTGGTGAACAGGTTGAGCGACACCTCGCCTTTCTTCAGGATGACCGGCAGGAAGGGCAGGGCACGTGCATCCAGGTTGGGCGTGCGCATGGCGCCGGCAATGCCGTCGAACGCGGCAAGCTCGTCGAGCAGGCGCGTCGCTTCGCTGCCGGGGCCGTCGCTCATCGCCTCGCGCTGTATCCAGTGCAGCATGTCGCCGCAGACATCCTTCCAGTTCGGAATGAACGGACGCAGTCCGGCCGGGTCGAGCATCAGGCGGGCGACGTTGATTTGGCCGTCACGCGGAATCGGCGCATGCTCGGGCATGCCGAGCAGCCATTTCATCATGCGCCCCGCCGGCTCGTTGGGCATCACCAGGTTCCAAAGCCGGTCCACCACCAGCGCCGGATACGGCGCCTGCTGCTGCAGCATGAAATCCAGGGCCTGCTTGACCGCGCGCAGCTCGGGGTCCGACAGGCTGCGCTCCTGATAGGCTGGCGCGAAGCCGGCGGCAAGCAGCATCACGTTGCGCTGGCGCAGCGGCACGTCGAGCACCATGCCGAGTTTCAGAATCATTTCCTTGCTCGGCTGCGAACGGCCGCTTTCCAGGAAACTGATGTGGCGCTGCGAAATCCCGCTCTCGGTCGACAGCTTGAGCTGCGTCAGTCCCCGCTTTTCTCGCCAGTAACGAAGCGCCGAGGCGAAGTCGTGAAAATAGCGCTCGTGCGAAACCGGCGCGGCGGCCGGCTTGAGCGTCGCGGTGCCGGCCTGGGCTATGGCTGTCATCCTTCCTCCTTCTGTTATTGCTTGTTGCCGTCGGTGTGCATGCAGTGTACCTGCCTGAAGTCATGCTTTCATGTTCGGGATTGTGCAGGGGCTGCTGGCGCGGGTCGATTACTTGCGAGGTAATGCGCGAACCAATGGAGAGACGGGAAGAAACGCGGTGGTGCAAGGCATGAAAAAAGCCGGCAGGGAACCGAGGTTCCGTTGCCGGCCAACGCTGCAGCCGTTGCCGGCCGCGCACTGAGGTTGAAGAGACGAGAGAAACTGCTTGGGACTAACTGCTTACTGCGACTTGCTCGCTTCGTCAGGCACATACCGGGTGGCATCCAGATCGGCCCGGGTCGAATGGCGGCGCAGGCGGATGTTGAGCATTTCCACCATCAGCGAGAATGCCATCGCGCTGTAGATGTAACCCTTCGGAACGTGATGGCCGAAACCTTCGGCGATCAGCACCACGGCAACCACCACCAGGAAGGACAGCGCCAGCATCTTGATGGTGGGATGCGCGGACACGAAGCGGCCGATAGGACCAGCAAAGAACATCATCAGGGCGACCGATACGATCACTGCGGCAACCATCACGGCGATCTCGTCGACCATGCCGACCGCGGTAATGATGGAGTCGAGCGAGAACACCAGGTCGATCACCATGATCTGCATCACGATGCCGGCGAAGGTAGCCTTCACCACGCCGCCTGCGCCAGCGCCGCCTTCTGCGCCTTCGAGGGATTCATGGATCTCGCCCACGCTCTTGTACAGCAGGAACAGGCCGCCGGCCAGCAGCACGAGGTCGCGTCCGGAGAAGTCAAATCCGAAGATCGAGAACAGCGGTTGGGTCATCCCAACAATCCAGGAAAGCGTCAGCAGCAGGCCGATACGCATGAACATCGCAAGGAAAAGGCCGAGACGGCGAGTGAATTCCTGCTTTTCCTTGGGAAGCTTGTCGACCAGGATGGAGATGAAGATGATGTTGTCGATGCCCAGTACCAGCTCGAGTGCGGTGAGCGTGAGAAAGGCCATCCATATCTGCGGATCGGAGAGTAGTTCAATCATATTGATTTCCTTGGTTGATGATTATTCTTGTAGGCAAAAACAGAGGGCGCAGGCCTTGGACGGTCGCGCCCTCGTTCGATCCACGGAAGGTGGACCTGTTCCCTGTCAGTCGTTGCTGCTGAAGCCGAGCAGGTGCAGCAGGCTGGTGAACAGGTTGAAGATGGAAACGAACAGGCTCAGCGTTGCCATCACATAGTTGGTTTCGCCGCCGCGCACGATCTGGTTGGTCTCATACAGGATCATGCCCGACATCAGCAGCACGACTACCGCTGATATTGTCAGCGACAGCGCCGGGATCTGCAGGAAGATCGCGGCGAGGCTGGCGAGGAAGGCCACCAGGATGCCCACCATCAGGAAGCCGCCCATGAAGGACAGGTCGCGCTTGGTGACCAGCGCATAGGCGGACAGGCCGACGAAGGCAGCCGCGGTGCCGCCCATGGCCAGCATGACCGTTTGCGTACCGTTGGGCATGTTCAGGTAATGCGTCAGCACCGGGCCGAGCGTATAACCCATGAAACCGGTCAGTGCGAAGACCAGGGCCACGCCGAGGCCGCGGTCGCGGTACTTGTTGACCAGGAACAGCAAGCCGAAATAGCCGACCATCGTCAGCAGGATGCCGGGGTGGGGCAGGCGCAGGGCAACCGACGTGCCGGCGGCCAGCGCGCTGAAGGCCAGCGTCATCGCCAGCAGCATGTAAGTATTGCGCAGGACCTTGTGAGATGCCACATCCATCACGCTGGTTGCGGCATAGGCAGCGGGCGCCGGACGGCGCAGCGAGGTGAAGCGGTCATTCATGATGCAATCCTTTCAGGATGGTTCGAACAAGCACGAAAGCAGCAAGCACCGCCCGGGCGGCCCTTGCTGAAAACGAAGAGGATGTTAAAACTTCTTATCTGTGATAAAAAGCGAAGATAAAAGAAACGTCGCTTCGGGAAAAGTGGAATATGAAAAATACTGGGATCAACTTTCGACATCTCTATTATTTCTGGGTGGTAGCCAAGGAAGGCAGCGTGACGCGAGCAGCCGAGAGGCTCGATGTTGCAATCCAGACAATTAGTGCGCAGCTGGCGCTGCTGGAGCAGGCGGTTGGGAAGGCGCTGCTGGCGCCGCAGGGACGGCGGCTGGTGCTGACCGAAGCCGGCCGGGTCGCCCTGCGCTATGCCGACCAGATTTTCATGCTTGGCGAAGAAATGCAGGAAGTACTCACCGAATCCGATATCGGCCAGACCATGCGCCTGACCGTCGGTCTTTCCGACTCCCTGCCCAAGCTGATCGCCTCGCGCCTGCTGGAGGCGGCATTGAAGTTGCCGCAGAAGGTCAAGCTGGTTTGCCACGAAGATGACTTCGAATCGTTGCTCGGCGATCTCTCGGTGCACAAGCTCGATGTAATCCTGACCGACCGGCCGGTGCCGTCAGGCACCACCCTGCGGGTGTTCAGCCACCTGATCGGGGAAAGCGAGTTGATGCTGTTCGGTCTGCCCGAAATGGCGGAAAAATACCGGGAAGGTTTTCCGAAGAGCTTGCATGGCGCGCCGATGCTGCTGCCCACGCGCAACCATGCGATCCGCGGCCGCTTCGACCACTGGTTCGAGTCGCATGATGTGCGCCCCGACACCGTTGCCGAATTCGACGACAATGCCTTGCTCAATACCTTTGCCCGCCACGGTCACGGATTGTTTCCCGCGCCGTCGGCGCTGGCTGACGACGTGCGCGAAGAGCTTGGCGCGGTGCCGGTGGGGGAACTGACGCAGTTGAGGGAGCAGTTCTATGCCATCTCGAATGAACGCAAGATCCAGCATCCGGCGGTCGATGCCATCCTGACTGCCGTGCATGGCGGCCTGTTCGTCAAGCATTGAGTCGCTGCAGGAAGGAGGCAAATCCTTCGCTATCAACCGGCCTGCAGCGCCAGCGTCAAGGCCAGCGCCAGCATGATCGTGCCGACCGCGCCGTCCAGCAGGCGCCATGCCGATGGCTTTGCGAACCAGGGTGACAGCAGGCGCGCGCCGAAGCCGATCAGGCTGAACCAGGCGCAGGCCGCGCTGACCGCGCCGAGCGCGAACCACCACTTGCCGTCCGGCCCCTGCTGGCCGCCCACCGCGCCCAGCAGCACCACCGTATCGAGATAGACATGCGGGTTCAGCCATGTCACCGCCAGCACCGTCAGCAAGGCTTGCCGCACGGTCAGGGGCGCGCCTGACGATGCCTGCAGGCTGCCTGCGCCGAAGGCGGCCTTCCAGGCGCGCAAGCCATACCACGCGAGGAAAATTGCGCCGCCCCAACGCGCCGCGTTCAGCATCAGCGGCGAGCGCTCGATCAGGGTGCCGATGCCGGCGATGCCGGCGGTGATCAGCAGCGTCTCGCAGACGATGCATGTCAGCACCGTCAGGCCGACATGCTGACGCAGCAGTCCCATGCGCAGCACATGCGCGTTCTGTGATCCGATCGCGACGATCAGCCCGGCGCCGAGGCCGAGTCCCTTCAGATAAAAAGCAAGCATGCCGGTTTCCTGTTCCTTTTCCGCCGCCTGCGCTGTCAGGCGTAACGGCCACGATTGTTGCTCAGGCCGATGGAAAGCTGAACTAAACTTAATACAATTACGGTTTGCTAAATTTTGCTTCATCTGACATGCAGCTCGATCCCCGCCAATCGCAAGCGCTGCTTGCCGTCATCGATACCGGAAGCTTCGAACTGGCAGCCGCCACGCTGCATCTGACGGCGTCGGCCGTATCGCAGCGGGTGCGCGCGCTGGAGACCGCGCTCGGCACGCCGCTGGTGGTGCGTACCCGGCCGTGCCGCACCACGCCCGCCGGACAGCGGCTGCTGCAATACCTGCGCCGCGTGCAGTCGCTGGAAGACGACCTGCGCGCCGACTTCGCCGGCGGCCCGGAGCCGCTGGCAGTCACCATCGCCGTCAATGCCGATACCCTGGCCAGCTGGCTGCTGCCGGCGCTCGCGGATTTCATCATCGAGGAACGCATTCTGCTCGACCTGACGGTGGACGACCAGGACCATACCTATGCACTGCTGGAAGCGGGGCTGGCGCTGGGATGCGTGTCGACCGAGACCAGGCCGATGCGCGGCTGCCAGGCGCAGCCGCTGGGCAGCATGCGCTACCGCTGCATGGCGGCGCCCGCCTTTCGCGATAGATGGTTCGGCAAGGGCATGACGCGTGCCGCGGTGCAGCAGGCGCCTGTGGTGCAGTTCAACCGCAAGGACAGGCTGCAGGCCGACTTCCTGCAGCGGCACTACGGCCTGATGCCGGGTGGCTATCCGAGTCATTTCGTTCCGGCGTCCGAAGCTTTCATGCGCGCGATCGAACTGGGGCTGGGCTGGGGCATGCTGCCCGAGGTGCAGATGGCGGTCCTGCAGCGGCAGGGGGCGCTGGTCGACATTGCGCCGAACCGGCCGGTCGATGTCCAGCTGTTCTGGCATACCTGGAAAGTGCAGTCGCCCCGCATGGAGCGCCTGTCGCGGTCGCTGCTGGAAGCCGCGCGCAAGATGCTGCGCCGGCCTTCCGGCGGCGTGGGCGACAAGTAAGGGTTACACTGCGGACATGCCGAAACCGACCGCCGACATGCCGGACAAGGATCCCTGGAAGATCGTCTATCTGCTCGCCTTTACCCAGATCGTGTCCTGGGGGTCGCTTTACTACGCATTCGCAGTCGTCGCCGACGACATCCAGCGCGATCTCGGACTGCCCACCCATATCGTGTTCGGCGCCTTTTCATGGAGCCTGCTGGTCGCCGGGCTGGCCGCCACGCCGGCTGGCATGCTGATCGACCGCGTCGGCGGACGCGCGGTGATGACTGCTGGCTCCCTGCTGGCGGGCCTCGGCATGGCCGGCATCGCCTGCAGCCATTCCGCCGCAATGTATATCGGCGCCTGGACCGTGACCGGCATCGCCATGGCAATGACCTTGTACGAGGCCGCCTTCGCCACCATCAATCGTGAATTCGTGCGCGGCGCGCGCAAAGGCATCTCGGTGCTGACACTGTTCGGCGGCCTGGCAAGCACCGTGTTCTGGCCGCTGACGCTGAAACTCAACACCGCATTCGGCTGGCGCGACACGCTGCTGTGCTATGCGGCAATCCACCTGCTGCTCTGCCTGCCCATGCATGCCCTGCTGGCACAGGCCGGGACCAGGCACTCCACCGCACATGCGGCGGATGCGCAAGCTGCGCGCAGCTTTACGCTGCACGAGGCGCTGCGCGAACCGGTGTTCTGGAAACTGGCGCTGGCCTTCTCCGCCAACCTTTTCATTTTCTCCGCGCTGTCGATTCACCTGATCCCGCTGCTGCAGCGCTTCGGTCATTCCGCCGGCACCACCGTGCTGGTGGCGGCGCTGATCGGCCCGATGCAGGTGGCTGGGCGCATCGCCGAGATGGCGTTTTCCGGAAAGCTGCGGCCGCAGACGGTCGGCATCGCCACCTTCGCAGTGCTGCCGGTGGCCTTGCTGGCGCTGCTGTTGCTGGGAGCGCATCCTGCCGCCGTCGTCGCGTTCTGCATGCTGTACGGCATGAGCAACGGCGTGCTCACCATCGTGCGCGGCATTGTTCCGCAGGCGCTGTTCGGCCGGGAAAACTATGGCGCCATTTCGGGCGCGCTGGCCGGGCCTTCCCTCGTCTCCAAGGCAGCCGGACCGCTGGCGGCGGCTTCCCTGGTGGCCCATGATCCGGCGCCGGAATGGCTGCTCGGCATCCTGCTGGCGGTTTCCATCCTGTCGCTGGCCTGCTTCCTGTCCGCGGTGCGCGCCGGCGCTGTTCGGTAAGCACGCGTATCCTTCCGAAACTTCGCGCGGCCGGTCGCGGTCTACCTGCCACTGCGCCATGGGCAAGGAGGCATGATGATGTCGCCCGGATTCATCTTCGCCACGGGAATCGAGAACAGCGCTCCCACGATCAACGGCGGCCGCACCCGCATGGATGAAATGGACAAATGCGGCCATTACCACCATTGGCGCACCGACTTCAGCCTGGTGCAGGAACTCGGCATCCACTTCCTGCGCTACGGACCGCCGCTGCATGGCGCGCTGCTCGGCCCGGACCGCTACGACTGGTCGTTTGCCGATGAAACCTTCGGCGATCTCAAGAACCGGGATCTCATTCCCATCGTCGATCTCTGCCACTTCGGCGTGCCGGACTGGATCGGCAACTTCCAGAATCCCGACTTCCCGCAGCTTTTCGCCGCCTATGCGCAGGCTTTCGCCCAGCGCTTTCCATGGGTGCAGCTGTACACGCCGGTCAACGAGATGTTCATCTGCGCGGTGTTTTCCGGGCTGTACGGCTGGTGGAACGAGCAGCAGACCAGCGACCGCGCCTTCGTCACCGCGCTCAAGCACCTGGTCAAGGCCAATGTGCTGGCGATGAATGCCATCCTCAAGGTCAGGCCGGATGCGCTGTTCATCCAGAGCGAATCCTCGGAGTACTTCCATGCGGAGAACCCGCGCGCGATCCGGCCGGCGGAACTGGCCAATGCGCGCCGCTTCCTGTCGCTGGACCTGAACTACGGCCGGCGCGTCGATTCCGAAATGTACGAATACCTGATGGACAACGGCATGACGCGCGACGAGTACCGCTTCTTCATGCGCAACAATCTCAAGCATCACTGCATCATGGGCAACGACTATTACATGACCAACGAGCACCTGGTGATGGAGGACGGCAGCATGCAGGCGTCGGGAGAGATTTTCGGCTATTCGGTCATCACCAACCAGTACCATGACCGCTACCGGCTGCCCGTCATGCATACCGAAACCAACCTGGTGCAGGGGCCGAACGGCGACGAAGCGGTGTTCTGGCTGCGCAAGCAATGGGCGAACGTGCTGCGGGTGCGCAACGACGGCGTGCCCATCGTTGGCTTCACCTGGTATTCCCTGACCGACCAGGTCGACTGGGACACGGCGCTGCGCGAAAACAATGGGCACACGAACGCGCTCGGCCTGTACGATCTCGACCGCAACATCCGGCCGGTGGGAGTGGCCTACGCCAAGCTAATCCATGACTGGCGACAGGTGCTGCCGACGCAGAGCGTGTGCCTGCAGGTGCCGGTCGTCATGCCCAGCGAAGCCGACCAGGAATGGGCGAGACGCCAGCGCGCCCATGCCTACCAGACCCGGCATGAAACCGCGGCGCCTGCCAATACCGACTAGGAAGGATAGGGAAGCGGCGCTTTTATAATCCACTCTTTCAACCGCACGGAGACACCGGCATGGATCAGCAAGAAGGACAACAAGAAGGACAGCGCGATCAGCAGTATGAAGGCGGCTTGCAAAAGCGCAGGCAGGTGATGGGAGCGGAGTATGTCGAACGCGCTTTCGCCAACGCCGACGAATTCAGCATGCCGCTGCAGGAGTTCATCACCCGCAATGCCTGGGGCACGGTCTGGTGCCGCGAAGGACTGGACATGAAAACCCGCAGCCTGATCACGGTATCGATGCTGACCGCGCTTGGCCGTTCCCATGAATTGAAGGGCCACCTGCGCGGCGCGCTGAACAATGGCGCCACACCCGAGGAACTGCGCGAAGTGCTGCTGCACGCCGCCGTCTATTGCGGCGCGCCGCTGGCAGTGGACGCATTCCGTACCGCGCAGGAAGTGGTGGCCGAGTGGAGGGCGACGCGGACGCAGCAAGCACCCGGTTGACGCGGTCGGGCGGCCTGCGTATGGATGCCATGCAGGCATGATCCCTGCATGGTGATAGTCCATAACAATGAGGCAACAGCGGCTGGCGGACCAGCGGCTGGCGAAGCAGAGACTGGGGAAGCAACGGCGAGCGAGTCGCCGGTTCCGACGCACGGGGAGAACGTCGATCAACCTGACAGGAGACGGCAGTGAAGATTTTTTCCTTGCGTACAATTTACATCGGCTTGCTTTCCCTTGTGCTGGCAGCCTGCGGTGGCGGTCATGAGAGCCCGTACGAGGCATACAGCGCCGTGCTGACGGGAGGCGAGGTGGTGCCCGCGGTCGCCAGCAACGGATCCGGCAGCGCCGTGGCCACCGTCGACCTGGACCGCCGGACGCTGCTGGCCACGGTCGTCGTCACCGGCGTTGCGGCAACCGAAGTTCACCTGCATATTGCCCGCGTCGGCACTGTCGCGCCGCCGGCGTTCGCATTCAGCAATGTGCCGGGCAGTGCGGTATGGACGCTCAGTATTCCGCTCACCGAGCCGCAGCTCAATGCGCTGTGGCGCGGCGATTTCGCCATCGACGTGCACAGCGCGGCCGCGCCGAACGGCGAAATCCGAGGCCAGCTGCTGGATTATTTTCCTTCGTTCGAGCAAGTTGATATCCTGGCCCGGGCGCGTCAGCAATCGCCTCTGGTCGAGGAGCAGCTGAGGCAACTGCGCGATATCGAGGAAGAGGAAGACGACTGGCGCTTCGGCGGCGTCGGGCTCACGGTCGGTTTTTGAACCGGGTCCACCGCCTTGCCGCTCCGCCAGGAAGCGGCAAGTCACCCTAGCTAGCGCGGATACATCTGGTAAATGGCGTTGGCGTAATCGTCCGAGATCAGCAGGTTGCCCCTGGCATCGGGAATCACGTCGACCGGGCGGCCCCACAGCGACTTTGCCACCGGGTCGGTGACGAAGCCGGTAACGAGATCGTATTCGGCACCGGCATTGCCCGCCGCATCGAACGGGAAATAAGACACTTTGTAGCCGGCGCGCAGGGTGGTGCAGTTCCAGCAGCCATGCTGCGCCACCGCGGCGCCGGAGCGATAGGCTGGCGGTACGGCGCTCGCGTGCAGGAAGCTGAATCCGAGCGGTGCGGAATGGGCCCGGATGCCTTTTGCCGACCGCTCGATGGCAGCGCAATTGAGCGCCGCGCCGGTGCGGTTGAGATCGTAGTCGGGAACCGCATCCAGATTGCTCATCGCGGCGTTCGGCACGGCATTGCAGAAAGGCCAGCCGTAGTTGGCGCCGGCGCGCACCGACGTGAACAGTTCCGGCGGATTTTCGTCCACATAGGAGGGCAGCGTCTTTCCCAGGTCGTTGCTGCCGTCGCCGTCGATGTCGCCATTGACCGGCACCTGTATTTCATCGCGGTTGTTAACCGTGATCCACAGAGTGCTGGTGCCGGGAATGAAGGCCAGTCCCTCCGCATTGCGCAATCCGCGCGCATAGAGCGTTCGCTCCTTGCCATCCGCCGAATACTGGTAGATCGCTCCGCGCACCGGATCGCTGACCGTGTCCTCGGCGCAAGCGTTGCAGGCCGATGCCACCGATACATACAGCTTGTTGTCCGGCGACAATGCGATGTTCTTCAGTTCATGCCCGTAGTTGCCGCCCAGCTCCGGCAGCGAGCTGTCGGGCAGGTCGGCTACCACGGTTTCGCGTGCGGCGGTCCCGGTTTCGCCGGCCTGATAGACCGAGCGGGTCACGCGGTTGGATTCGGCAACATACAGGTAGGTGGTGTTGCCGATGACGTGGAATACCATGTCGTGCGGTTTGCGCAAACCGGTCGCATAGTCGAAGGTTTGCGGCGTATCGTTCGCCCGTTCCCGCAGCAGCACGATCTTGCCTTCGCTCGGCACCGACACCAGCACATCGCCATTGGGTGCCAGCGCCATGAAGCGCGCCTTGTTCACCCTGGCCCAGACCCGGATGCCGAAGCCGGGCGGGATGGTCAGGTTTTTCGCCGTATCGAATGGTGCCTGTGCCAGTGCGGCAGGCACTTCCAGCGGCTGTACCACCGATGCGGCAGCTGCTTGCAGCGCAACCGGCGCGGCGCTAGGCGTCACTGGCGATGCAGCCGATGTTCCACCGCCCCCGCCGCCGCAGCTGCCGAGCAATGCGGCGCCCAGAATCGTTCCCAGCGCACGTGCGGAAGCACGGTGCGCCGGCCGTTCCATCGAGAATCTCATATTGCGCTTTCTTTAATAATTCAACTGCTCGATGGATAACTATCGAATAATTTGGTTCAACGCTGATACATTCGCACCCTCGCGGGCATGCAGGCAATTAACGGTCGACAATGTCCACAGGGAACAAGACACGCTGCAGAGACTGGCAGCGACAGGAGCGTGACGGACAGAGTATGGCTGTCTACAGCCAGTATTCGAGCAGGCGGGTACTCATTTCACGCAGGCGGTCGCGCAGGCCGCGCTTGCGCCAGGCATCGAGCGTGATCTCGGTGGATTCCTGCAGGTCTCGCTGGAACAGCGCATCCATGCGGTCGGCGAATTCCGTGCTCAGGACCACCGCATTGATTTCATCGTTGTGAAGGAAACTGCGCATGTCGAGGTTGGTCGATCCTATCGTTGACCAGACGCCGTCGACGACGGCCGTCTTCGCATGCAGCATCGCGGTCTTGCGTTCATAAACCCGGATGCCGGCCCTGAGCAGTTCATCGTAATAGGAGCGCCCTGCGTACAGCAGGATGCCGACGTCGGTGAAACTGGGAAAAATGATGCGCACATCGACGCCGCGGCGCGCGGCGTTGACCATGGCGTCGATGATCTGCCGATCCGGCACGAAGTAGGCGGTGGTCAGGTGCACATACTTGTCCGCATGCGCGAGCGCCGAGATGTAGGTCTTGTACACCGCGAAGTCGGCGCGGTCGGGCGTGCTGCCGATGGCCCGCACCAGAGACTTTCCCTCCGCCTTCAGCGGTGGAAAATACCGCGCCTCCCGCGGCTGCCCGCCGGTCTGGCGTTGCCAGGTATCGAGGAACAGCTTCTGGAAATCGGCAACCACCGGCCCTTCGACCTGCATGTGGGTATCGCGCCATGCGGCATCCATCGCATCCTTCGGCGGCGGCTCGCTACGCCGGCTCTTGAGGAAGGAACTCTTGCCGTACACCTTGCTGATGTTGACGCCGCCGGTGAATGCAATGCGGCCGTCGACCACCAGCAGCTTGCGGTGGTCGCGCTGGTTGATATCCCACTTGCCCTTGGCCTCCATGGGATTGACCGGATTGAATTCGAGCACGCTGACGCCGGCGGCGCGCATGCGGTCGAAGAACTCGCGCGGCGTGGCGAGGCTGCCCACGCTGTCGTAGATCACGTTGACGCGCACGCCGGCCGACTGCTTGGCGATCAGCAGGTCGGCGAGTTCGCGCCCGATCTCGTCGGCTTCGAAGATGTAGGTTTCGAGATTGACATGGTCGCGCGCGGCGCGGATCGCACCGATCATCGCCCGCATGGTCGCGGGACCGTCGTCGAGCAGCGTGACCTTGTTGCCGGCGACCAGAGGCTGTCCGCTGATCGCTTCCTCCGCCGCCACATGCTTGGACAGCACATCGGTGTCACCCGCCTTCGCCGCGAGGCCGTCGAGCAGCGCCTGCTTGCGCTTGTCGGGCAATTCGCCTCCGGCGCTGACGATGGTCGGCTGCGCCTTGCCAACCAGGTCGCGATTGCTCAGGTAGCGGACGTCCGGCAGACTCGCGCAGCCGGCAAGCGCAAGCACGCAAAGCAGCGCAGCGGCCCGGCTCATCCGGTCGATCAGGCTGAGGGTGCTTTCAGTCCGGCCGAGCGCTCGATGCCGGCCGCCGTGCCCGCCGCGCTGCGTTGCGGTTCCTTGCCGTGTCGCCGCAGCGACAATGCGCAACGCCTTGTGCGGCAGACAATCCGCCCCCGAATCGATCGGCCGGTCGGACTGAAACTGTTCTGGCGGCGATGCACCTGGTGTGCGCATCCGACTCTTCTTTCTTCGTTATTGATATGGGATGCAATGCAGCGCAATGCATTGGTCTCGATTTGAGTGACTTTGCCGCTGGATAATTCATGCAACTCTCACATCACTTGTTTTTCGTTAAACTGGCCGGCATGCAAATCGTTGGAGTGGACTTTACCTCGGCGCCGCGGCGCGCCAAACCGATCACGGTCGCCTTCGGCGCGGCCGACGGCAAGGTGTTGCGCATCGACGGCATCGATGCCCATCCTGGCTGGGCATCCTATGAAGCGTGGCTGGCGCAGCCCGGAACCTGGATCGGTGGTTTCGACTTCCCATTCGGGCTGTCGCGCGAACTGGTCGAGCATCTGGGCTGGCCGCAAACCTGGGCCGCACTCGTGACGCACTGCGCAACGCTGGAACGCGCGCAATTGCGCGCCACTTTCAAGGCTTTCTGCGATGCGCGCCCGGTGGGCAACAAGTTCGCGCATCGCGTCACCGACGGTCCCGCCGGTTCCAGCCCCTCAATGAAATGGGTAAATCCGCCGGTGGCCTACATGTTTCACGAAGGCACGCGCCGGCTGCTCGATGCGCGGGTGACGGTATTCGGCCTGCATGCCGGCGACCCCCGGCGCATTGCGCTGGAAGCCTATCCGGGCCTGGTGGCGCGCGCGGTCACCCGTGCCTCGTACAAGAGCGATGAGCGCGCCAAGCAGACGCCCGAGCGCCGCGCCGCGCGCATGCACATCGTGCAATCGCTGGAAGACGGCACTCATCCCCTGGGCATACGGCTTGTGATGAAAAAGGCTTTGCGGCGCGAGCTGATTGAAGACGGCAGCGCCGACTGGCTCGATGCGGTCCTGTGCGCGGTGGCGGCGGCATGGGCGGCGCAGCGGCCCAACTTCGGCTTGCCCTCGCAGCTCGATCCGGTGGAGGGATGGACTGCAGGCGCCCTGCATGACGGCATACTGCCGCAAGCACGGTAAGGCCATTGCAGGACCACGGTGACCACGGTGGCATGAAGGGATATGCGGATGCGCATGCCGAAGTCGGACTCCGGCATGCGGGCTTGTCATTGCTGATGTTGAATGTCCTGCCGGGGCGACAGGACTAGCGAGACGATGACACGGGCACCGATGCTTCCGGTTTCCGGTTTCCGGTTTCAGACGCCCGACTTCAGGTCATCAAGCCTTCTTTGCCGGAGCGCATCACGGCGCCCGGCATGTTGGCCGATTCAGGTAACCCATCCTGCCTCAGACGTTGGGACCGATCCTCACCTTGTTGACGCTGGAGATCGCATATCCCTTCGCGCTGATCTGCTGATAGGCGTCCTGCGCGCTGATGCCGTGCAGCGGTTCATTGCCCGCGTCGTCGAGATCCACGTTGGTCTCGGCGCTTTCCCAATCGGTGTTGGTGGCTTCATTCGGAATGGGCCGTCCTTCAGGTACGGCGAGGTAGGAATACTTGCCTTCTGTTTCAGGGCGCTTATACACATCAACTTTCATGGTGACATCCTTATAAAACGGGTGTCTGCTATTGACCTTATGACATTGCAAAAGGTTGCGCGACGCCGACAGGAAACGCTCTGCCGCTTGTTATTGCGGCATCAGCTTCAGTCTTGGCGCATCTGAAGTTGTCCTTTTGAGATGCCTCAATCTTAACCAATGCAGTCGCATTGTTATCGTTCTGCAAAACTTGCGTAAAAAAATGTTTCGGAGTTGCATAAACGAATATTGAAGCTTGGAAAGTCCGTATTTAGAATGGGCAACGTTGCGTCGCATCAACGAGACGCAGCGGATTCGGCGGTTCGCACGACGAGCCGGTGTGTTTGCCCTTCGAAGTGTATGGATATATGTCTGACCTACTATTAGAGAAGCGCGCCGCGAAGAAGACCCGCATTTTCTCCGCATTCCGCTCCACGGTTTTTGCCACACTCACTCTCGCTACCAGCTTTCTTGCCTTTTCTCCCGCAGCCCGCGCAGTCGTTCTCGAAACCACCCTCAACGAACAAGTCGTGATGGTGCCCGCCACGTCCGGCGCCAAGACGGTGGAACTGGAAACTACCATCTTCAAGCCGCTCGGCAACGGTCCGTTTCCCTTGCTGATCATGAATCACGGCAAGGCCCTCGGCAATCCCCGCAACCAGAACCGCGACCGGTTCCTGGTCATCAGCCGTGAATTCGTCAAGCGCGGCTATGCGGTCGTGATCCCGATGCGCAAGGGCTTTTCCAAGTCCAGCGGCGACTATGCCGATCCCGGCTGCAACATGACTGCGCACGGCCAGCTGCAGGCGGAAGATCTCGACAGCACGCTTGCCTACCTGCGTACCCAGAGCTGGGCAGACAACGAGAATATCGTGGTGGCCGGCCAGTCCTACGGCGGCCTGACCACGCTGGCCTTCGGCACGCGCGCCGCGCCGGGCGTGAAGGGCTTGATCAACTTCGCCGGCGGGCTCAAGATGCATGGCGGAGATTGCCGCTGGGAGCAATCGCTGGAGCAGGCATTCGCCAGCTACGGCGCCAAGACCGTGCTGCCAAGTCTGTGGTTCTATGGCGAGAACGACAACCACTTCGGTCCGGCCCTGGCGGCGCGCCTGCGCGATGCCTATGTGCAGGCAGGCGGCCGCGCGAAACTCGTCGCCTACGGTCCGTTCAAGCGCGATGCGCATGGCATGAGCGGCAGCCGCGACGGCGTGAAGATCTGGTGGCCGGAAACGGAAAGATTCTTGAGTGAAGTCGGCATGCCGACCGAGACGCTGTATGTCATCAACGATGAATACAAGTTTCCGAAAACCGAGTATGCAGCGCTCGACAATGTGGATGCGATTCCCTACCTGCGTGGCGGCGCGCGCGAGCAATACAGGACTTTCCTGAGCAAGCCCATGCCGCGCGCCTTTGCCGTCTCGCCGACCGGGGCCTGGAGCTGGGCCGAGGATGGTGACGATCCGGTTGCGCAGGCGTTGGCCGACTGCCAGAAAAACAGCAGCCAGCCATGCCGCCTGTATGCGGTCGACGATCGTGTCGTATGGACCGACGAACAAGGCATAGGCGCCTCCACGGCAACCGCCGCGACGCCGGCGCCGGTCACGACTTCGGCCATCACCGGCCCGTGATTGTGGCGTATGATGGTCGGCTTTTTATAAGGGCTGAACAGTATCTTTCCGGCATTGCCGGGAGATGCTGCCAAGCTCTGTTCATGCCATGACCAATGCCTGCGGTGTCGATTTCGGCACATCCAATTCCACCGTCGGCTTCCACCGCCCCGGACAGCCCGCGCTGCTGGCGCTGGAAGACGGCAAGCCCACGCTTCCTTCCGTCGTTTTCTTCAATGCCGATGACAATGCGGTCAGTTTCGGCCGAGCCGCGCTGACCGATTATCTTGCCGGTTACGAAGGGCGCCTGATGCGCTCGCTCAAGAGCCTGCTCGGCACCAGCCTGATCGACAGCCAGACCGAAGTGCTGGGACGCGCATTGTCATTCCGCGACCTGCTCGGGCAATTCCTGCGCGAATTGAAATCCCGCGGCGAACAGGCCGCAGGCAGGGACTTCACGCAGGCGGTATTCGGCCGCCCCGTGCATTTCATCGATGACGATGCCAAGGCCGACCAGCTCGCGGAAGACACCCTGCGCGAGATTGGCCACAGTGCCGGCTTCCGTGACATTGCCTTTCAATACGAACCAATCGCCGCTGCCTTCGATTACGAATCCCGTCTTTCGCGGGAGGAACTGGTCCTGATCGTCGATATCGGCGGCGGCACATCCGATTTTTCGCTGGTGCGCCTGTCGCCGCAGCGTGCCAGCGCCAGCGACCGCCGCGACGATATCCTTGCCACCGCCGGCGTGCATGTGGGCGGCACCGATTTCGACAAGTACCTGAACCTGTCCTGCGCGATGCCGCTGCTCGGCCTCGGTACGCGCATGAATAACGGCAACGAAGTGCCGTCGAGCTATTACTTCAACCTTGCAACCTGGCACACCATCAACTTTGCCTATACGCAAAAGGTGTGGCGTGAATTGCAGGATGTATATCGCGATGCGCGTGAACGCGACAAGCTGGCGCGCCTTCTGAAACTGATCGATCAGCGCGACGGCCATTGGCTGGCGCTGAAAATGGAGGAAGGAAAGATCGCGCTGTCGGGTGCGGATCGCACCTCGCTCCATCTGGACCGGCTCGCCGCCGACTTGCACCTGGTCGTGCATCGCGCCAGCTTCGATGCAGCTATCGGACATCTCGTCGACAGCATCGGCAGCACGCTCGGCGGCCTGCTGCGCGACGCCGGGGTCGGCGCGGAAAAGATCGATACCGTGTTCTTCACCGGCGGTTCCAGCGGCGTGCAATTGCTGCGCCAGAATGTTTCGGCATTGCTGCCGAACGCCACCCGCGTCGAAGGCGATCTCTTCGGCAGCATCGGCGCCGGACTCGCGCTCGATGCCGTCAGAAAATTCGGCTGAGCCCGAGGCACGGCCAAGCTACACGGTCAAGTTATTGATGCAGCCCCGGTGCCGTTACGCTTGGTAACGGCCGCGCGAAACTTCGTGCGGAGGCAATTGTCATTCCCTTGAGTGAAAGGAATGCAAGATGCTGGAACAGAAATGGCCGCAGACAATCTGGATCGTGCGACACGGACAAAGCGCCGGCAATGTCGCGCGCGATGAAGCCGAGGCCGCCGGCCTGCCGCTGATCGACATCGCCACCCGCGACATCGACACCCCGCTGTCGGCGTTGGGGGAGCAGCAGGCCGATGCCCTCGGCCACTGGTTCGGCCAGCTGCCGGCGGAGCAGCGGCCCAGCGTGGTGCTGTCATCGTCCTACGTGCGGGCGCGCCACACCGCCGAGATCGTGCTGCAGTCGGCCGGCATCGACATCGACGACATCACCTTCAATACCGACGAACGCCTGCGCGAAAAGGAATTCGGCATCCTCGACCGCCTGACCAAGTTCGGCATCGTGCAGAAATACCCGGAGCTGCACGAGCAGCGCACCCATGTCGGCAAGTTCTATTTCCGCCCGCCCGGCGGCGAAAGCTGGTGCGACGTCATCCTTCGGCTGCGCAGCGTGCTCGACACCATCAGCCGCGAATACCGCGGCGAGCGCGTGCTCATCGTCGGCCACCAGGTCATCGTCAACTGCTTCCGCTACCTGGTCGAACGGATGGACGAGCGCCAGATACTGGAAATCGACCGCGTTGCCGACGTGCCGAACTGTTCCGTGACCTCGTATGAATTCGATGCCTCGCGCGGCAAGAACGGCAAGCTGGTGCCGCGCCTGGTCAACTTCGTGGCGCCGCTGCGTGAAGCCGGCGCCCCGGTCACCGCCGAGCCGGACGTGCCGGCGGCGCCGAAATCCTGAATCCTGATGGAGCTCCGATGAAAGACGCGACGCGGGCCGAACCCGTGCTGGTGGACGATGCGATGCTGCGGCAATGGCCGCTGCCGATGCCCGCCGCGGAAGGCGACAAGGAAGAGCGCGGCAAGGTGCTGGTGATCGCCGGTTCGCGCGAGATCGCGGGAGCGGCCATCCTGTCCGGCATCGGCGTGCTGCGCGCCGGCGCCGGCAAGCTGGCGATCGCCACCGCGGAAAGCGTCGCGCCCCTGCTGGCCCAGGCGATTCCCGAGGCCCGCGTGATCGGCCTGCCGGAAACCAAGTCCGGCGACCTGGCAGGCGCGGCGGCGGCTGACCGGATCGGCGGCATCATCGGACGCTACGGCGCGTTGCTGGTCGGCCCCGGCATGCAGAACGAAGAGGCCGTCTGCGATTTCACCGCCGCCTTGCTGCCGTACCTCGACGGCAGGCCGCTGCTGCTCGATGCCAGCGCGATGAGCGTGGTGCGTAAGCAGGAGGGCAAGCCGGCGTGCGTCAGCCGCTTCGAATCCCCGGCGCTGCTGACGCCGCATGCCGGCGAGATGGCGCACCTGACCGGCGCCGACAAGCAGGAGGTGCTCGACGACCCAGTCAGGGCCGCGCTGGATGCGGCACGGCGCTGGAATGCGGTGGTCGCGCTCAAGGGCGCCGTCACTCACATCGCCGCGCCCGACGGCAGGCTCTGGCGTCATGAAGGCGGCAACGTGGGCCTTGCCACTTCCGGTTCCGGCGACACGCTCGCCGGCATCATCGCCGGCCTGATGGCGCGCGGCGCGCCGCTTGAGCAGGCCTGCATCTGGGGCGTGGCACTGCATGCGCGCGCCGGCGAAAGGCTGTGCCGACGGCATGGTCCGCTCGGCTATCTCGCGCGTGAAATCCTCGATGAGATTCCGGCATTGATGCATGGCTTGCGGCCGCAGTAGAATCGGCTTTTCCGCCATTCTTCCTGCTCCCATGTCCGTTCCAGTCAATCCGGCCCCGCAGCGGTGCTTCTGGGCCAACCCCGCCAATCCGCGCTATCTCGCCTACCACGACGAGGAATGGGGCGTACCCTGCCACGACGAGCGCCGCCTGTTCGAAATGCTCAACCTCGAAGGTGCGCAGGCCGGCCTGAGCTGGGAAACCGTGCTCAACAAGCGCGACAACTACCGCATCGCCTTCGATGGCTGGGACCCGGAAAAGATCGCCCGCTACGACGCTGCCAAGGTGGCCGAACTGCTGGCCAATCCCGGCATCATCCGCAACCGCCTGAAAGTCGCGGCCGCCATCACCAATGCCCAGGCCTATCTGCGGCTGCGCGACGAGGCCGGCGGCCTTGCGCCTTACCTGTGGGCTTTTGTCGATGGCAAGCCGATACGCAATGCCTGGAGCGGCAAGGGCGACACGCCGGCCAGGACGCCGCTGTCGGACCGCATCTCCAAGGACATGTCGAAGCGCGGCTTCAAGTTCGTCGGCTCCACCATCATCTATGCCTACATGCAGGCAACCGGCATGGTCAACGACCATGCGGCGACCTGCTTCCTGCATCCTCACGCGGCGGCGGAATAGGGGCGCAGCGCCGGCGCGGCGGCCAGCAGGCGGCGCCCGAGCACGCCATCCTGGCGGATCACGAACTCGGCGAGCAGCGCCGCATAATCCTCCGATACCGCCGAGCGCACCGAAGGACGCCGGGCCAGCATTGCCCGCCAAGCCTGCAGCCTGGGCGCATCGGCGAAGAAGTCGATGCCGCTGACGCCGTCGAACACGTCGAAATACCGGAACACCGGCGCGAAGGCCGCATCGACCAGGCTGAAGCGCTCGCCGGAAAAATAAGGCCCGGCGCCGAGCGCCTTGTCGACCTGGCGCAAGCGGTCCGCCAGCACCGAGGCGGCGGCGGCATAGGCGGACTCGTCCCGCGCGGTGTAGAAGCTCCAGATCGCGTTCAGCGTGGCCGATGCGAATTCAATCCACGAGCGGTGCCTGGCGCGCTGCAGCGGATCGTCCGGATGCAGCGCTGGGCCGACGGTGTCTTCCAGGTATTCGCAGATGACGGCCGACTCGAACACGACTTCATGATCGACCCGCAGCACCGGCGTCTTGCCCAGCGGGGAGAGGGCGAGAAACCAT
This sequence comes from Noviherbaspirillum album, assembly GCF_035916955.1. Lineage (NCBI taxonomy): Bacteria > Pseudomonadati > Pseudomonadota > Betaproteobacteria > Burkholderiales > Oxalobacteraceae > Noviherbaspirillum > Noviherbaspirillum album. The sequence goes on along the minus strand of NZ_JAWIIV010000004.1, from coordinate 126,592 downwards.
TTCGGCTTGGCGGCGAGGTCGATGTCGATGCGCTGGTAGTCGACCTGCTTTTCCTTGAGCGCGATGACGGCGCGCTGCACGTAGGGACAGAGCTTGTGGCTGACAAGGGTAAGGGGAGTCGGGGAAGTAGGGGGAGTAAGGGGACTAAGTGCCATGATGTTGTTCTCCTGCGAGGTGGCGGGGCGGCGCGGGCGTGCGCCGCCGGGTGTGGGAATCGTTCAGGCGGTTTTCAGCCGCACGGGTAGCGCCGCTGCGGCCGGACGCAGTGCGAACGCGCCGTCGCCCAGCAAGCCGTGCACCACCGACATCGCGATCAGGAACAGCGGATATTCCCAGCCGCCGTTGGCATTGCTGAAGACCCAGCCGTTGCCGATGTGCGCGGACATCGCGCCGGCCATGATCGGCAGCAGCAGGAGCGAAGCGATGCGGCCATGCCAGCCGGCGAGGATCAGCGCGCCGCCGGCAAGTTCGAGCAGCACTACCGGCCAGGCAATGAAGGTCGGCATGCCGTGGCTGGCAAGGAAGGCTTCGAAGCCGGCGATGGAAAATACCAGCAGCTTGAGCAGCGCATGCGTGATCCACATGGTGCCGAGCGAGAGGCGCAGCAGGGTCGCTGCATAAGGGGCATAAGGGGTGAGGCGTTGATCGATCATGATGGATTTCCTTTCCAATCGGGTTGCGGTGGTGTTAATGTACGTTTGCACCGATACAATGGAAATAGGCGTTCATGAAACCGATCTATGCAAAAACGCAAACTGAGCTCAGCTATGCCGACCTCGAACTGGTTCTGGCTCTGGTGCGCGGGCGCTCTCTCGGCGGCGCGGCCGAGCGGCTGAAGGTGGATACCTCGACCGTGTTCCGCTCGATCAAGCGGCTGGAAAAGGACTTGGGCGAACTGCTGTTCGACCGCAGCCGAAACGGCTACCTGCCCACCGAACTGGGACGCGAACTCGCGGCCCATGCCGAGCGCATCGAGTCGCAGCTGCATGAGGCGCGGGATGCGGCATTCAAGAGCGGCGGCGCGCCGTCGGGCGTGCTGCGCATCACCACCACCGACACCATCCTCAACGGCTTGCTGATGCCGCTGCTGCCGCGTTTCACCGCCGCCTATCCGGGCATCGACCTGGAGCTGATCGCCACCAATGCGCTGGCCAACCTGAGCCAGCGCGATGCGGATGTCGCCATCCGCGCCACGCGCAAGCCGCCCGAGCATCTCGTCGGCAGCCGCCTCGGTACGATGCAGTCGGCCATCTATGCTTCGGAAAGCTATCTGCGGCGTTTCGATGAGGTGCCGCCCCTGGAACGAATGGACTGGATCGCGCTCGATGAATCGCTGGCAGAGCATCCCTCGGTCAAGTGGCGGCGCCAGCGCCTGCCGAAGGTCGTGCCGCGCTACCGCTGCAACAGCGTGCTGTCGATCACGGGCTGCGTGGTATGGGGCATGGGCGCCGGCGTGGCGCCGCTGTTTCTGCTCAAGGACAATCCGGCGGTACGCATGCTGGAAGGGCCGGTGCCGGAACTGGAAACCGATCTATGGATGCTCGCGCATCCGGACGTGCGCCATCTGCAGCGGGTAAAGCTGCTGTTTGATTTCATGAAAGACAATCTGGCCCTGTCCTGAGACAGCCATTGCACGCGTTTCCTGCGCAGTCTCAGGATGCTTGCCGCGGGCCATTGCGGCCACTCAAGAGTGAAATGCGGCGCTCTGGTACATCTGGGGGTTGCGACAGATTCTTTACGGGAGATTCGGATGAGGCTTCTTTTCACATCGCTGGTCATGCTCGCGCTGCTTCCCAGCGTCCATGCGGCGGAGCAAGACATCGGCGGCGTATGGGTTGCTTCACTCTGCCCACCGGATGTGCAGCGCGACAGCGGCAAGTGCGCCAGCTTCGTACTGGAACTGCATCAGCAGGACGGCAAGCTGTGCGGGACCCACCTGTTTTCCACCGCTGGCGCCGAACGCATCGATGAAGGCGCCGCGCCTTCCCTGGTCGGAGACATCAGCGACGCCGCCGCACGGGTGACTGTCGTCAGCGGCCGCTCGCCGGTGCGCGTGCCGGCCGAACTGAAGAGGGCAGGCAACACGCTGCAGTGGGCAAGGCTGGAAAGCCCTAAGGGGGATTACCTGCTGCCGCCGTCGGCGCGCCTTGCGAAATCGAAGAAGAAAACCATGTTCGCGCCGATGTTCGAGCAGGAACTGAAAGCGGCCTGTTCCTCGGTGTTCGCGATGGCTGCCGAGGCGCAACGCAAGCAGAACGAAGCCGCCGCTCCGCCGGGCGGCACTCCGCTGGGCGGCACTCCGCCGAACGAAGCGCCCAGGAGCGACGGCTCTCCATCCGGAGGCGCACCGGGGCGCTGAATCTTCTTAGAAGGAATTCACCACTTTCCGGATTTTCTCCGGCCTGAGGACTGATACATTGCCGCCGTGGTTGCACCGCAACCGCATTGGTAACGCATGCCGCGCCGGTTCATGGCGGCGCGGCAGCAGTCTCTCCTCAGTGTCTCCTGAGGTTTGGAGTGAAGGCGTCTCGTCTTCACTCCATTTTTTCCATGCCTTCGCCGGTGAATCCCGTGACGCCGATGAATGAAATGGAAAGCGGCAGCTGCGATGCAGCCGCCGGCCAGGTCGTGACGTGACGTCAGGCTTGCCGCACCGCCCTCCATTGCCTCCACTTGCCGAACAACCCCAGTGCCAGCGCGGTCGCGCACAACACGGTGACGATGCCCGCCACGGTGCCTGCCGTGATCGGCTCGCCGAGGAACAGCCATGCCCACAGCGACGCCGTTGCCGGCACCAGAAAAGTGACGGTGACCGCCTTGCTCGCGCCTTCCGCCGCAATCAGGTGGAAGAAGATCGCATAGGCGATGCCGGTGCAGACCACGCCGAGGACAATCACGGACAGCGCCACGTTCCAATTCATCGCCGCCATTCCTTGCGGCATCGACGGCGCCGTGATCGGCAGCAGCACGAGCGCCGCCGCCAGCTGGCTGCCGGTCGCCGTCGCCAGCGAGGGCAGGGCGGACGCCTTCATCCGGGTATAAGTCGCCGCATAGCCGTAGCAGGCAGCGGCCCCCATGCCGGCCAGCACGCCGAGTATGGTGTTAAGCGAGACTTCGCTCGGCCCGACGCCGACCAGCACCGCAACGCCCGCCATGCCCAGCACGCACGAAGCCATGCGCGAGGCGCTCAGTTTTTCCGATAGCAGCAGGTAGCCGAACAGGCCGGTGAAGATGGGCGCCAGGGAATTCATGGTGGCCATGTAGGAGGAAGGAATGTGCAGCGCCGACCAGGCGAACAATGCGAACGGGATCGCGGTGTTGAAGAGCCCGATCACGAGATAGGTTTTCGCGTTCTCGCGCCAGCCGAAGCGGATGCCGCGCGAGCGGGCAAAGACATACAGTGCGACGGCGGCCAGCAGCGCGCGCAGGAAGGTAGTCAGCACCGGCCCCAGCGCGGGCGAAACGATGCGCATCAGCATGAAGCTGGTGCCCCAGATGGCGCCGAGCAGCAGCAGGCGCGAGAGGTTGGCAGTGGACATGTTCGGTCGCCGGTGGTGGATGGGGAGCGGGCCTTGCAGCCGCATGTTCGCCGCATTCTCGCAGCATGTTTGCAGCGTCTTTGCCTGTTGCCGCCCTCCCGTTTTCGTATAAGATCGAAGACGGCAGACCGATTCACATGGCATGGCCTTGCGCCTGATTGTAGGCGGCACGTCCCCGCTTCGCGAACGACATTTATTCACACCAGTTGTTAGAAAAACTAACACCAGGAACAGTTTTTCCGCCGATATGCAAGTTTCTACATACCGATCATGAAACCGCCTCTTCTCGCACTGCACGTATTCGAATCCGCCGCGCGCCACGGCAGCTATACCCGGGCCGCGGATGAGCTGCATGTCACCCACAGCGCAATCAGCCAGCAGATCCGGGCGCTTGAAGGCACGCTCGGCGTGGCGTTGTTCGCCCGCGAAGGCCGCCAGATGCTGCTGACCAAGGAAGGCACGCTTCTGTTCAAGCGAATCCAGCCGGCGCTGCGCCAGCTCGGGCGGGCATTGACGGAAATCGAGGAGCACAAGCGCGCGCCGTCGATCACCGTCACCACCCTGCAGTCGTTCGCCAACCGCTGGCTGCTGCCCCGCCTGGGGAAGTTCCAGAAGCTGCAGCCCGACGTGGCCGTACATATCCAGGCGTCGCAGGATCTGAAGGACCTCGAGCGCAGGGAGGCCGATATCGCCATCCGCTACGGCATCGGCAGCTGGAAGGGATGCGACGCCGTCAAGCTGATGGATGAATGGCTGTTCCCGGTCTGCAGCCCGGCCTTCAACAAGGGCCGCCTGCCGGCGTCGCCGAAAAACCTCAAGCGCTTCCGCATCCTGCGCGACGACTGCGACATGGAATGGAATGCCTGGAGCAGCGAAGCCGGGATCGACCCTGCGGAATTCCTGCACGGCGCCAACTATAGCGACAGCAACCTGATGCTGAGCGCGGCCATGGCCGGCCAGGGTATCGCGATCGGCCGCAGCGTGCTGGTGTCGGAAGACCTTGCCGCCGGCCGGCTGATGCCGGTATGCGATGTCATCGCGCGGGGGCCATTTTCCTATTACATCGCCACCGCGAGCCAGGTTGCGAAGTCGCCGCAGCTGCTGGCGTTCGAGCAATGGCTGCTCAAGGAAGCCGCCGCATTCGAACGCCGCGAAATGCGCGCGCTCAAGGTGGCATGAATGGTGGCACGAATGGTGGCACAAGCACCGCGCAAGCAGCCGCCGGCATCCCGGTTTTTTACCATGCGCGGCTGAAAGGAATTTTCCATGTCGCATACCACGCGTTTTTCCAGTTTCGGCGCCGGCGCGCGGGATACGCTGCCGATGCTGGTGGGCGCCGCGCCGTTCGGCATCATCTTCGGCACCCTGGTCACGGCCGGGCCGCTGGCCGCCTGGCAAGGGCAGCTGATGTCGCTGTCGGTCTATGCCGGCTCCAGCCAGTTCATCGCCACCGGCCTGGTCGCCGGACATGCCGGCATGCTGGTGATCTGGCTGACCACCTTCATCGTCAACCTGCGCCACATGCTGTATGCGGCCACGCTGCTGCCGCATGTCGCCCACCTGCCGGCGCGCTGGCGCTGGACGCTCGGCTTCTTCCTGACCGATGAAACCTTCGCCGTGATGAACGGCTATTACAGCCGGCATCCGCGCGCGCCGCTCGGGCACTGGTATTTCCTCGGCTCCTGCATGGCGATGTACTGCAACTGGCAGGCCTGGACGCTGGTGGGGCTGTCGTTCGGCGCGGTGTTTCCGCAGCTGCAGTCGCTCGGCCTGGACTTCGCAATGGTGGCGACCTTCATTGCAATCGTCGTGCCGCAGCTTGGCCGGCTGCCGCACCTGGCCGCCGCGCTGGCGGCCGGCGCCTTCGCCTTCCTGCTGCGCGACCTGCCCTACAAGCTGGGACTGATGTCGGCCGTGCTGATCGGGGTGGCGGTCGGCATGCTGATGTCGCGCCGGCAGACGCGCATTTCCCGGGCTGGCGGGGAGGAGGCGGCATGAATTACACGCTCATGATTCTCGGCATGGCGGCGGTCACGGTGGCCATCAAGGCCACGATCTTCGTGCTCGGCGGACGCGTGGCATTTCCGCCGTGGCTGCAGCAGGCGCTCGGCTTCGTACCGGTCACCGTGCTCACAGCCATCATCGTGCCGATGGTGCTGGCGCCGCACGGCGAGGGGCTCGAGCTGAGCTGGCGCAACCCGCAGCTGATCGCCGCCATCGTCGCCGTGCTGGTGTGCGCCGCCACCGGTCGCCAGCTGCTGACGATTACGATTGCACTGCTCGTGTTCTTCGGCTGGCAATTCGCCGTGCTGGCAAATTGACAATCCCGGCCGGAAAATCATAGAAGCCTTGTCGGATATAAGCATTTGACATTGCAGTGCAATCCAATGGCTGTCAGAATTTCCGTTAATCATCATTTTTTACCGGAGATCACATGACAGGCGCTCTCGGACTGCGCGGCAAGTCGGTTCTCGCGTTGTTCGGCACCTGCATGCTGGTGCTGCTGCTGGCGGGCGTGGCCGGGTGGCAGGCGGTGGAATCCATCCGCTCCCACCTGGGCGTGGCTTTCACCCGCAACTTCACCCTGCTGAACCGGGAACGCATCTTGGCGCCGGTCGCGCGCGAGCTGGCGCTGTCCCTGCGGCTGGCGCGCTCGCAGTCGATCCAGCAATGGCTCAAGGATGAAAACAACCCGGAAAAGAAGGCCCTGGCGCTGCAGGAAGCGGAAAGCTTTCGCAACGATTTCGACGACAAGTCCTTCTTTCTGGCGTCGGCCTTGTCGTACCACTACTATTTTTCGGATGCGGAAAAGCCGACCAATGGCGAACCGCGCTATACGATTAAGCCGGACGATCCGCACGACATCTGGTTCTTCAATTCCCTGAAAAGCACCGAGGCGTTCAACATCAACGTCGATCCCGACCCCAAGCTGGGCCTGACCAAGGTGTGGTTCAACGTGCTGGTGCGCGACGGCGAGCGCAAGCTGGGCCTGTGCGGCACCGGCCTCGATCTCTCGAAATTCCTGAGCGATTTCATTTCCACTTCCGAGCGTGGCGTGACGCCGATGATCGTCGATGTCAACGGCGCCATCCAGGCCCATCCCGACAACCGGCACATCGCCTTCAATTCCGGCGCCGGCGTGGATGCGAGCGGCAAATCCCTGTTCGGCCTGCTCGAACACAAGGGAGATGCCGACCGGGCGCGCACCGCGCTGGTCAACGCCGCACGCCATCCCGGCAGCACCGAACCCTTCTTCGCCACGCTGCACGGCAAGAAACAGCTGCTGGCCGCCTCCTATATTCCGGAACTCAAATGGCATGTACTGACCGCGGTCGACCTGGAGGCCGCCGAAGTGATCGACAGCAGCCTGCTGAGATGGATCGCGCTGGCAGTGTTCCTGCTGCTGGGCATGGTGATGGGCGGCTTCGTGTATGCGATGAACCGGCTGGTGCTGGCGCCACTGCTGAAGCTGAAGCAGTCGGCGCGCGAACTGGCCGCCGGCAATTATGCGCTGGCGCTGCCTCCGGCCCGCAACGACGAGATCGGCGAGCTGACCGCCGCCTTCGCCGCCATGGCAAGCAAGGTGCGCCGCCATACCGAGGAACTGGAAGAGACGGTGCGCGAAAGAACCCGTGAACTGGTGCTGGCCAATCGCGACATGAGCGTCGCCCACAAAAAGATCAGCGACTCCATTTCCTATGCCAGCCTGATCCAGCGCGCCATCCTGCCGGACCGCGAACTGGCGGCCGCGCTGGGCAGCGATCATTTCGTGCTGTGGCGCCCGCGCGATGTGGTCGGCGGCGATTTCTACGTCTACCGTGAAGTCGAGGGCGGCTGCCTGATCGGCGTCGTCGACTGCGCCGGCCACGGCGTGCCGGGCGCGTTCATGACCATGCTGGCGCGCGCCGCCATCGACAAGGCGATCGACGAGGCGGGCGCGCAAGATCCCGCCGCCATCCTCGCCCGCACCGACCAGGTGGTGCGCTCCATGCTCAAGGCCCAGGGCGGCGAGCGCGACATTGCCACCATCATGGATGCCGGCCTGGTGCATGTGGATGTTGCAAACCGCCGCGCCACTTTCGCCGGCGCCAAGATTTCGCTTTACTGGAGTGAATGCGGCGAGGGCGGCGAAGTCGAGGATATCGGCAGCGCCAAGGGCGGCCGCCGCTCGCTCGGCGATCGCCATCAGGGCGAATATGCGAACCAGTCGGTCGATTTGCTGCCGGCGCGCACCTTCTACCTCGCCACCGACGGTTTCCTCGATCAGGCCGGCGGCGACAAGGGTTACGGTTTCGGCAATGCGCGCTTCATCGACATGCTGCGCCGGTACGCAGGCCGTCCGCTGGCGGAGCAGAGCGAAGCCTTCGCAGCCACGCTGGCCGAGTACCAGGGCGGCCATGCCCAGCGCGACGACATCACGCTGGTCTGCTTCCGATTCATCTGAAACTGACAATACGGATATCCCATGCTGATTGATTTATTCTCATTGCAGCAAACCTATAACCAGCAGCGCATCATGCTCTGTTTCAACGGGCCGCTGACGAAGAGCCTGATCGAAGAGATCGGCAATGCGCTGCGCAACTACATGAAGCTTGAAAACGCCACGCCGTCGTCATCGATGGACGTGTTCGGCGCCTATATCGAGATGACGCAGAACATCCGCCACTATGCGGCGCGCAAGGGCTGGTCCGACAATGAAGCTTCGGCTACCGTCGTCATCGCGCGCGATACGGAGGGGCGTTATGCGGTCATGGCCGGCAATATCATCGACCGCGCCGACGGCGCGGACCTGACGGCGTGCGTGCAGCAGCTAGCCGCGCTCGACAAGGCCGAGCTCAAGGCGCGCTACAAGGAACAGCTGCGCAAGCCGCGCGGCGAGGGCAGCACCAGCGGGGCCGGACTCGGCCTGATCGACCTGGCGCGCAAGGCCAGCGAACCGCTCGCCTGCTCGCTGCAGATGCTGGAGGACGGCCGCGCCTTCTTCAGCATCCGCGTCGTGATGTAATCCATCGGTAAGGAACAGGAATGAACAATCTGCACATAGACAGCACCCAGTCGACGCCCTCCATCATCGCCGATGCCCAGTCCGGCGTGATCGAGATGCGCGGCGACTCCTATCCCGAGAACTCCTACGAACTGTTCTCCCCGGTCATGAAGTGGATCGACGATTACCTGGCCGGCAACGGCCGCGGCCTGGTTCTCAACCTGCACCTGCTCTACCTCAATACCAGCAGCGTCAAGGCCATGATGGATATCTTCGACATGCTGGAGGAGGCGCACCGCGCAAAGCGCGAGGTGACGGTCAACTGGTACTACGACGAGCAGAATGAACGCGTGGCGGAACTGGCGGAGGAATTCAAGGAAGATTGCAGCTTTCCTTTCGTGATCACCAGCCTGGCGGGTTGAGCATGCGCGCCGACAAACAGATCGAGCAGATCGAGCAGACGGTCGAGTCGCTGCTATCGGATCCATCGCATCGGGACAACCCGCTGCGTCCGGCGCTCGACGAGCTCTATGGCGAATTCCGCGGGCTGCTGCACCAGATCGACCGCGTCACCCGCATCTCCGACCGCTATCAGCATGTCAGCCAGGCGGAAAAGCTGTCGCTGACCGAGCGCTACCAGAAGCAGCTGCGCCAGCTGGAAAAGATTGCCCGCATCTCGGACCGCTACCAGTCCATGATGCGCGATCTCAACGAAGCGCTGAAGGAAGCCTCGACCCGCGATGCGCTGACCGGCATCGGCAACCGGCGCATGCTGATGGAAAGGATGAAGACCGAATCGGCCCGCGCCGAAAGGCTGCACCGGCCGCTAACGGTGGCCCTGCTTGACGTCGACCGCTTCAAGTCGGTCAATGACGCGCACGGCCACGAGGCCGGCGACAAGGCGCTCGTCGAGATCGCGCACGCCATCGTGGCCAGCGTGCGCGACTATGACCTCTGCGGACGCTGGGGCGGCGAGGAGTTCATGGTGATCATGCCCGAGATCGGCGCCGACGAAGCCGCCATCGTGGTCGAACGGGTGCGCCAGGCCGTGATGGCGCTCGACATCACGGCCGGCGATACCCGGCTGGCGCTGTCGGCCAGTTTCGGCATTGCCGAGCGCCGTGGCGGAGAAAGCGTGTCCGAGACCATCAACCGCGCCGATACGGCCCTGTTCGACGCCAAGCGCGACGGCCGCAACCGCTACAAGATCGCTCCCTGAAACGATCCGCCGCTTCGGCTACACTTCCCATCTGCGCGGCGGCAACCTGCTGTCGCCATCCGGTGCAGGCCGCGCCTGCAACCGCCTATGAAAACGGGGACGACCCCGTCTTTCCCTGTCATCCCGTGGACGGCCACGGATTCCTGAAAGAGAAAGCAATGCCCTGGATATTGTTATTGATCGCCGGTCTGCTCGAGATCGGCTGGGCCATCGGCCTGAAATACACCGAAGGCTTCACGAAGCTGTGGCCGTCGGTCGGTACCTTGCTGTCGATGGTTCTGAGCGTGGTGCTGCTCGGCATGGCGATGAAGACCCTGCCCGCCGGTACGTCCTACGCGGTCTGGACCGGCATCGGCACCGCCGGCACGGCGATTCTGGGCATCATGCTGCTGGGTGAATCGGCATCGGTCGCCAGGCTGCTCTGCCTGGGACTCATCCTGTGCGGCGTGGCCGGGCTCAAGTTCTTCGAGTAATCAACCGCGGGCCGCCGTCCCAGACTCGGGCTCAGGCGGCCTGCTTTTTCCTGCGCTTGGGCGCCAGCAGCGTGCCCCGGCAGGACGGTGTGCCGCACAGGCACTGGTAAGCCTTCTTCAGCGCCGGCGTATGGCGCTGCTCCATGATCAGGCCATAGTCGTAATACAGTTCCTCGCCGCGCCTGATATCTCGCAACGCATAAATGTACACCTTGCCGCCTTCCTCGCGCGCCTCGCAGTTCGGCTCGCAGGAATGGTTGATCCAGCGCGAATCGTTGCCTTCGTCGCCGCCGTCGATGATCCTGCCGCTCTCCAGGCTGAAGAAGAAGGTATGGAAGCAGTCCGCCGGCTTCAGGTTCTCGCGGCGCACCGCCTCCTTCCAGCTGATGCGCTTGCCCTGGTATTCGATGATGCGGGCACCTTCCGGAATCTTGCGGATGGCGAACACGCCGTTGCCGTGAATCTTCGAGTGGCGCACGGCATAGTAGGCCTTGTCTGATGCTGTGGACGCTGCAGAAACTGCAGATGCGGATGCGATGTCCGCGGTGCTGGATGTTTTCATGTGGGCGGAAGGGCGATGGCGGCCTGGTTCGTCGTTGTCGATGTCATGTTCCATACGGAGAGCGCATGTCCGAATCCACGCACTTCCCGGAGAAACAGCGAGTGTAATCAATCGGGCCGCATCATGCATGCGCCGGCGCACATTTTCGAAAGCGCGTTCGCGCCCGGCTACAATGAAGCGTCCCTCGCCACTTCATCATCATGCCCGCTCATCGCCTCGCTCCCGCCACCCTGAAGCTGCAAGACGGCATTCCCTATGCCGATGCCCATGGCGACAACTATCACTCCGCCAAAGGCGGCCTGGAACAGGCGCGCCATGTCTTCCTCGGCGGGAACGGCCTGCCGCAACGCTGGCAGGGGCGCCGCAGCTTCGCCATCCTGGAGACCGGCTTCGGCTCCGGATTGAATTTCCTCGCGACCTGGCAAGCCTGGCGCGACGATCCGGAGCGCAGCGCGCAACTGCATTACGTGGCCATCGAAAAACATCCGTTCGCCGCATCCGATCTCGAAAAGCTGCATGCGCTGTGGCCGCAACTGCAGCCGCTGTCGGCGCAACTGTGCGCCGCCTGGCCGCCGCTGGTAGCGGGATTTCATCGCCTGGCGCTGGATGAGGGACGCATCCAGCTGACGCTGGCATTCGGCGATGTCGCCGACTGCCTGCCGGAGATCCAGGCGGCGGCCGATGCCTTTTACCTCGACGGCTTCGCTCCAAGCAAGAATCCCGGGATGCGGGCACCCCAGATACTCTCCCGCCTCAACCGGCTGGCTGCGCCGGATGCGACGCTGGCCACCTATGGCGTGACCGGCGATGGCCGGCGGGCGCTGATGCAAGCCGGCTTCCTTTGCCAAAGGCCGCCGCGTTTCAGAGGCAAGCCGCAGATGCTGGTGGCGCGTTTTGCACCACGCTGGCAACAGCCGCTGCGCATTCCGGTGCAGGACCGGCGTGCTATCGTGATCGGCGCCGGCATCGCCGGCTGCGCCGCCTGCGAGCGCCTCGCCGCGCGCGGGTGGCAGGTCACCCTGGTCGAGCGGCATGCGCAGCCGGCACGGGAAGCCTCTGGCAACATCGCCGGCATCGTCATGCCGATGATGTCGCGCGACGGCAACCAGGCTTCGCGGCTGGCGCGCGCCGCCTACCTGTATGCGGTCGCCCAATGGCGGCAGCTCGGCGGCATCGGCGCCGCCTTCGCCGGCCGCCAGTGCGGCGTGCTGCAGCTGGCGCACGATGCGCAGCAGGCGACGCTGCAGCGCGCCGCGCTGGAGGAGCTCGGCCTGCCCGCGGATTTCGTGCGCTGGTCGGAGCCGGCGGACGCGGCCGCGCTGACGGGCAATCGCGCAAGCCATGGCGGCTGGTTTTTCCCTCAGGGTGGCTGGGTGACGCCGGCCAGCCTTTGCGAAGCGATGCTGTCGGCCTGCGGCGCCAAGCTGTTGCGCTTGTTCTGCAAAGGGGCGGCTTCGTTGGAGCGCAGCGGCGGCATCTGGATGGTGCGCGACGAGGCGGGCGCGGAAATTGCAAGCGCTCCGGTGGTGGTGGTCGCCGGCGGCATCGACGGGCATCGCCTGCCGCAAACCCGCAGCCTGCCGCTCGATGCCATCCGCGGACAGGTGACGCATCTGTCGGCCGCTTCCGTGAAAGCGCCGCCGCTGGTGATCTGCGGCGACGGCTACGTCACGCCGGAAGTGCAGGGCATCTGCACCGTTGGCGCCACGTATGACGACGATCGAGAGACGGTCCTGCGCCGGGACAGCCAGGAAGAGAACCTGCAGCGGCTGGCGCAGCTGCTGCCGGCTGCGGTGACTGTTACTCTGGGCGCGGAACTGCGGGGGCGGGTCGGCTTTCGCTGCGTGACGCCCGACCGCATGCCGCTGGTCGGCGCGCTGCCGGATGCCGATCTTCCGATCACCGGCAGCCGCCTGCGCGATGTGCCGCGCCATCCGGGCTTATACGGCCTGATGGGGTATGGATCGCGCGGATTGATCTGGGCGCCGTTCGCGGCGGAACTGCTGGCGTCGATGCTGGAAGGGGCGCCCTTGCCGATCGAGCGCAGCTTGGTGGATGTGATCGATCCCGCGCGGTTTGCGTTGAAGGCGTATCGGCGGGGGTAGGCAAATGAACAGAAGGGTTGGGGATGAGGGCGGCTGCAAGGGAAAATGACGTGGCAAGCACTGCTACCCCCGGCCCCTCCACGCGGACGAAAGAATCTTAGAGTTTTCGCTCGCGCTTACCGTTACTGCACATTGAAACGCGTCATCGCAATCGTGGTGAAATAGGAAAGCAAACTCCGCCCAGCCTCATTGCGCACCACCTTCAATGATGCGCTTTCTTCATCACCCCCAACGCGCGAACTGCGCTGCCTTTACGCTCCAATTCCCTTGATCGACGCTTCACTCTCCGCATCGGCACGCGAGGCGTCCAAACGCCTGTCGCATTTACGCAGCGCTGCTTAAAAATCGGGCATTGAAAAAGCGTTAAAAATTGACCGCCGCTGACCGCATCCGCACTAAAAAGTTTTGCGCAATCGAATCAAAAAATCAAAAAATCTCACGATAAATAATCGTTTGAAAAGAGTATTTGAAAACTCATTTTTTTAAGCTTCGGCGCTTACAAAAAAAAGCCGAAAATTTCCTAGCGACCAGCGAAATTCGGGCGTAGTATGAAATTGCGGAGTGGAAATTCAGTCTTGAATCCGACCCCGAAGCACCGGCATTTACATCAAAGGAAACCCCATGAAAATCTTTGACAACTACGCAGCACGGTATGAGCGGACTCGGGAAGAGGAATACTCCCTGCAGGAATATCTGGAACTGTGCAAGCAAGATCGTCTCGCCTACGCCACCGCTGCCGAGCGCATGCTCGAGGCCATCGGCGAGCCGGAGATGATCGACACGCGCCACGACTCGCGCCTGTCACGTGTCTTCGCCAACAAGGTTATCAAGATCTATCCCGCCTTCCGTGAGTTCTACGGCATGGAAGAGGTGATCGAGCAGGTGGTGTCCTACTTCCGTCATGCGGCCCAGGGCCTCGAAGAACGCAAGCAGGTTCTCTATCTGCTCGGCCCGGTCGGCGGCGGCAAATCCTCCATCGCGGAAAAGCTCAAGTCGCTGATGGAGCAGGTGCCCTTCTATGCGATCAAGGGCTCGCCCGTCAACGAATCGCCGCTCGGCCTGTTCAATGAACTCGAGGATGGCGACATCCTCGAAGAAGACTACGGCATCCCGCGCCGCTATCTCAAGACCATCCCCAGCCCGTGGGCAGTGAAGCGCCTGCACGAGTTCAACGGCGACATCAACCAGTTCCGCGTGGTCAAGCGCTATCCGTCGATCCTGAAGCAGGTCGCGATTTCCAAGACCGAGCCGGGCGATGAAAACAACCAGGACATCTCCTCGCTGGTCGGCAAGGTCGACATCCGCAAGCTCGAGGATTATTCCCAGGACGATCCGGACGCGTACAGCTACTCCGGCGGCCTGTGCCTTTCGAACCAGGGCCTGATGGAATTCGTCGAGATGTTCAAGGCGCCGATCAAGGTGCTGCACCCGCTCTTGACCGCAACGCAGGAAGGCAACTACAAGGGTACCGAGGGCTTCGGCGCGATTCCCTTCGACGGCGTGGTGCTGGCGCACTCGAACGAATCCGAGTGGAAGGCCTTCCGCAACAACAAGAACAATGAAGCGTTCCTCGATCGTATCTACATCGTGAAGGTGCCGTACTGCCTGCGCGTGTCGGAAGAGATCAAGATCTACGACAAGCTGATCCAGAGCTCCTCGCTGTCGAAGGCGCCCTGCGCTCCCGGCACGCTGAAGATGATGGCGCAGTTCGCGGTGCTGTCGCGCATCAAGGATCCGGAAAACTCCAGCATCTTCAGCAAGATGCAGGTCTATGACGGCGAGAACCTGAAGGACACCGATCCGAAGGCGAAGTCGCGCCAAGAGTACACCGACTACGCCGGCGTCGACGAAGGCATGAACGGCCTGTCCACCCGCTTCGCGTACAAGATCCTGTCCAAGGTCTTCAACTTCGACAACACCGAAGTCGCGGCCAATCCGGTGCACCTGCTGTACGTGCTGGAACAGCAGATCGAGCGCGAGCAGTTCGCGCCCGAGGTCGAGCAGCGCTACATGTCCTACATCAAGGAATACCTGGCGCAGCGTTACGTCGAATTCATCGGCAAGGAGATCCAGACCGCCTACCTGGAAAGCTATTCCGAGTACGGCCAGAACATCTTCGACCGCTACGTGACCTTCGCCGACTTCTGGATCCAGGATCAGGAGTTCCGCGATCCGGATACCGGCGAGAGCTTCGACCGCGATTCGCTCAACAATGAACTGGAGAAGATCGAGAAACCGGCGGGCATTTCCAATCCGAAGGATTTCCGCAACGAGATCGTCAACTTCGTATTGCGTGCCCGCGCGCAGAACAACGGCAAGAACCCGGCATGGACCAGCTATGAAAAGCTGCGCACCGTGATCGAGAAGAAGATGTTCTCGAACACCGAGGAACTGCTGCCGGTGATCTCGTTCAACGCCAAGGCCAGCGCCGACGACGCCAACAAGCACCAGGAGTTCGTCGCCCGCATGGTCGCCAAGGGCTACACCGCCAAGCAGGTCCGCCTGCTGTGCGAGTGGTACCTGCGCGTGCGCAAGTCGTCGTAATTGGTTGTACTCCTCTTCCGGACTAGCTGTTCTTAGCCGCAAGCTGCAAGACCTCGGTGGCTCCTTCCGCTTCAAGGGGACGTAGCAGGGAATTCGCAATGCATGCATTGCGCCTGCGAAGTCCGAGCAGCTTGCAAGCTGCGAGGTGGAAGGCCGGGATGGGGATGGGTTTGAATGCTGTTGGCTTGTAACCCATCCCCACCCTAACCCTCCCCTTGAAGGGGTGGGAACTCCAAGGTCTTGGCGAGTCGCAGTCAATGAACCGCGCTCCAGGAAGACGGATATAAGAAACAAACGCCCAACCCAGTTTCAGGAGGCATCTTGGCTCACCTCATCGACCGGCGTCTGCAAGGCAAGAACAAGTCCGCTGGCAATCGCGAACGCTTTCTTCGGCGTTACAAGGGCCAGATCAAGGACGCGGTTGCACGCGCCATCAAGGGCCGCTCGATCAAAGACATCGAGAAAGGCGAAAAAGTATCCATTCCCGTCAAGGACATCAACGAGCCCTCGTTCGGCCATACCCATGGCGGCGTCTGGGAAGTGGTCCGTCCCGGCAACAAGGAATACCAGAAGGGCGACCAGATCCAGCGTCCGAAGAGCGGCAGCGGGTCCGGCAAGGGCAAGGGCGGCAACAGCGAGGAAATCACCGAGGACGATTTCGCGTTCGAACTGACGCGCGAAGAGTTCATGAATTATTTCTTCGAAGACCTCGAACTGCCCAACCTGATCAAGACCCAGCTCAAGTCCATCACCGAGTTCAAGCAGCAGCGCGCCGGTTATACCGTGTCGGGCACGCCGTCCAACATCCATGTGCTGCGTTCGCTGCGCGGCGCTCTCGGACGCCGCATCGCGGTCGGAGCGAAGTCGCGCAAGCGGCTCAAGGAAGCGGAAGAGGAACTGGAAGCGCTGATGAAGACCGCGTTCGAGGACGATCACCGCATCCTCGCGCTGCGCAAGGAGATTCATCACCTGCGCACCCGCCTGCATGCGATTCCCTTCCTCGATCCGATCGACCTGCGCTACAGCAACCGCATCAAGGTGCCCAAGCCGTCCAGCAGCGCGGTGATGTTCTGCGTGATGGACGTGTCGGGCTCGATGGACCAGGCCAAGAAGGATGCGGCAAAGCGCTTCTTCATCCTGCTCTACATGTTCCTCGAGCGGGCGTATGAAAAGATCGAGGTGGTGTTCATCCGCCATCACACCCAGGCGACCGAAGTCACCGAGGACGAGTTCTTCAATTCGCGCGAATCCGGCGGCACCGTGGTGTCGTCCGCGCTGGTGCTGCTCGACAAGGTGATCCGCGAGCGCTATGCCAGCGGCGACTGGAACGTGTACGTCGCGCAGGCTTCCGACGGCGACAACTGGGACAACGATTCGGTGACCTGCCGCGAGCTGCTGATCAACAAGATCATGCCGCTGGTGCAGTACTACGCCTACGTGGAAATCACCGACGGCGAACCGCAGAACCTGTGGCACGAGTACACGCAGGTCCCCGACATCTGCCCGCACTTCGCGATGCAGAAAATCGAGTCGCCGGCCGACATCTATCCGGTGTTCCGTGAACTGTTCAAGAAGCAACCGAAATGACTACCGACATCATTGCGACCGAACCCACGATCAGGAAGCCTGCGCGCAAAGCTGCCGTGAAGGGCACGCGCAAGAAGGCGGCCAAGCCGTTCCGCCTGCCTGAGCAATCCGAATGGACCTTCGAGCTGGTCCAGCAGATCCATGACGAGATCCGCCGCGTGGCCGAAGGCTTCGGCCTCGATACCTATCCGAACCAGCTCGAGATCATCACCGCCGAGCAGATGATGGATGCCTACGCATCGGTCGGCATGCCGGTGTCGTATGCGCACTGGTCGTTCGGCAAGCAGTTCCTGTCGACCGAGAAGAACTACAAGCGCGGCCACATGGGACTGGCGTACGAGATCGTCATCAACTCCAATCCCTGCATCGCCTACCTGATGGAAGAGAACAGCCTGATGATGCAGGCGCTGGTGATCGCGCACGCATCCTACGGCCACAATTCCTTCTTCAAGAACAATTACCTGTTCCGCACCTGGACCGATGCTGAAGCCATCATCGATTACATGGTGTTCGCGAAGAACTATATCGCCGACTGCGAACAGCGCTACGGCATCGAAGCGGTGGAACTGCTGCTCGATTCCTGCCACGCGCTGCAGAACTACGGCGTGGACCGCTACAAGCGTCCCGCCAAGCTGTCGCTGGCGGAGGAGCGCGAGCGACAGGAAGAGCGCGAACGCTATCTGCAGTCACAGGTAAACGACCTGTGGCGCACGGTGCCGCGCCGGCAGGAAGTGGTGCAGGAAACCGGACCTTCGCGCTACCCGGCCGAGCCGCAGGAAAACCTGCTGTACTTCATCGAGAAGTCGGCGCCGCTGCTCGAACCCTGGCAGCGCGAGATCGTGCGCATCGT
Organism: Noviherbaspirillum album; assembly: GCF_035916955.1. NCBI lineage: Bacteria > Pseudomonadati > Pseudomonadota > Betaproteobacteria > Burkholderiales > Oxalobacteraceae > Noviherbaspirillum > Noviherbaspirillum album. Next base: position 108,729 of record NZ_JAWIIV010000004.1, on the reverse strand, counting down.
GCGCAAGATTTCCCAGTATTTCTATCCGCAGCGCCAGACCCAGGTGATGAACGAGGGCTGGGCGACGTTCTGGCATTACACCATCCTGAACCAGCTGTACGACGAAGGCGTGGTCGGCAACGGCTTCATGATGGAATTCCTGCAGAGCCATACCAATGTCGTGTACCAGCCGCCGGTCACCAGCCGCTACTTCAACGGCATCAATCCGTATGCGCTGGGCTTTGCGATGATGCAGGACATCCGCCGCATCTGCGAAAACCCGACCGACGAGGATCGCCACTGGTTCCCTGACATCGCCGGCAGCGACTGGAAGAAGACGCTCGACTTCGCGATGCGCAACTTCAAGGATGAAAGCTTCATCTCGCAGTACCTGTCGCCGAAGGTGATCCGAGATTTCCATTTCTTTTCGGTGCTGGATGACGACAAGAAAGACAAGCTGGCGATTTCCGCGATCCATGACGAGGCCGGTTACCGCTATCTGCGCGAGCAGCTCGCCGGGCAGTACAACCTCGGCAACCGCGAGCCCAACATCCAGGTCTGGTCGGTCGATACCCATGGCCACCGCGCGCTGACGCTGCGCCACAACCAGTACCTGCGCCGTCCGCTCAATAACCAGACCGGGGAGGTCCTGAAGCACGTGGCGCGCCTGTGGGGGTTCGACGTGATCCTGGAAACCGTCGATCCCGAGGGCAAGGTGCTGGAATCGATGGAATGCAAATGCGAGAAAAGGCAGCGCGGTAGCTGAAGCCGATTCCGGGACGGCCGCATGAAAGGGGGCGCATTGCGCTGCGGCGGATTCCGGAACGGTGGCATTGCGTTGTGAACCCTCGCATCGCGGTGCAGGCGACCGCAGCTCTTTTCATGGGCGCTTGCCGGGGCAATCCGGCAAGACTTGATGCCAAGGCGCAAGCCTTGGCATTTTTTTATGGCGGGCTCGAATCGCTACCAGGCGTTCCGCTCAGAAGTTGATGATGGATCTGTAATTTTTTCCGTCGCTCTGTACTCTCTTCCATCCCCTTACTTCCACTACGGCATTTCTATTGCGACAACAGGAGGCGAACGAGCAGGAAAGATCACTGGCATGCGGCTTGCGTTAACAGAATTTCCACATCAGGCGATGTTATCCGGTGGCGATTGCCATCACGTTCCAAGGAGATTCCAGATGCAACAACGCAAACACATCAACCGCATGCTCGGCATTGCCGCATTGGCAATGCTGTTCGGCGGCAGCTCCGTCTACGCGCAATCGACCGGCACCACCTCCGCCCAAGGCAGCGGCAGCAGCAGCGCCCAGGCTGGCTCCGGTTCCTCCTCCGCTTCCGCCGCCGCCAAGGGATCGAACGGCAGCGTCAGCAAGGCTGACCAGCGCATGATGAAAAACCTTGCTGAAGCCAACTTCGCCGAGATCGAGACCGGCAAGCTTGCGCTGCAGAAATCCCAGAACGACCAGGTCAAGGCTTATGCGCAGAAGATGATCGACGATCACACCCAGGCGCAAAAGGAACTCGAGCAGCTCGCCCAGCAGAAAGGCGTGACCCTGCCGACCGAAACCGACATGAAGCACAAGGCCGCTGCCAAGGCGCTGAGTGCGCTGGAAGGCGAGAAGTTCGACAAGATGTACATGAACCAGGTTGGCGTGCGTGATCACAAGAACACTCACCAGCTGCTGACCAAGGCGCAAAAGGATGCGAAGGACCCCGACCTGAAGGCGCTGGCCGCCAAGATGACCCCGACCGTCGACGGCCATCTGACCATGGCGCAGGAGCATACCGGCAAGAAAGGCGGCAGCTCAAGCGGCTCAAGCGGCTCCAGCGGCTCCGACAAATCCGGCGGCAGTTCTGCTTCCGGCTCCGGCAGCAGCTCCGGCTCCAAGTAAGCAGCGCGGTCAAGCGCGGCAGGCGGTCTTCGGGCCGCTGGCGCGTCCGCGCAACCGGCCACCGAATCCAACAGACGGGAGTGACATATGAATAACGACGACATCGTTTCCACCCTCAATGACCTGATCGAAACCAGCAAGGACGGCGAGGAAGGCTTCCGCACCTGCGCGGAAGATGCAAAAGATCCGACCCTGAAAACCTTTTTCTCCAACCGCGCGCAGAGCTGCGCGGCGGCGGTGATGGAGCTGCAAAGCCTGGTGCGGTCCTACGGCGGCGATCCCGAAACCACCAGCGGCCTGGGCGGCGCGCTGCATCGCCGCTGGGTCGACATCAAGTCGCTGGTCACCGGCATGGATGACAAGGCCGTGCTCAAGGAATGCGAGCGCGGCGAGGATGTGGCGGTATCGAGCTACCGCCGCGCGCTCGACAAAAGCCTGCCGGAAGAAGTGCGCTCGGTAGTCGAACGCCAGTACCAGGGAGTGCTGAAAAACCATGACCAGGTCAAGAGCCTGCGCGACCAGTACCGCAGCGCCTGACCGATCCGGTTCGAGCCGCCCAGGCGGGCAAGGGGGCAACAAGGCCCGCTTGCCCGCTTTTTCATGAGGACGCTCGCATGCCGCTCATTCGGCCCGACCCCATGGAGTAAAATACCGGCCTGCCGGCGACGCCCCTCCCATCCCGCCGGCAGCGGATTGCTGTCAGACTGCCAACGCATCGGCTCGCCGAGAGCCTGCAGGCCGTGCCCTTGCACGCATTGCGACAGTCCGCTCCCCATTTTTCCGGATTGCCCGCATGCTGCGATTGACCAACGTTATTCTTCCGCTCGACCATCCCGAAGCCGACCTCAGGGCCGCCATCCTCGACCGCCTGCAGATCGCCGATGCCGATCTCAACGGCTACACCGTCTTCCGGCGCGGCTACGATGCGCGCCGGCGCAGCGCCATCACGCTGGTGTACACGCTGGATGTCGACGTCGCCCGGGAGGATGGGGTACTGGCCCGCCTGCAGGGCGTGCCCAATGTCGTTCGCAGCCCGGACACCAGCTACAAATTCGTGGCGCAGGCGCCCGCCGCACTGCCGTCGCGGCCGGTGATCATCGGCTTCGGCCCCTGCGGCCTGTTCGCGGCGCTGATCCTGGCGCAGATGGGCTTCCGGCCCATCATCCTCGAGCGCGGGAAGGTGGTGCGGGAGCGCACCAAGGATACCTGGGGCCTGTGGCGCAAGCGCGAACTCAAGCCCGAGTCGAACGTGCAGTTCGGCGAAGGCGGCGCCGGCACCTTCTCCGACGGCAAGCTGCACAGCCAGATCAAGGATCCGAAGCATTACGGCCGCAAGGTACTGACCGAATTCGTCAAGGCCTATGCGCCCGAGGAAATCCTGTTCGTCAGCAAGCCGCACATCGGCACCTTCCGCCTGGTCAAGATGATCGAGGCAATGCGCGCGACCATCGAGTCTCTCGGCGGGGAATTCCGCTTCGAGGCCAGGGTGACCGACCTCGAGATCGACAACGGCAGGATGCGCGCGGTGATCCTGGAAAACGGCGAGCGGCTGGCTTCGGACCACGTGGTGCTGGCGGTCGGCCACAGCGCGCGCGACACCTTCCAGATGCTGTACGACCGCGGCGTCTATATCGAAGCCAAGCCGTTCTCTGTCGGCTTCCGCGCCGAGCATCCGCAGTCGCTGATCGACCGCGCCCGCTTCGGCAAGTTTGCCGGCCATCCGCTGCTCGGCGCGGCCGATTACAAGCTGGTCCATCATGCGAAGAACGGCCGCTCGGTCTACAGCTTCTGCATGTGCCCGGGAGGCACCGTGGTGGCCGCCACCTCCGAGCCGGAGCGCGTGGTCACCAACGGCATGAGCCAGTATTCGCGCAACGAGCGCAATGCCAACAGCGGCATCGTGGTCGGCATCACGCCGGACGACTATCCGAGCGATCATCCGCTGGCCGGCATCGACCTGCAGCGCGAGCTGGAGTCGCGCGCCTATGTGCTGGGTGGTCGCAACTACGATGCGCCCGGGCAGCTGGTGGGTGATTTCATCGCCGGCCGGGCGTCGACCGAATTGGGCTCTGTGATTCCTTCCTACAAGCCGGGCGTGCACCTGACCGACCTCGGCCCCTCGCTGCCCGATTACGCGATCGAGGCGATCCGCGAAGCCCTGCTGGCGTTCGATCGCCAGATCAAAGGTTATGCGATGCGCGATGCGGTGCTGACCGGGGTGGAGACGCGCACTTCTTCGCCGGTGCGCATCAAGCGCAAGGACAATTTCCAGAGCCTCAATACCGAAGGGCTGTTCCCGGCGGGCGAGGGGGCGGGTTATGCGGGAGGGATTCTTTCGGCGGCGGTGGATGGGATCAAGGTGGCGGAGGCGGTGGCGCTGAGCATGGTGGGGAGTGCGGATGCTAAGGGTGGGGGGATGGCGGGGGATATGCTGTATTGAGGTAGTGCAGGCCTCCGTGCCTGCACAAAGGCCTCTGGTCCGGAGAATGCTTGAACATTGCGCTCTCCGTGGAGGCTTGCTTCGCCGGGACTGGCCCCGGCGGGCCACCTACTTTTTTGCTTCGCCAAAAAAGTAGGCAAAAAAGGCGACCCCGCTACCGTCGCCCCTGCGGGGTTCCCAAAAGAGCGCAATGCAAAGCGGGAAGCGCGGAAACTCGCCTGCGGCTCAGACATCCGCGCTTCTTTATCCGCTTGGCATTGCGCTCTTTTGGCGTCGGCAGAGGGGGAACGTCTACAGCCTCTAAGCGGTAGCGTGGTCTCCGATAGACTCCCTTCTCCCGCAGGCGAGAGAAGGGCTGGGGATGAGGGGGCCGGCCAAACCCACATGCCTCATTGCTAGCTTAATGACGCCCCCTTTGGACTCACCCTAAATTATCTTCCACGCAAACCCTAATCCACCTCCAGCATCTCCAACTCCGCCTTCGCCACCCCGTCCCGTATATCCAAAAAACCCACCGAGATCGGCAGCCGGAAGCGGCGCGGACCAGCGCTGCCTGGATTGACGAAAAGCACGCCGCGCTCCTTCTTGACCACCGGCCGGTGCGAGTGGCCGGAAATTACCACCTTGATGCCTTCGGCGGCCGGATCGACATTCAGATCCTGCAAGTCGTGCACCACGCAGACGCGCACGCCGCCGATCTCGAGCACTTCCTTATCAGCCAGCCGCTGCGCCCACTCGCCGCGGTCATTGTTGCCGCGCACGGCAACGACAGGCGCAATCTCTCCCAGCTGTTCCAGCACGCCGGCATTGCAAATGTCGCCGGCATGAATAATGCGACTGACGCCCGACAGCGCGAAGCGCGCTTCCGGCCGCAGCAATCCGTGCGTATCGGAAATCAGTCCGATGCGATAGTTCTCCATATGATTTCGCTCAGGCAAATACGTAATGCTGTGTGAAGCGGGCCGCGGCGGCCCGCACGGGAAAAATGGAATTGTGCTCTAATGCGCTAACAGATTTCGCATATCGATATTCTCTTTTCAGTTTGACGCATGAGCTCGCAACTCGTTTCCGTGAATACTCCGGTTCTCCCGTGTTGTTGCCGATCGCGGCCCTGGATGGCAACGAACGGGTGCGTCGGCTGACGCCGTCTTTTCCCAGCTTCCCATGGCCGCAGTGTCTCACGACCTGCGGCCATTTTGTTTTTCGAGCGCCTGCCGCTTGAAACAGACGAAAGGATCCCAGTCATGAACAAGCCGTCAAGCCAGCCAATGCAGCGATTGTCGCAAGGACTTCGCCTTGCGGCGCGCCCGATCAGGATAGGCGCCGGCATTCCGCTCAAGCCGGACCGCCGCACGCCTGTCTGGGCCAATATCCTGGCGGCGGCCGACGCGCTGGCGCAGCGCGAACCCTTGCTGGCGAAGCGCCTGCAGACGCTTATCCTCGCCCACGACCGCCTCGGCGCCGGCATTGCCGCCATGCTGGCGCACCGGCTAGCCAGCGCCGACCTGGATGAAGCGGCATTGCGTGAGCTGTTCCTTCAGATTGCCGACGATGCCTTTGCGGAAAAAGTTGCAGCCGACCTGACCGCCGTCAAGGAGCGCGATCCGGCCGGCGGCGACGACTTGCACGTGCTGCTCAACTTCAAGGGCTTCCAGGCCCTGCAAACCTATCGCATCGCCCACGCCTTGTGGCAGCAGGGCCGGACCGAACTGGCCCATGCGCTGGCCAGCCAGGCCTCTGTCGTGTTTGCGGTCGACATCCATCCGGCGGCGCGCATCGGCACCGGCGTCATGCTCGATCATGGCACCGGCATTGTGATCGGCGAGACCACGGTCATCGAAGACAATGTCTCGCTGCTGCAGAACGTGACGCTGGGCGGCACCGGCAAGGAACACGGCGACCGCCATCCCAAGATCCGCAGCGGCGTGATGATCGGCGCCGGCGCGAAAATCCTCGGCAACATCGAGATCGGCACGATGAGCAAGATCGCCGCCGGCAGCGTGGTGCTGCACCCGGTGCCGCCGCATACGACGGTGGCCGGCGTGCCGGCAAGGGTGGTGCGGCGGCATGAGGATGACAGTTGTCCGTCGGTGGAGATGGATCAGAGGATTTGAGGGGGATATTTACGTAGATGGTCTTGGCGGGCCTCCTCATCCCCGGCCCTTCTCCACGAACTGGCTTGCAAGCCAGTTCGGCTACGGCAGCGCAAACCATGGTTTGCGAAACCCTGCCTTCGCCCCGCCTGCGCGAGAAGGGAGTCTATCGGAGACCATGCTAGCGCTTAGAGGCTGTAGACGTTCCCCCTCTGCCGACGTCAAAAGAGCGGGTGCCAAAGCGGATAAAGAAGCGCAGATGTTTGGGGTCGCCGAGGTGAGCCGAAGGCGAGTTTCTGCGCTTCCCGCTTTGGTACCCGCACTTTTGGGAACCCCGAAGGGGCGGCGGTGGGGGTGTCGCACCTCGGCGGCCCCCTTTCTTTGCCTACTTTCTTTGGCGAAGCAAAGAAAGTAGGTGGCCGCCGGGCCACCCCCGGCAAGCCTCCACGGAGAGCGCAATGTTCAAACCATCTCTGGACGAAAGCCCTCTGTGCAGGCACGGAGGCCTGCACTACCAAAACACTCAGGCATCAATCGTCCGCCTGCTCTGCCGCAGCAGCATCTCCGTAAACTCCTCCGCCGACACTGGCGCGCTGTAGTAAAACCCCTGCCCCGACGGACATCCATGACTCTGCAGAAAGCACCTCTGCTCATTGGTCTCCACTCCCTCCGCCAGCACCTTCAGCCGCAGGCTGTTGGCCATGGAAATGATCGCCGCCACCAGCGCCGTATCGTTGGAATCCTGCCCGATGCCGCTGACGAAGGATCGATCTATCTTCAATGCATCCACCGGAAAACGCTGCAGATACGCCAGGCTGGAATACCCGGTCCCGAAATCGTCGATCGACAGCTTGATGCCCATGTCCGACAGGATCTTCAAGGTCGCCACATTGTCTTCGGTGCGCTGCATCAGTATGCCTTCGGTGATCTCCAGGTCGAGCCGGTTGGGCGGCACGCCGGCGTCGTCCAGCGCATCGCGCACCATCTGCTCGAAGTTCGGCTGGAAGAACTGGCGCGGCGACAGGTTGACCGCCATGGTCAGGCCGCCGAAACCGCTTTCATGCCACTGCCGCAGCTGCTTGCAGGCTTCGCGCAACACCCATTCGCCGATCGGCAGGATCAGGCCGGTTTCCTCGGCGATCGTAATGAATTCGTTGCAGCCCACCGGCGCTTCGCCTTCGCGCTTCCAGCGCAGCAACGCCTCGGCAGCGAAAATGGCGCCGCTTTCGAGATCGACCTGCGGCTGGTAGTACAGCACGAATTCATTGCGGTTGAGCGCATGGCGCAAGGCGATCGTCAGCTGGTGCCTGCGCTGCGCCGCGCGGTTGAGGCTCTGGGTGAAGAACTGGAAATTGCCGCGGCCCTTTTCCTTTGCGTAGTACATCGCGGTATCCGCCGTGCGCATCAGGGTCGCGACATCCTTGCCGTCGTCGGGATACATGCTGATGCCGATGCTGCCCGACACATGCAGCTCGTGATCGCCGCAGTGGAACGGCGCATCGAGCGCGTCCAGCACCTTCTGCGCGACGAGGGCGACGTCCTGGCCGCCGCCCACCAGCGGCAGGGCCAGCACGAACTCATCGCCGCCCAGGCGCGCCACGCTGTCGCCCTCGCGCACGCAGTGCAGCAGGCGCCTGGCAACGTCGCGCAGCAGGCTATCTCCTACCTGGTGGCCGAGAGAATCATTGATGTGCTTGAAATAGTCGAGGTCGATGAACATCAGGGCGACCAGGGTATGCGTGCGCGCCGCATGGGACAGCGCCTGCTGCAGCCGGTCCTGCAGCAGCACCCGGTTCGGCAGGCCGGTCAGCACGTCGTGATCGGCCATGTAGCGGATGCGTTCCTCGGCCTGCTTGCGTTCGGTGAGATCGAGTACGAAGGCCACCCCGGATTGCTGGCGCTTGCTGATGACGGTGCCGCCGACCAGGATGGGCACGCGGCTGCCATCCTTGCGCAGATACTCCTTCTCATACGGCGCGAAGCTGCCGCTGGTGCGCAATTCGCTCCATGCACGTTCGCTGATCTCGCCGTACTCCGGCGGCGTGAGCGTATCCCAGCGCACGCGGCCCTGCTTCACGTCTTCCTGGTTGTAGCCGAGCAGCCGCAGGAAGGCATCGTTCGCTTCCACCACCAGGCCGTCGACCGACCAGAAATAGATGGCAATGATGTTGGCTTCCACCAGCCGGCGCATGCGTACCTCGCTGCGCCTCAGGTTTTCCTCGACGCGCGCGCGCTCGCTGATTTCCGCGGTCAGCATGGCATTGGCATGGGCCAGTTGCTCGGTGCGCTGGGCGACCCGCTCCTCGAGCATTTCGTACGCATGCTGCAGGTAGGATTCGATCTGTCGCCGCAGCGCGCTTTCATGCTGCAGCGCCGCTTCCAGTTCGTCCAGGCGGCGGCGCGCCGCATGCAGCGAAAGAAGGGTGTCGATGCGCGCCAGGGCCGCATCCGGTTCCAGCGGCCGGGCGAGATGGTCGGCCGCGCCGGACTGCAGGCAGCGCGTAGCGTCGGCGCGGGGATGTTCGGTCATCAGCAGCACCGGGACCTTGTGCAGCCGTTCATCATCCTTGAAGGCCCTGCAGGCCGTGAATCCATCGAGTCCGTCCGGTCCACGCTGCGCCGCATCGAGCAGGACGAGATCGGGAACGGCAAGGCCGGCTTGCCGCAGCGCCTGTTCGCCGTCGGGCGCAACGAGCACCCGGTGTCCCCGGCATTCGAGCGCATGCCTGAGCGCTGTGAGGTCGGGCGCATCGGGCAGGTCGGCTCCTGCCATCAGGATGAGGTGTCCGGAGTCCGATGGGCCGGCTGCTTCGGTCATGTACGGGCCCTCGCGGCGGGTGCCGCCGGCAGGCAACCGGAGTGAAGGTGCGATGGCTTTGTGCGTTGCAGGTTCATGGGCGGAGTGTCTGCAGGCAAGAAAAAATCCTGCCGGCGTTGCAAACAATGCAAATTTAGACGCGGCACCGCCGCCCGAGTTCAGGAGTCATGCCCTGGCGGCATCGGCTCCGGGTCTTTGCGCTTCTTCCTGCGCGTCCGCGGGCGGAATGTCATGCACCAGGATGCCGGCGCCTTCCGGCGACTGCTGCCGCCAGGCACCTTCGCCGATGGCGCGCAGGGCGTCGCGATAACCCTGTTCCCAGCGCCATTCGATCGAGCCGCGCGAAAAATTGATGTCCTTGGAAGCCATCTGCCAGTCGCGTCCCGCATAGGCCAGGCGCACGATGTGCACCGTGCTGTCGGCGCCGACGGCATCGATCTGGCGTCGCTCCTCGTCGCTCAGCGCGTCGCTCGGCAGCTTGTCGCGCAGCATGCGCACCATGCGGCGCAGCTTGTGCCCGCGCAGGTAAGCATCGATGTGCCGCTGCGAGCGGGAAGCGAACATCACGTCCTTCTGCCGCGTCTGTACCTGCTCCAGCGTCTTCGGCTCGGGTCCGTCCGCGCTCCACAGGTCGACCATGAAGCAGGTGGTATCGATGCGCGGCTCGTCGGCCAGCAATGTTTCCAGCGGGGTATTCGAATACAGGCCGCCGTCCCAGTACAGGTGGCCGTCGATTCGCACCGGCGGAAAGCCGGGCGGCAGTGCGCCGCTGGCCAGGATGTGCTTGAGCGTCATCCGCCGCGATGCGCTGTCGAAATTGTCGAGCTGGCCGCAATCGACCCGGATCGCGCTGACGGTCAGCCGGATGCCGCTGCCGCCGCCGATGCCATTGATGCAGTCGAAATCCACCAGCCCGGCCAGGGTCTTCTCGAGGGGCGCGGTGTCGAAGAAGCTGGCGGCCTCCGGCGCCACCGGCCAGCCGGCGGCAAAGGGATTGCACCAGCGCGGCGAATAGAAGCCCTGCACCCCCTGGGTGAGGGCGCTCATGGTATTGAACATGATATTGAACTGGCGAACCGGGTCGGGCACGCGGCGCATGTCGAGCAGGTCGTTCTGCGCCACCTCGTCCCAGAACTGCCGGAGCCGTGTCACGCGCTGGCTGCCGCGGTTGCCGGCGATCAGCGCCGCATTGATGGCGCCGATCGAGGTGCCGATGACCCAGTCGGGCGTCAGTCCATGTTCGTCCATCGCCTGGAACACGCCGGCCTGATAGGCTCCCAGGGCGCCGCCGCCCTGCAGCACCAGCGCGATGCGTGGCCGCGCGGCAATTGGCTTGACCGTGGCTGTCATGGTTTCCCTCCCTCTGCGTTGTGCCGGTTTCGGCGCTTACTGCTGCGGTTTCATCAAGCCTTCGGCCTGCAGGGCCGCGTGAACCGCCGGCCGCGCACCGGCGCGGTCGAAGAACGCCTGCACCTGCGGCCAGCGGCCAAGATCGATCTTCATCGCGCCCGCCCAGCGCAGCACGGTGAACAGATAGGCATCGGCCACGCTGAACTGCTCGCCGGTCAGGTAAGACTTGCCTTGGAGCTTCTGGTCGACGAAGTCCAGCCGCGAGGAGATGGTATCGAGTGCGGCCTTCTTTGTTTCCTCCGGTGTGTTCGGCTTGAACAGCGGGGAAAAGCTCTTGTGCAATTCAGTCGAAATGAAATTGAGCCATTCGACCAGGTGATACCGTTCCAGCGTGCCGGCCGGCGGGACGAGCCGCTTGTCGGGATGCTGGTCCGCCAGGTACTGCACGATGGCCGGACCCTCGGTCAGCACGTCGCCGTTGTCGAGCTGCAATGCGGGCACATAGCCCTTGGGGTTGATTGCGCGGTAATCATTGCCGCCGGCGGTGGTCTTGTCCGCAAGATTGACCTTTTCCCTGTCGAAGCCGATGCCAAGCTCGTGCAGGACGATATGCGGCGACAGCGAGCAGGCGCCCGGCGAAAAATAAAGTTTCATGGAGAATCTCCTTGTGGTTGCCGGCCGGTCGCTGGTGGTCCTGGCCGGAAGGGAAGCACGGGTTTAATCCGCGTCAAATTGTGAAGCCTTTGACATTCCCAATAGTAGTTCAGGGTGCAGAATCCTGCTGTTGGATGCGGCAACAGACATGCCCTTATAATCACCAGACACCATAAAAACCGGACGGAGACAATGAACACGCTTCACTATGCCCATTGGCCGGCAGGCATGCCGCGCGCCATCACCACGCCCGATACCAGCGTCTACGCCAACCTGCAGGTCTCGGCCCTGCGCTATCCGAACAAGCCGGGCATCATCTTCTACGATACCGTGCTGACCTATGCGCAGATCCATGAACAGGTGCTGGCGCTGGCCGGCTACCTGCAGCAGGTCTGCGGCGTGCAGCGCGGCGACCGCGTATTGCTGGACATGCAGAACAGCCCGCAGTTCATCATCAGCTATTACGCGGTCATGCGCGCCGATGCGATGGTGGTGCCGGTCAATCCGATGCTGATGACCGATGAGCTGCAGCATTACGTGGAAGACAGCGGCGCCAAGGTGGCGCTGGCATCGCAGGAAATTTTTGCGCGCATCGCGCCGCTGATCGGCAAGACCTGCCTGTCGCACGTCGTCGCGGCCGCCTACTCCGATTACCTGATCGCGCCGACCGAACTCAACGTGCCCGATTTCGTGCGCGCACCCTATGCGGTGCCGGCCATGCCGGGCGTGACGCCATGGAAGGAAGCGCTGGCCGCCGGCCACGCGCCCGGCCCGCACCAGGTCGGTCCCGATGACCGCGCCTGCATGCCCTATACCTCGGGAACCACCGGCAAGCCCAAGGGCTGCGTGCATACTCACCGTTCGGTGATGTTCAATGCCGTCGCCAGCCCGACATGGTCAGGCCCGATGGCGCCCGACCATGTGACGCTCGCGGTGCTGCCGTTCTTCCACGTGACCGGCATGCAGTCGGTGATGAATGCGATGATCTACACCGGCGGCACCATCGTGGTGCTGCCGCGCTGGGACCGCGACGCGGCCGGGCAGCTGATCACCCGCTACAAGGTCACCACCTGGACGCTGATCCCGACCATGATGATCGACTTCCTGTCCAATCCGCGCCTGGGCGAGTACGACATCTCGAAGCTGCAGCGTGTCTCCGGCGGCGGCGCGGCGATGCCGGCGGCGATCGCGCAGAAGCTCCTGCAGCTGACCGGCCAGACCTACATGGAAGGCTATGGCCTGTCGGAGACCATGGCGGCTTCGCATGTCAATCCGCCCGGCCGCATGAAGCAGCAATGCCTGGGAGTGCCTTACCTGAATGTCGATGCGCGCATCGTCGATCCGGTCACCCTCAAGGAAGTGCCGCAGGGAGAGAACGGCGAGATCTGGATCCATGGCCCGCAGGTTTTCCAGGGTTACTGGAACGATCCGAAGAAGACCGCGGAAGCCTTTGCCGAACTCGACGGCAAGCGTTTCTTCCGCTCCGGCGATCTCGGCTACATGGACGAGGAAGGCTTCTACTTCTTCACCGACCGCCTCAAGCGCATGATCAATGCCAGCGGCTTCAAGGTGTGGCCGGCGGAAGTGGAGTCGATGATGTACCAGCATCCGGCGGTGCAGGAATGCTGCATCATCGCCGCGCGCGATCCTTACCGCGGCGAGACCGTCAAGGCGGTGATCGTGAAGCGGCCAGGGGCCGACGCCGGTGCCGAGGACATCATCAAGTGGGCGCAGGAAAAGATGGCTGCCTACAAGGTGCCGAAGATTGTCGAATTCGTCGATGCGCTGCCGAAGTCGGCCACCGGCAAGGTGATGTGGCGGAGTCTGCAGGAGAAGGAGATGGCGGCGCAGGAGGCGGCGAAGGTGTGAAAAGCGGTTTAAGCAGGTGGAGCCGCATTAATAAATTCATGCCTTGAAGCTGATCACTAATCGCAATTTGCCAAGACATCGAAACTCCCTCCCCTTCAAGGGGAGGGCTGGGGTGGGGATGGGGTCCAAATGGCATACTGATCGCTGTCATAATCCATCCCCATCCCAACCTTCCACCTCGCAGCTTGTAAGCTGCTTGGACTTCACAGGCGCAATGCATGCATTGCGAATTCCCTGTTACGTCCCCTTGAAGGGGAAGGAGCACAGAGGTCTTGCAAACTTGTGAGGCAAATTTCAATCTCACGATGCAAGCGTTTCGTAGCAGAAGTCTTTTATTTTGCCGAGTCGAAGTAACTCCGAGCGAACGCTGAACCCTCAGCTCTTACGTCTCCATCCCCCCGCCCGGCGTAAAATAGCAGTTCTTCCTCCCGCTGTTTCCAAATGACCATCCTGCTGTCCACCCTCAACGCCCGCTACACCCATGCCTCGCTGGGCCTGCGTTACCTGCTTGCCAACATGGGCGAGCTGCGGGACATCACCCTGCTGCAGGAATTCGTGATCGGAGCCAAGACCGCCGACGTGGTCGAGCGCCTTCTCGTGCATCGTCCGCGCATCATCGGTTTCGGCGTCTACATCTGGAATGTCGAGGAAACCACGCGGGTAGTGGCACTGCTCAAGCGGGTTGCACCGGAGGTGGTCATCGTGCTCGGCGGGCCGGAAGTGTCGTACGAGCCGCAGGAGCAGCGCATCGTGCAGCTGGCCGATTATCTCGTCACCGGCTGGGGCGACGTTACCTTTCCGCAGCTGTGCCGCCAAATTCTAAACGGCCCCAAGCCGCTGATGAAGATCCATGCCGGCGCGCAGCCGCCGCTCGACGAGATCGCCATGCCCTACGGCCTCTATAGCGACCAAGACATCGCCCACCGCACGCTGTATGTCGAAGCATCGCGCGGCTGCCCGTTCAAGTGCGAGTTCTGCCTGTCCTCGCTCGACAAGACCGCCTGGCCCTTCGATCTCGACAACTTTCTCGGCGAGCTGGAAAGCCTGCATGCACGCGGCGCGCGGCTGTTCAAGTTCGTCGACCGCACCTTCAATCTCAACATCAAGTCCAGCCTGAGGATCATGCAGTTCTTCCTCGACAAGCTGGCGGCCAGTCCCGACGACCCGGTGTTCGCGCATTTCGAGGTGGTGCCCGACCATCTTCCGGATGCGCTCAAGGAAGCCATCCGGAAGTTCCCGCCCGGAACGCTGCAATTCGAGATCGGCATCCAGAGTTTCAATCCGGAGGTGCAGTCCACTATCAGCCGCAAGCAGAACAACGACAAGTCGGCCGACAACATCCGCTGGCTGCGCGAGCATTCGCACGCCCATCTCCACGTGGACCTGATCGCCGGCCTGCCGGGCGAGGATATCGATAGTTTCGCGCAGGGCTTCGACCGGCTGGTGGCGCTGGCGCCGCACGAGATTCAGTTCGGCATCCTCAAGCGCCTGCGCGGCACGCCCATCATCCGCCATACCGAAGCCTTCGGGCTGGTGTTCGATCCGTATCCGCCGTACAGCATTCTTGCTACCGACCGCATCGACTTCGCCGCCATGCAGCGGCTGGTGCGCTTTGCGCGCTACTGGGACCTGGTGGCCAACTCGGGGCGTTTCGCCAACACGCTGCCGGCGATCCTGGGCGATGCGCCGTTCGCCAATTTCATGGCGCTGTCGGACTGGCTGTATGCGCATACCGATGCCACCCACCGCATCGCGCTCGACAAGCTGGCGGCGCTGGTGGCGCAGTGGCTGGGCAGCCGCGGCATGGACGGCAAGGAAGCAGAGGCGCTGGTCGGCAGCGACTATGCGGGACAGGCGCACAAGGCCAGGCCGGAGACCGAAAAGGCGGAAAGGAAGGGCAAGGCGGACGCCGCGCCGCAGCGGCAGGCGCGGCATCTGGCGGCTTGATTATTGTTGCCGATTATCCTTGCTGCGCGCGCCAGTTTTCGAGTACCTGGCGCGTCGGCGCATCGAGGCTGTCGAGCGGAAGAGAGCGCGAACGATTGAAGATCATGATCGCGTAGACGGTGGCAAGCAGGTCGACTTCCGGCGACAGCGCGCGTTCTTCGCCGGTCGAAGGACGCAGCGCGCGCCAGTAATTGATCGCCTGTTCCAGTTCGGGGAGTGTGATGTCCATCCGCGTATTGTAAAACACCGGGACGGGCAGGGCCCCAGCCTGCGGGAACCGCGGCAGGAACCCGGTTCATGCCAATCAGAACTTGCCGTTCCTGTTCTTCCATTCCGATTGCGGCGGGATGGCCTCGATCGTGTCCCAATGCTCGACGATCTTGCCGTTCTCGACGCGGAACAAATCGTAGAACGAGGTCCATTTTCCGGCGAAGCTGCCTTCGCTGACAATCAGCACGAAATTGCCTTCGCCCAGTACCCGGTGGATGCGGTCGTATTTCATCGTGATGCCTTGCTTGGCCATCGCCTGCAGGGCGGTGGCAAGGCCGGACAGCCCGTTGCCGATCTGGGGATTGTGCTGGATGTAGTTCTCGCCTTCGATATAGCTGCCCAGCTTTTCCATGCGGCCATTGACCAGGATGTCGTCGACGAAGCTGCGAACCAGCTCCTTGTTTTGCGCAGTCTTTTCCAGGTCCTTGGAAGCTGTCGGCCCGTCGATCATGGTATTGCCGCTGGGGTTGGGCGAAGCGGGCGTCTCCTGCAGGTTATCCCAATGCTCGACAATCTTCCCATTCTCGAAGCGGAAGATGTCGAAGCCGATTTTCGGTCCGAAGAAGTTGTAGTCAGTGTGTGCGAAGACGAAATCGCCGTCGCCGAAGACCCGGACCGTATTCACTTTCGCGCTGCCTTTCGGAAGCTGCTGCAGCACCGCGCCGAAACCGGCCAGGCCGTCGCCCACCGCCAGGTTGTGCTGGATGTACTTGTCCGGATTGATGTATGAAACCGGCTTCGGATCTCCGGTTTCGATACTCTTGAGCAGTTCAACGACTTGTTTTTTTTGAATGGCGGAGACTTCGCTTTCCTGTTGAACGGGATCGGCACCGCCGGCGCAGGCGGTAAGGGCGATTGTCATGGCAGCGAAGCCGGTAGCGGAAATAAATTGAGATAGTCGGAAATTCATAGGTGTCCCAGAGAGCGGTTGAGTTATTAAATATTGGAAACTGCACTGGTAAGTATAGGAATCTGGATTGATTAATCACGGTACAATCAAGCCATTGAATGGTAGATTTCGGACAATCTCATGGGTGCCATCAAAACCGGGAGTTCGGAAATCCAGCGCATCGGCTATCTTCCCTCTGGCGATTATCAGCTTGACCTGGAAGTGTTCTTGATCGAGGAATTAAGGCGTCGTGTCGACAGCGCCAAGCTGCGAGCGCCGCAGCGCATCGAGTTTTATCAGCTGATCTGCGTTTCCGAAGGCACCTGCGTGCATACGGTCGATTTCAAGCCGGTAAGGTGCGAACCGGGCACCCTGCTGATGCTGCGCCCGGCGCAGGCCCAGCAGTTCGGCGCCGAAACCGACTGGAACGGCTGGATCGTGATCTTTCGCCCGGAGTTCCTGCTGCCGTTGAAGACGGACGGCGTCCTGTCGGACATGAAGATGACGGTGGATCTGGAAGCGCTGCCGAATGCCTTGCAATTGAACGAAGACGAAGCCCAGGCCCTAGCCTCGACCATGATGCAGATGCACAGGGACACGGCATCGCCTGCCTCGTCCGACCTGCATAACCTGCTGCGGCACCAGCTCTATGCACTGCTGCTGCGCCTGAAGATCTTTCATGGACAGGAGGAAGCCAGGAAGGGGACCACCTCCGCGACCCTGACGCGCTTCAAGCGATTTCAGCTGCTGGTCGAGCGCAATTTCAGCCAATGGCATCAGGTGGCCGACTATGCCAAGGTGATCGGATGTTCGGAAAAAAGCCTGAACCGCGCGGTGTCGGACACTGTCGGCATGACCGCGAAAGTCTTCATTGCGTCACGCATCAACCTGGAAGCGAAGCGCTTGCTGGCGCATACCGCCATGCCGATCGGCCTGATCAGCGATCAGGTCGGATTTGATGAGGCGACGAACTTCGTGAAGTTTTTCAAACGGGAGGTTGGCTGCTCGCCGGGAGATTTCCGCCGCCAATACGCGGGAAGCCGGCAGGGCAGGGACGGCTGATGCCCGCAGCCAGGTCAGCGGCGCAGGAATTTTTCCAGCCGCTGCGCGCCGTCTTCCAGCCGGTCGAGAGAACTGGCGAAGCACCAGCGGATATAGCCTTCGCCTTCGGGGCCGAAGGCGCTGCCCGGCGCAAGGCCTAGCCGCGCTTCGACCACCAGCCGCTTGCACAGGTCGAGCGTATCCCCGGCGCCGTCGACCCGGAAGAACAGGTACATCGCGCCCTTGGATTTCGGCGCGCTGATGCCCGGCATGGCATTGAGCCGCGCATGCAGGAAGTCGCGCGCCGCGCGATAGCGTTCCACGGTATGCGCAATGATTTCCTCGCCGCGCTCGACGGCAACGATGCCGCCGCGTTGCGCGAAGCCAGGCGCGCAGGAGGTGTTGTACTCGATCAGCTTGCCGAGATCGGCCATCATGGGTTCCGGCGCGATCACCCAGCCGAGGCGCCAGCCGGTCATCAGCCACGACTTGGAAAAGCTGTTGGCCGAGACGATGCGGTCGTCGGGATGGGCGAGGTCGAGGAAGGACGGCGCGCAGGCACGCATATCGGGCGCGCCGGGTGTGTCGTAGACCAGGCGTTCGTAAACGTCATCGGCAAGAATCCAGATGCCATGCCGGCGGCAGTGGGCCAGGATGATTTCCTGCTGCTCCCGCGTGATCACCCAGCCGGTCGGGTTGTTGGGCGAGTTCAGCAGCACGGCACGGGTGCCGGGCGTGAGCGCGTCGAGCAGCTGCTGCACATCCAGCTCCCAGGTCTGGCCGAAACGCAGCGGCACCTTGACCACTTCGGCGCCGAGGATCTTCGGAATCTCGACCAGGTTAGGCCACAGCGGCGTGACGGCGACGACCCGGTCGCCGGGATTGACAATGAGCTGCGACAGCAGCATCAGCGCCGACACGCCGGACGACGTGACTGCCACGCGGCCCGGCTCCACCGGCCGGTGCAGCGCGGAGACATAGTTCGCGATCGCTTCGCGCAGCGGCGCAATGCCGAAGTTGTGGGTGTAGAAGGTGTCGCCCGCATCCAGCGCCTGCTTGGCCGCGTCGCGGATGAATTCCGGCGTCTGCTGGTCCGGTTCGCCGAACCAGAAGGGTAGCACGCCTTGCATGCCGATGCCGGCATTGGCGACTTCGCGGATGCGCGAGGCCCCCAGGCTTTGCACGACGGCGCGGGCGGACGGCAGTGCGGCGGACAGCGCAGCGGAAGGCGCGGATGGATTCAGAAGCATAGGATGATGCGGTTGGCGAGATCGAAGACGAAGGAAGGCCGCAGGTAACCGACGAAGGCCAGCGCCAGCACCGCCGCCAGCACGGCGCCGAGCAGCAGGCGGAGCAGGCGGGAACGCATGGCGACGGTATTCATGATGCCTCCGGCTTCAGGTTTTGGGTTTCGGGCTTCAGGCCAATGCCGGCTGCTGCCGAACGATGGCTTTTTCATTGATCGGCAGGTTCACCAGCGCGGCGAATACGCCGAGCGCGATGATGATGCCCCATACGGTGTTGTAACTGCCTTCGAGCGTGAACAGGTAGCCGCCGAGCCAGACGCCGAGAAAGCTGCCGACCTGGTGCGAGAGGAACACGAAGCCCGACAGCATCGACAGGTATTTGACGCCGAAGATGCCGGCGATCACGCCATTGGTCAGCGGTACGGTGGACAGCCACAGCAGGCCCATCGCGCAGGCGAACACATAGACCGAGGCCGGCGTCAGCGGTGCCAGCAGGAACAGCGAAATCACCACTGCGCGGGTGAAGTAGATCGAGGACAGCAGATAGCGCTTGGGCAGCTTGCCGCCGAGCTTGCCGGCGTAATAGGAGCCGAAGATGTTGAACAGGCCGATCAACGCCAGCGCCATCACGGCGACATTCGGATCCATGATGCCCTTGTCCTTCAGGTAGGACGGCATGTGCACGCCGATGAAGACCACCTGGAAGCCGCAGACGAAATAGCCGGCCACCAGCAGCAGGAAGGGACGGTAGGCGAAAGCTTCGCGGGTGGCTTCCATGATGCTCTGTTCGGTGCCGTTCGATCTTTCCGCCGGCATCTCGCGCAGGAAGAAGGCCATCGGCACCATCACCAGCGCCACCATCGCGGCGAGGATATAGAAGGCGTTCTGCCAGCCGGCCTGGGCGATGAGCTGCTGCTCGACCGGCATCATCACGAACTGGCCGAAGGAACTGGCCGCGGAAGAAATGCCGAAGGCCCAGGAGCGCCGCGATTCCGGTGCTGCCCGTCCGATGATGCCGCTGACCGCACCGAACGCGGTGCAGGCCAGCGCCGCGCCGCCGAGCACGCCGGAGCCGATGACGAAGGCGGCCGGCTGCGACACCACGGCCATCCAGACGAGGCCGCCGACGTAGAAGGCCGCGCCCGCCAGCACCACGCGCGCGGTGCCGATGCGGTCGGCCGCCATGCCGGCGAAGGGAGCGAACACGCCCCACATCAGGTTTTGCAGCGCCAGCGCCAGCGAGAAGGGTTCACGCGTCCAGCCATATTCCTGTGAAATCGGCTGCAGCCAGAAACCGTAGCCGTGGCGCACGCCCATGGCGAGCGTGAGGACCAGTCCGGAGGCGATCAGGACGGTTTTCAGTTGCGGAGGGCGTGTGGCTGTCAGCATGGCTAAATCTCGGCGCGAAGGGAAAATCGAGTGTAGCGCAAAGCCGTGAAGCATGTGGCCTGCCGGTTTGACCGGGCCTGTTGGGGTGCGGATGCGGACGGAAACCAGCCGTCAGGGCTGGGACAGGCGCTGTGCGGCGAGCCATGTCCGCATGTCGGCAAGGCCCTCCTGCAGTGCCTGCGCGGTGGCATCGAACAGGGTTTCGATGGCGTCATCCGCAGCGGTGTCCCCCGGTTGCAGGCCCAATGCCTGCTCGGTCGCCAGGGCCGCCGCCGCGAAACGCCGCAGGCCGAAGGAGCCGAGCGAGCCGCGCACCGTGTGCAACTGACGGGCCGCATTGCCGGCCTTGCCTTCCTGCCACGACTGCCGGGCGGCATCGAACGGGGCGGTGCCGTTGCGCAGTATCGAATCGAGCAAATCGAACACCATGGCTGTGTGTTCCTGGCCATCCTGCATCAGCAGCAGGAGCTGGGTCGGATCGAAGGCGGGTGTTGAGGAAAACTTGGACGCAGCGGACACGATAAGCGGGATGAAAACAAGACAGCCCCATCATACACGCGGACCTTGCGCGAGCGCATGCAACAATCGGCCTGGCAAGCGGCCCCTGAAAAAAGAAACCGCGGAAGCTTGCGCTGCCGCGGTGGAGTTGCTGCCTGGTGCCGCACCGGCTGCGGTGCGGCGACTTCACTTATTGTTGTTGACCTGACTTATCGGGATCCGGGGGCTGCCGCCATGAATCCGCCCACCACCATCTGGCCGGTTGCAGGGTTGGTCATCCGGAAGGTGCCGCCCATTTCCGCCGGTGCGCCGTTGGCCACCGGTCCGAAGTAGCGTCCGCCGACGCCGCCGCTCAAGTTGCCGGCGGTCACGGTACCGGTCAGGTAGTTGGCGACGTTGGTGTTGGCCGCGCCCATGTTGACGGTCGTGCGGAACGCGACCGGCACTGCCACGCTGTTCTCTTCATTGGTGTTGGTGTTCTGCACCTCTACCGTGACCTGGCGGGTGGCGAAGTTCACGGTGATCGTCGCCGTGCCGCGGAACACCGATGGATCCGCTGAAGAGTTGGGCGAGTACCAGCCGTAGGAGAAGCCGGTGTAGGTGAACGTGCCGGTCGACGGCACGGCAGCCGGATCGGTGACCGCGCCGTAGGCTACGACGCCGCGGCGGTTCTTGTTGTGCTCGTTGCCGGCCCTTGCCCACTCCTCGATGATCACCGTGTCCTGCGTCACCCAGGCGCCGAGGTTGGCGTAGCGCAGGCTCCAGTTGTCGAAGCCGCGGTAGCCCTTGGAGCCGGGGAAGGGGATGCCGATGCCATTTCCGCCATCCAGCCATGCCGGGGTGGAACCGGGGGTCGCATTGCCGGAATGGATGTCGCCGTCTTCATGCAGGCGGGTTGCATACAGATTGTCCGGCGCGGCGGTATTGCCGGTTCTCCATTCGCCCGGGGTCAGGCGCGGGCCGGTGGTTTCCACGGTCGGGCAGGAGGTGACGCCGGGGCCGCAACGCGACGGATCGGCGCGCGGGAAGTAGCGGTTGTTCGCATAGTTGGCCTGGGTCGCGGCCGGGCCGAGCGTTGCGAAGTTGTAGTAGTTGAGATCGGTCGGGGCGGGCAGCGCGGCGGAGGAAACCGTGCCGTCCGCCGCCAGGATGGTGCGTCCCTGGGTGGTGTTGAAGGTTTCGACGATGGGCGGACGGTCAACCCTGTTGTCCCAGGACAGGCCGAGATTGCGCAGGATGACGATCGGCGCGGAAGGCGTCGCGCTGGCATCCACCTTGGAAATACGGATTTCGGCATGGCCGCCGGAAGCCGGGGCGAAGCCGGATGCCCCGGTCCTGACGACGATCGGGTTGGCGAGGTCGCTGGTGGACTGGCCATAAGCCTGCACGCCCGAACTGGTCAGCGTGATGTCGTTGTCGGTGCGGATGATGGAATCGCCGCTGCACTGGACGGTCGCGCCGCCAGGGCAGGACATGACCATGGACGCGGTCGAGGAAACCGGCGGCACCGCGGTGGACGGCGTGCCGGTGTCGGGCGTGGTACCGCCGGGCGTGGTACCGCCTGGAGTCGTGCCGCCCGGCGTTGTACCGCCCGGCGTTGTACCGCCCGGCGTTGTACCGCCTGGAGTGGTCGTACCGGGAGAAGGGGCGGCGCTGTCGCTTCCGCCTCCACCGCCGCAGGCAGACAGGAAGCCTGCCGCAAGCAGCGCCAGGCAAAGCGGTTTCAGATTCAGGCCGAATGTTTTCATCATGTTCTCCCAGTATCGCGGTACCGTGCCGGCGCCGTCGGTGTTGGCTTCATTGTTGGAAATCGTCGTTGGTTTAGGCTGCGATCGGCAAGGCCGGTAAACCGCTACCCTGGAAATCACCGCGCCGCTGTGTTCCGCAGTGTTATCGCATGTGCCGCAGGCACTGCATGTATTGCAGATGCGATGCTTCATGCATCGTGTCATCTTGCCGCGCTTTAATTGCCGTAGTCTTGATCAGCGTTAAGCATTCCATTGAGAATCCTCAGGCAAAGCACGTCATTGCCGCCGCCTGGCGTCGGAAATTGCACCATCTTTGAAACGCTCGGTGGCGGCGAAGGTACCGATACAACACTCCTGCAAAGATAATTAAAGACTTAGCGCTGCCGTTTGAGGACTCACAAGCCAGCCGTGTCTCGTACTGGAAAAGCCATCGCGCCCCCAGCATGATGATGTTGACTGTCGCTGCAGAGCGATCCTTACGGTTGACACCGGGCCTTGTCACGTCTTGCGCTTATGAATTCCGACCGCGTCCTCATTTCCGATTTCGAAAACGAATTTCCCGATGAACTGGAGCATGCGCTCGAAAGCCTGTATCACAGTCCTTTCGCAACGCTGGCGCATCACAGGCACTATTGCGATCTGCGGCGTGGCGTCCATGCCTATGTCGCGCGCGGCAGCGACCGCCAGGTGCGCGCCGCGCTGCTTTGGCGGCGTGAAGGACGGGTCGCGCGCGTGCTCAATGAACAGATCGAACTGACGAAGGAAGAGCTGGGGCGCTTTGCGCGGCATGTCTTTGCGACGCGGAAGGACATCGACATCATCGAACTGCATGCGGTGCATGCGGAACTGCCTGAGCGGGACGAACTGCCGCTTCCCCGCCAGCGTTTCGATTGCGCGGAAGATATCGTGCTGTCCCTTCCGGATTCGGTCGACGCCTATCGCGCCAGCCTCGGCAAGTCCACGCGCAGCTATCTCAACCGCTATATGAACAAGCTGCGGCGCGATCATCCCGGCATGCGCCATGAAGTGATCGAAAAGGATGATATTAGTGAAAGCCAGGTGCGGCGCATCGTCGCGCTCAATCATGCGCGGATGCGGGAACGATGCAGGGCTTCCGCCATCGACGAAGACGAGCTGGCGCGCATTCTGGAGCTGGTCAGGCGCTATGGCCTGCTCACCCAGGTGCACATCGACGGGCAGGTCCGCGCCGGCACCATCGAACTGCAGCTGGGCCAGCATTACTTCCTGCAGATGATTGCCCACGATTGCGCCTATAACGACTATGGCCTCGGCACGCTCTGCTGCTATCTGGCCATCTGCGAATGCATCGCGCGGGGCGGTACCGAATACCATTTTCTCTGGGGCCGTTATCCTTACAAGACACGGCTGCTCGGCCGGCAGCGCAGGCTTCAGCACATCGCGCTGTACCGCGATGGCGCCCGGCTCGCGCTGCACTGCGGATTGGCCGCG
The DNA here is from genome assembly GCF_035916955.1 of Noviherbaspirillum album. NCBI lineage: Bacteria > Pseudomonadati > Pseudomonadota > Betaproteobacteria > Burkholderiales > Oxalobacteraceae > Noviherbaspirillum > Noviherbaspirillum album. The sequence continues at coordinate 85,130 of NZ_JAWIIV010000004.1, read as the reverse complement.
GCCAATGCATGGCATGCCGGGCAATTCCGCCGCCACGACTGGCTGATGAACCACCTGCATCAGCCCGACCTGCTGGGAGCGGGACTGCGCGCCGCGGCCCGGGGGGCGCATGCCGTGCGCGGCATGCTTGCGTTTCCCCGCTCGATCGCACATGCCGCCGCCCAGGCGGCGCGATCGCACCGGAAAGCCGGCTGATCAGGCCGCTCCCAGGCTTCTTTCGAACTCGTCCGGCGGCACCGCCCGGGAGAACAGGAAGCCCTGGCCATAATCGCATCCCGCCTCGATCAGCGCGGCTTTCTGCTCGGCTGTCTCGATACCCTCGGCGATCACCTGCAGGCCGAGTTCATGCGCCATCGCGATGATCGAGCGCACGATCGCGCGGTCGCCGGTATCGGATGCCACGTCGCGCACGAAGGATTGATCGATCTTCAGGTAATCGATATCGAACCTGCGCAGGTAAGCCATCGATGAATAGCCGGTGCCGAAGTCGTCGATCGCCACCTGGATTCCGGCATCGCGGTATTGCAGCAGCCGCTCCGTCACGCGCGAGGACGCATTGAGCAGCAGGCCCTCGGTGATTTCAACCGATATGCTGCTGCCCGGCAGGCCCAGGCTCTTCAGGTACTCCGGCCAGTCCACCTGTTCCGAGCGTGACATGAACTGCACCGGCGACTTGTTGACGCTGATCTGAAAAGGCTTGCCGAGGCGGCTGCCGAAGCGGCACGAACAGCGCGCCGCTTCCTGGAACACCCACTCGCCGATTTCATTGATGAGACCCGACTCCTCGGCGAAGGGAATGAAGCGTGGCGGATCGATCATGCCGAGCTTGGGATGCTGCCAGCGCAGCAACGCTTCCGCCTTGCTGACGGCGCCGGTGCGCAGGTCGATCACCGGCTGGTAATACACCCTTAGCTGGTTTCCGGACAGCGCATTGCGCAGGTCGCCGATCAGCCGCAGGCGGGTATGGGCTTCCTGCTGCATGGATCGGGTGAAGTAGCTGAACTGGTTGCGGCCGTTGCTCTTGGCCGCATACATTGCCTGGTCGGCGTTGCGGATCAGGTTTTCAGGCGTGGAGGCATCGCTCGGAAACAGGGTGATGCCGATGCTGGCGGACAGGTAGACCACTTCATTGCCGAGGCAGAAGGGCGATGCCAGGGAGTCGATGATTTTCTGCGCCAGGAATTCGACATGCGCGAGATCGTCGAGGTCGGTGAGAATCGCGGTGAATTCATCGCCGCCCAGCCTGGCCACGGTATCGGATGCCCGCACGCAGCCGTTGATGCGCCTGGCCGCCTCGATCAGCAGCTGATCGCCGATATCGTGGCCCAGCAAGTCGTTGGCTTCCTTGAAGCGGTCGAGATCGATGAACAGCAGCGCCAGCGGATCGCCGCTGCGCCTTGCCTTTTTCACGTCGTGGTCGAGACGGTCGCGGAACAGCCGGCGGTTGGGCAGGCCGGTGAGGGTATCGAAATTGGCATGGTGCCAGATGATTTCCTCGGAACGCCGCTTTTCCGAAATGTCGGAAACCGTGCCGGTCATGCGCAGCGGATGGCCGGCAACGTCGCGCGCCACCACCACGGCGCGCGTCATGACCCATTTCCATTTGCCATCCTTGCAGCACATCCTGTACTCGCTCTGGAACGACGCAGCCTTGCCGGCGAGGCAGGCGCGCAGCGCGGTCAGAGTGGGATGCAGATCGTCGGGATGCACGCGACGCTCCCAGTCGTCATAGCCTTCCAGCATGTCGTCCTCGGCCAGTCCCAGGATTTCCTTGAAACGTGGCGAGTACAGCATCTTGTTGGTAGGAATGTCCCAATCCCAGACGCCATCCCCCGATCCTTCGATGGCCAGCTTCAGGCGCTCATTGCTGATCAACAGTTCCTGCTCCGCCATCACCGTTTCGGTGATGTCGAGCGAGATGCCGACATGTCCCGCATAGCTGCCGTCTTCCTGGAACCAGGGCGAGGCATGGGTGGCGAGCCAGTGCCATTGATTTTCCTTGCCGCGCACGCGAAAGCGGTGATGCAGGGGTTTGCGCTCACGCTGCGCCTGCGACAGCGCGGCGACATAGGCGGGTCCGTCCTCCGGATGCAATAAATCCAGCCAGCCGGAGCCGAGCAGGTTTTCCATCGGCACGCCGGCCAGTTCGCTGGTGCGCTGATTGAGGTACAGCGCATGGCTTTCCGCATCGAGATGCCAGATCAGGGCGGGCGACGCTTCCGCCAGCGCGCGAAAGCGCGCTTCGCTGTCGGCCAGCGCCTGCTCGGCCAGCTTGCGCGCAGTCAGGTCGACGGTAACTGCCAGCAGCGAGCTGGGCCGTCCCTCGTCGTCATCGAGCCGCGAAATGCTGCTGCGGGCATACACGATGCCGCCGTCGCTATGCACATAGCGCTTGTCGAGCGATACCGATTCGCCGCTTTCGAGCAGTGCCGTCAAGGCCCTGATGCTCGGCGGAATATCGTCGGGATGGGTCACGTCCGGGACGCCTTGCGACAGCAGATCGTCGCGTGAGCGACCGAGCATGCTGCAGATCTCATCGTTGACCCGCAGGAAGCGGCCCTCCAGCGACAGCTCCGACAGGCCGACCTTGGCGCGCGCAAAAATCGCCGAGAGCTTGGCTTCGCTGCTGCGCAAGGCCTGTTCCATCGATATGCGCGGCGTGGTGTCGGTGACGATGGCAAGCGCGCCGGCCGCTTTGCCGTCCTCGCCCGGCACCGGTGAAAAATCGAGATCGAGCCAGACCGGCTGCAAGCCGCCGTTGCGCCCGACCAGGAATTCCCGATCGCGATAAACCAGCGAACAGCCGTCCAATACGGTCTTGAGTGCGGTTGCGTGGAAATCGGTATGCCCGATAGCACCTTCCTGCACCTTTCGCCCGAGCAGCCAGGGATGCCGGTCGCCAGCCAGGTCGGCATAGGCATCGTTGTAGAGCATCACGCCGTCCACGCTCCACAGCAGGATGGCCGGCATGGGCAGCGACAGAACGATGTCGGCCGCGGTGCGCAGGCATTGGGGCCAGAGCGGCAGCGGGCCCAGTGCGGTGGCGCTCCAGTCGCGCGCGCGGATCAGGCTTCTCATTTCACCGGTACCGACCGGCCATTCCGGATGAACCATCTGTCTCATGTCTCCCCGCTCAGCCGCCCCGCACCTCGTGCAAGGGCCGCAAGCTGCCATGAACGACAGGGTCTTGCGACCCTGTCGGCCTGATGCGCTCCGGTACGCATTTCATCGATGACATGCGCCAAGTCTGATTATTTCCTGCCTGTACGTGCATGTTGCATCGCAGGCGGAGTGCGCATTCATGGTAGGAAGAGCGGAATGTGATGCAAAAGTTCAGAAGCCGGGCCTGCAGGAAGTACTATTGGCATCCCGATGCACGCCTGGTAACAACTACACAAGGGAGATCGATATGCTGCTCGCGCGAATACTCATCGGCGCCGTACTTCTGATCCACGTCTACATCTTTCTGCTGGAAACCGTGCTTTTCCGCACGCGCGGGCGCAAGGTGTTCGGCCTCAATGATGCGCAGGTCGAGGCGATGGCGCCCGCGATGTCGAACCAGGGCTGCTACAACGGCTTTCTCGCCGCCGCGCTGGCCGTCGCGCTGCTGCATGGCGAACCGGCGGTGGCCAATGCCTTCGCGGTATTCGGGCTGCTGTGCGTGGCGGTTGCCGGCATATGGGGAGCGCTGACTGTGCAGAAAAGAATCCTGTATGTGCAGACCGTGCCGGCGGTGCTGGCGCTGGCTGCACTGTACGCCGGCATCTAGCGCCCAACATCCCGGCGCTGCAGGAAGTCGCGGACCAGGCCAATCTGCTGCGGCACGTTGAGCGCCGGGGCATTTCCTTGGCGGCCTCTGCAGCAGCAGGCCGGAACCGATGCCCTGCATCACCAGAGTCGGCATGGTCAGCGTGTCGTGGAAATCCCACGGCGCATAATCGTCTGGATAGAAGAAGAACTGGCGAAGAACTGGCGCACCATCGCCGGATCGTAATGCGGCGTGATCTTCCCGTCCGGCATGCGCCGCTCCGGCCGCGCAGCGCCAGCAGGCGGCCGGCGAGCGTGGCGAACACCGCCGCCAGCACATTCGACCAGGTGCGGAACACCACGGCGCGGTAGCCGATCGCGTCGGCGCGGACCATGGAAAGCCGCGCCGGATGGTGTCCGAAAACGGCTAGACGCTGCCCGGGCCCGGGCGTATAACGTCGCATATGGATACCTCGGCCACACCCCTTCACGACAGCCTGCGCGGCCTCGACAGCGACAGCTGCTACCGCGCGCTGGCCGCCCGCGACACGCGCTTCGACGGCGTGTTCTTCACCGGCGTCACCACCACCGGAATCTATTGCCGGCCTGTCTGCACCGTGAAGACGCCGCGCCCCACCTCCTGCCGTTTCTTCGGCAGCGCCGCCGCCGCGGAAGCGGCGGGTTTTCGTCCCTGCCTGCGCTGCCGTCCCGAACTGGCGCCGTATGCACTGCAGGAGAACCTCGCGCACGCGGTCTGGCAGCGCATCGCCGGCGGCGCACTCAACGACGGCAACGTCGAACGGCTGGCCGACGAAGTCGGCTTGTCCTCGCGCCAGCTGCGGCGCGTGCTGATGCAGCATTTCGGCGTGACTCCGGTCGAGCTGGCGCAGACGCAGCGCCTGCTGTTCGCCAAGAAGCTGCTGCAGGAAACCCGGCTGCCGATGGCCGACGTCGCCTTTGCCGCCGGCTTCGGCAGCGTGCGCCGCTTCAATGCGCTGTTTGCGCAACGCTACGGCATCGCGCCGGGAGATATCCGGCGCGCCGGCGAAGGAGCGGCGCCGGCAGCGCCCGGGGCGCTGACCCTGCGGCTCGCCTACCGGCCCCCGCTCGACTGGACGCAGATGCTTGCCTATCTGTCGCACCGAGCCATCGCCGGCGTGGAACAGGTGAGGCTCGATGACGGCAAGGGAGGCAGCTATGCGCGCAGCGTCTCCATTGACGGAAGCCTTGGCTGGCTGCGCGTAGCGCATCGGCCCGAACGCTCGCAGCTGGAGCTGGAAGTGGCACCGTCGCTGGCCGGTGTGCTGATGCCGCTGGTGGCGCGAGTACGGGCCCAGTTCGATCTCGATGCCAATCCCGCCGTCATTGCCGGCCACCTCGGGCGCGATGCCCTGCTCGGCGAAAGGCTGAAGAGCATGCCGGGATTGCGCGTGCCAGGCGCCTTCGATGCCTTCGAACTCGGCATACGCGCCGTGCTGGGCCAGCAGGTCAGCGTGGCCGGTGCCACCACCCTGTCGGGCCGGCTGGTCGAGCGCTTCGGCACCGGGATGGAGGCGCCGTTCGACCGCGTCACGCACCGCTTTCCGCTACCGGCCGCACTGGCCGGGGCAAGCGTGACCGATATCGCCGCGATCGGGTTGCCGCTGTCGCGGGCGCAGACCATTCTCAATCTCGCGCGCTTCGCCGCCGATGGCGGCATGCGCATGCGTCCCGGCCTTACGCTGGAAGAAAGCATTGCCCGGCTCAGGAGCGTGCGCGGCATCGGCGACTGGACCGCGCACTACATCGCCCTGCGCGCGCTGCGCTTTCCGGATGCTTTTCCCGCGGGCGATCTCGGCCTGCAGAAGGCAGCCGCCGATGAAGGCGGTCGCCTGACCGAAAAACAGCTTGCCGCTCGCGCCGCCGCATGGTCGCCGTGGCGCGGTTATGCGGCACTTGCACTATGGATGGGATAAACCATGATCAGCTATACCGAATATGACAGTCCGCTCGGAAGGCTCCTGCTGGCCGCAAGTCCACGCGGCATCACGGGCCTGTACTTCGAGGAGCACAAGTATTTCTCCGGTCCCGGCGACTGGAGGCGCGATGATGCGCATCCGCACCTGGTCGCGGCGGCAGCACAATTGCAGGAATATTTTTGCGGCGAACGCCAAAACTTCGATCTTGCGCTCGATCCTTCGGGTACCTCGTTCCAGCAAGCGGTATGGACGGCGTTATGCTCGCTGCAGTTCGGCACCACTACAACGTATTCCGCGATTGCGCAGCACATTGCCAAGCCGAATGCGATACGCGCAACCGGAACCGCCATCGGCAGGAACCCGATTTCCATCATCGTGCCATGCCACCGTGTGCTGGGATCTTCGGGAGGTTTGTCGGGTTTCGCGGGCGGCTTGCCGCGCAAGCGCTACCTGCTGGATCTCGAGAGCCGCCACGCGCGGACATGACCACGGCTTCAACCTGCACCGCACCGTGGCGCGGCAGGCAAGGGATTCGGATGTTGGGGTCGTGATGCGCAGTACGTGCGGGATGTGCGAAGCATGGCGATGAGGCTTCCATCGCGGAGCAGGAGGCAGTGCGGTGCCCGGGGGGGGGGCAGCATGAAACAAGGCGGAATGCATGCATTCCGCCTTGAGTAAAAGTCACATTCGTAAGTAGCGCAAGACTCGAAAGAGCCTTGCCGGCTTACAGGGACATAGGATTACTTGCCGCTTGCGCCGGAGCCGGCAGTGCCGGCTGCATTAGGACCAGTGCTGCCGCCAGGGCCGGTGTTGGTGCCGGTACCGATGCCTACGCCAGGGCTGGTGTTGATGCTGCCGGAGCCGCCAGTGGTACCCATGGTGCTCGAGGAACCGGAGGTGCCCATGGTGCTAGAAGAACCGGAGGTGCCCATGGTGCTCGAGGAGCCTGTGGAGCCGCTTGTGCCGTAGCTGCCGGAACCGCCGGAGCTGGATGTGGCGCTCGGAGAGCTGGTAGTGGAACGTGTGCTGGAATTCATGCCGGAGGTGCCGCATGCGCTCAATACCATGGCGCATACCAGGGGAATAGTCCACTTCATCATGAGAGTTCTCCTTAAGGAATCAATCGATAGTCGGTAACATGTAGCAGCAATTTGTCATGCCAAAATTGCATGCTGCGAGTGTGAGAATCTTTCAATAAGCGAAAGTTCCGACCGATGCATTTGGTTACACCGGGATGATGACCTGCGTTGATCTGCGTTGAAGAGGGAAGGAATCGTCTTCTTCGAAGAGGGGGGGAATCTTCTTCTGTGAAAGCGCGGCGCAGCTCAGGCGCGGCTGGCGACTGCAGCAGGACATGCACGGATGCGGGTAATCCGCGGGTGATCCGGTTTCTTTCCCGCATCCATGCAAGCATAGGCGTGTAGCCTATCGAGAACGGGAAAGCTTACTTGCTGATCTGGTTGCCGACCACGCCGCCCACGGCCGCGCCGCCGATCGTGCCCAACGTGCTGCCTCCGCTGACCGCATGTCCGGCGGCTCCACCCAGCACTGCGCCGGCACCGGTGCCCATCGTGGTGCGCGAAGGCGTGCCGCATGCGGTCAAGGTCGACGCCAGAGCAACAGCGCTAATCATCGATATCAAGAGACGTTGTTTCATAATATTCTCCGGTGAACTGAATCACATTGAATTTCCAACGACGTCAAAGCTGCTGAAGCAGGCTAAAGTCATTGGAGCGATAGTGAAATTACAATGTTTCGACTGCTTTTTCTTGGCTGGAGTTCCGACGTGGGATTTCCCGCAAGAATTTGATGTGTCCGACATGCGAAACGAGGAACCGGGAGGAGGGAACCATGATGCAAGGAAGCTGCATGTGCGGCGGTGTGCGCTACGAATATGCCGGCGGGTTCGGCACCATCACGATCTGCCATTGCAGCGACTGCCGCAAGGCGCAAGGCGGCGCAGGCGTGATCGCCGCGCCGGTGGAGAAGGAAAAGTTCACGTGGACGCAGGGCGAGGACTTGATCCAGGAGTACGAGTCCTCGCCCGGCAAGAAGCGGGCGTTCTGCCGCGCCTGCGGTTCGCCGCTCTATTCACGCCGCGATGCCGAGCCGGCGGTGCTGAGATTGCGCATGGGCAGTCTCGACAGCGAGACGGATGTCACCCCCGCCGCGCATATCTTCACGCTCGGCGTGCCGCCGTGGGCGGCCATCGATGACAACCTGCCGCATTACGATACCCACGAGCCGGGGCGCGTCAGCGATGCCGAATAGCGATTGTTGCCGGCTGCGATGGGCTGCAATAAGTTTGCGGCGGCCCGCCGAATGAAAACGGCCTCCTTGCGAAGGAGGCCGTTGCGGTTGTTGCGGCGCAGGGCTGCGGGGCTGCGCTGAGAATCTGCGTCAGGCCGCCTTCTTGGCCGCAGCTTTTCTGGCGACCGTTTTCTTGACGGCAGGCTTGGCCGCCGCTGTCTTGGTCGCCGCCGACTTGGCGGCGGTCTTCGTTGCCGCTGCCTTCTTCGGGGCTTCCGCCGTGGCTTCGTCCTTTTCTTCTGCCTTGCCCTTGGCCGGCGCCTTGCCCTTGCGCTCCTCGAACTCGAAGCTCACCTTGCCGTTCTTGTCCTTGACCAGGAAAGCCTTGAAGGGACGGCGCGTGCGCTGCGAAATGAAGCCGGGCAGCAGGTCGGTCTTGCCGTCGTTGAGCAGCTTGGCCATCTGCTCCGGCAGGATTTCCTGCTGCAGGATGATGCGGCCGCTGCGGAAGTCGCAAGCCTTGGGCTTGGCAACCGTCTTTTCGCAGACATAAGCCAGACCCATTTCGTAGACCCCGCTGTTGCACTTCGGGCAGGCGCCGAGCGGTGTCTGTTCCGAGAAGTCGACGCCTTCGCCGTCTTCGCCTTCATCCTGGTTTTGGCCGAAGTCGAATTCCAGCTTGAAGTTGTTGATGTCTTCATCGCGCACGATTTTCAGGATGGCGGCGAACGGACGGCCCATCTTCGAGCGGAATCCCTGCAGTGGACCGATCTCGCGCTTCTGCAGCAATTCCTCGACTTCCGCGATTTCGAACTGGCGGCTTCCAGGAATCTTGCTCATCGAGAACTCGCACTTGGTGCAGGCGAAGCGGCGATAGTTTTCCTTCACCACGCCGCCGCAGTTGGGGCAGGGCGTGTTCAGCGTCGCATAGTCGCCGGGAATGGTGTCGTTGTTGTATTCCTTCGCGCGCTTGACGATGATCTGGGTCATCTGCGCGATCTCGCGCATGAATTCCTCGCGGCTGATCCTGCCGCGCTCCATCTGCGACAGCTTGTATTCCCATTCGCCAGTCAGCTCCGGCGCCGTCAGTTCATTGACGCCGAGGCCGCGCAGCAAGGTCATCAGCTGGAATGCCTTGGCGGTCGGAATGATCTCGCGGCCTTCGCGCAGCAGGTACTTTTCATTCAGCAGGCCTTCGATGATGGCCGCCCTGGTTGCCGGCGTGCCCAGCCCCTTTCCAGCCATCGCTTCTCGCAAATCCTCGTCGTCGACCAGCTTGCCGGCGCCTTCCATGGCCGACAGCAGCGTCGCTTCCGAATAGCGCGCGGGCGGTTTCGTGACCAGGCCGTTTGCAACGATCTTCTCGGTCTGCACCTTCTCGCCCTTGGCCACGGGCACCAGCGTGCCCGCGTTTTCCTTGTCGTCGTCGTTGGCGGCTTCGCGGCCGTAGATCGCCAGCCAGCCGGGATTGGTCATCACCTTGCCTTCGGTCTTGAACTGGTGGCCGGAGACTTCGGTGTAGCGGGTGGTGACCTGGAATTCGGCGGCCGGGAAGAACACCGCCATGAAACGGCGGGTCACGAGGTCGTAGAGCTTCTGTTCCGGCTCGGACAGGTTCTTCGGCGCCTGCGTGGTCGGAATGATCGCGAAGTGGTCGCTGATCTTGGTGTTGTCGAAGATGCGCTTGTTCGGCTTGACCCAGTTCTTGTTGAGGATCTGCGATGCGAACTGCTGGTAGTTGTGGTTTTCGGCGACCACTTCCAGCGTCTGCCGTACCGTCTGCAGATAGTCTTCCGGCAGGTGGCGGGAATCGGTACGCGGATAGGTCAGCACCTTGTGCTTTTCATACAGCGCCTGCGCCAGTCCCAGCGTGTTCTTGGCCGAAAAGCCGAAACGGGCATTGGCTTCGCGCTGCAGGCTGGTCAGGTCGAACAGCGCGGGAGCGATCTGCGTGGCCGGCTTCGATTCCTCGGTGACGTTGCCCTGCTTGCCGCGGCAGGCGGCGACGATGGATTCGGCGGCCGCCTTGCTCCACAGGCGCTCCGCTTTCTTTTCCGGATCGGTTTCGTCCTTCTTGAACTTGGTGTCGAGCCAGCGGCCTTCGTAGATACCGGCCGCGCAGATGAACTCGGCGCGCACTTCCCAATAGTCGCGCGGCACGAAATTCTTGATCTTTTCCTCACGCTCGACCACGATCGACAGCGTCGGCGTCTGCACCCGGCCGACGGTGGTCAGGTAGAAGCCGCCTTCCTTGGAATTGAAGGCCGTCATGGCGCGCGTGCCGTTGATGCCGATCAGCCAGTCGGCTTCGCTGCGGCAGCGGGCGGCGTCGGCCAGCGGCAGCATCTCCTGGTCTTCGCGCAACTTGGAGAAGCCGTCGCGAATGGCGCCGGGCGTCATCGATTGCAGCCAGAGCCGCCTGATCGGCTGCTTGGCTTTCGCATACTGGGCGATCAGCCGGAAGATCAGTTCGCCTTCACGGCCCGCGTCGCATGCGTTGATCAGGCCGCTGACATCCTTGCGCTTGATCAGCCTGGTCAGCACCTTCAGGCGCGATTCGGTCTTGGCGATCGGATTGAGCGCGAAATGCGGTGGAATCATCGGCAGATGGGTGAATGTCCATTTGCCGCGCTTGACGTCGTATTCCTCGGGCACGCCGATCTCGACCAGATGGCCGACGGCCGACGAAAGCACATACTCGCTGGATTCGAAGTACTCATCGTGCTTTGTAAAGCCGCCGAGCGCCTTCGCGATATCGTTCGCGACAGAGGGCTTCTCTGCGATGATGAGGGTTTTGGTCATAAATTCGTCTCGAAAGTGGCGCGGACAGGCGCGCGGTCATGCATGAATAGCGGCCGGAACGGAATTGCGCAAATGCAACCCCTACTAATATAACAACTTATCCGGTGATTTAGCGGCCAATGATAAGCGCGTTGCGGGAGAATCCGCAAGCAAGGAGAAAAGCGGCGGCCGCTGCCCGAAAGCTTGACTGTTTGGTAATGGCGCAATAACAGTGAAATAAAGCAGCGCACCAAGCAACGCAATAAGCAACGCAATAAGCGGCAGGTCGATGCCGACCTATGTCGGCACGAGGTGAATGAATTTCAATGCAGCAGGCGCGGTTCGGAATCTTCGTCGTCGGAAAACAGTTCATCGAAGATCAGGCCGTCCGGTTCCTTGCCCTGGCTCCACAATACCATCAGGACAATCACCTTGATCTTGTCGAGGGAGACCTGGGAGTCGCTCGCCGCCAAAGCACGTTCGATAATGATTTCGCGCTGGATCGAATCGATGACCTTGGCCGATTCGAGGAACTGCAGAAAGCCTACCGTTTCGGTTCCCAGCACATCCAGTTCCTGCGGCGCATAAATGCGGATGCCGAAGGAAAAGGCGGTCTGCTGCGGATAACGGTCGGAAAACTCGTTGGTGGTTTCGGCAAGGTCTGTCAGCCAGCCCAGTGCCTTGGAAATTTCTTCTTCGTCGAAACCGACGGCCGACAGCTTCTTGACCAGTGCATCCGAGTCAGGGCAGGCTTCGGGCCGATAATAGGTTTCGTAGAGGTAAACGAGAACGTCGAACATGATTTCACTGTACCGTTAAGGCCGTGACGCCAACTGCGCGTCAAAACCTGGTTGCGAATAAATGACACTCTCGTGTTCATCTTTTCTTGCAAATAGACACCGAAAAAGCCAAGAAAAGAGGTGCCATGCCAGCGAAGGTACAAATAAATATTGCAGTCTTGCGTTCCAAGCATATCCGAAATCCGGAAATGCCGACAGCGGGTTTTTGGTTTCAGGATGTTGCGACCCGCCGTACTACGTTTCCGGGCAGCATCTCAACGATGCCGTCCAATTCATATATTAGAAGAGTTGATTGCAGCTCTGCAATATTTATATTGCAGCGTTCGGCCAGCACATCCAGATGCACCGGATCGAATCCCATGGTCGAAAGCACTGCGCATTCCGGCATGGCTGCGGTCGTCGGCGCCATCGAAGTTTGCTCGATCGGTTGCCGGCAATGTGTCAGCTCTTCAAGAATATCCTGTGCCGATTCAACCAGCTTTGCGCCTTGTCTGATAAGAAGGTGGCAACCCTTGGACAAGGGCGAGTGAATGGATCCCGGAATGGCAAAAACTTCACGACCCTGATCGCCTGCCATGCGCGCGGTGATCAATGAGCCGGAACGGGCGGCGGCCTCGACAACGAGCACGCCTTGTGCCAGTCCCGAAATGATTCTATTGCGCCGTGGAAAATTCGAGGCGACCGCCGCTGTGCCAAGCATGTACTCGCTGAGAATGCAGCCTGTCTCGGCGATGCGATGGGCCAGGTCGCGATTGCGTGCCGGGTAGACGATATCTGCGCCGGTGCCGATGACCGCGACGGTCGACCCGCTGCCGCAGAGCCCGCCGCGGTGGGCCGCAGTATCGATGCCCAGGGCAAGGCCGGAAATGATGGACAGACCGGCATGGCTGAGCGCTTCGGAAAACTTCTCCGCGTTGATGATGCCTTGTGCGGTCGCATTTCGACTGCCGACAACGGCAACGGCCGGTGCGTTCAGCAGACCGACGTGGCCCTTTGCGTACAGCATCAGCGGCGGGTCGGCGATGTCCAGCAGGGCGCGGGGATAGCGTGAGTCGCCCAGGGTCAGCACATGATTGACGGGATGGCCTGCCCAGTCCGATGTCTTGTCGATCTGCGCCTGCATCGCGCCGGTTGCCGGCGTCAGGAGCGCATCGGCAATGCGCGGCCCCACGTGCTGCGCAAGCGCCTGGAAATCCGCTTCGAAAATGGCCTGCGGCGAACCGAAGGCCGCAAGCAGCTTGCGGCCGGTCTGGTTGCCCACGCCGGGCGTCTCCACCAGCCTGATCCAGTGCGCCAGTTCCCCGGCGGGCAATAAGGACGGCATCAGCGGCAGCGAATCATTCGGGCGATTTGGCGACATCGCCGATCTGGACCGTGTCGGTCACCTGCATGACCAGGCCGTAGGAGATATTGTCGAAAATTCTGAAAATGAACAGGCTGCCGTACTGGTTGTCCGGCAGTTTCACTTTCGGTTTGCCCCAGGATCCGATGGAGAAAAAGGAACCCTTTTCGGTACGGTCGGTCACGACCTGGCCGTAGCGGTACAGCTCAAGCACCGTGCCCAGATCGATGCCGTCCTTGCTGCCGCGGTTGACCGTCACGATCTGGTTCTGGCCCGCCTGGGAAACGCCCCCATATACCGACACGATGCGGGCATCGACGTTTTTCTCTGGCGGATGGGGCACGTAGTTCAGGATGGGCGAGGGAGGCACGGGCAGCAGGCGGTCGCCAACTCCCATTTCTTCCTTCACCGTGACCACGCGGAAAACATGTGCTTCATTGGCAGCCTGCGCTGGCCGCTCCAGCTTGACGGTGCCGAGATAGACGGCTTCATGACCGATCACCTCGCGGCTGACCGGATCCTTCAGCGGCGTGCCGGGACGAAAGACCTGAAAGGAGGTGCCGGATTTGAGGTCGCCGCGGACGAAAGCCTTGTCGTTCTTGCCAAGGATGACGCGTCCTTCCTCGGTCGCCATGATGCGCGGCGCATCCTGCAGCTCGCCTTCGGCGACGATCAGCGGCTGCGACAGAAATGGCTCGATGACGCTGGAGGGAATTGCGGGAACGGCGTCCTGTCCAAGTCCTTCGGTACGGAGTTGAGGCGACAGGCGCACCGTCGGAATGCCGCCGGCATTGCCCTGGCCGACCGGAGCACCGAGGCGCAGCTTGCCCGAGGCGCGGTCGAAATAGACGATCTGGCCGGGATAAATCCAGTGCGGATTGCGGATCTGGTCGCGGTTCATGCCCCAGACCTGCGGCCAGCACCAGGGGTGCTGGAGAAATTTGCCGGAAATGTCCCATAGAGTGTCGCCGCGGACGACGGTGTGCTGGTCCGGTGCATTCTGCAGGAAGGCACAGCGCTGGGAAGTCGTTGTTTCCTCGGCCGCATGCGCACCGGAAGCCGATGCAACTGCGAGGAGAAGAGCTGCTGTGCTAAACTTTTTCATAGATCGATCCAATGAAATGTGGCGTATGTTTTTCTTCTTCTGACTTTGCCACGGCATGTTGCCAAGCTGGAAATGGTTTCTTGGCTATAACTTGCCAAATTGAATCAAATTCTGCACATAAATCCTTGAACTAGCAAGAGAATCGACACTTCGCTCAACCGGAGTTGTTGCACAAAAGCCGTATGTCCCTATTGAATATTTTGCGTTACCCCGATCCACGCCTGCATAAGGTTGCCAAGCCTGTGACGGTATTCGATGAACGCCTGAAGAAACTGGCTGCCGACATGGCCGAAACCATGTACGACGCGCCGGGCGTCGGCCTGGCCGCGACGCAGATCGATGTTCACGAGCAGCTGATCGTCATCGATACCTCCGACACCCACGATGCGCTGCAGGTGTTCATCAATCCCGAGATCGTCTGGGCCAGCGAGGAAAGGCAGGTCTATGACGAGGGTTGCCTGTCGGTTCCCGGCATTTACGACGGCGTGGAGCGGCCCTCGCGGGTGAAGGTGCGCGCGCTCGACCTGGAAGGCAAGCCCTTCGAGATCGAGGCGGACGGATTGCTTGCGGTCTGCATCCAGCATGAAATGGATCATCTCAAAGGCAAGGTATTCGTGGAGTATCTTTCGCCGCTCAAGCGCAACCGCATCAAGACCAAGCTGCTTAAGGAAGAGCGCGAACTCAACCGCGACAAGAACAAGGCCGCTGCCGCGCGCTGATCCGCTGAGCAGTCAAGCGCCCGGAGCGCGGCGCCGCGCTCCGTCAACAGCGGGCGCCGGCACGGTCGCGGTCATGGGCTGCCTCCATGAATTGCGCAACAATCCGCAACCGTCTTTCCCCCGCCCATGAAAATCATATTCGCCGGCACTCCCGAATTCGCAGCCACCGCGCTTGCAGCCCTGCATGCCGCGGGTTTCGAGATCCCGCTCGTCCTGACCCAGCCGGACAGGCCCGCCGGTCGAGGCATGCAGATGCACGCTTCTCCGGTCAAGCAGTTCGCGACGGCGCACGGAATTGCCGTCGCCCAGCCCATCTCCCTGCGCCTGGACGGCAAGTATCCCGACATTGCGAAAGAGGCACATGCACTGCTGCAGTCCACGCCGCATGACGTGATGGTGGTCGCGGCCTATGGCCTGATCCTGCCGCGCAGCGTGCTCGACATTCCCGCACACGGCTGCATCAACATCCATGCGTCGCTGCTGCCGCGCTGGCGCGGCGCCGCGCCGATTCACCGGGCCATCGAGTCGGGTGACGCGGAAACCGGCATCACCATCATGCAGATGGAAGAGGGGCTGGATACCGGTCCGATGCTGGCCATGGAACGCATGCCCATCGATGGCGGTACGACAACCGGCGAGCTGCATGACCGGCTGGCGGAAATGGGCGGCCGGATGATCGTCGACGTCATGCAGCAGCTGAAGCGCCAGGGCAGCCTGCCGCCGGGGACGCCGCAGCCGGATGCCGGCGTGACTTACGCGGCCAAGATCGCCAAGGAAGAGGGAACGCTGGACCTCAGCCAGCCGGCGCCGGTCCTGCATCGGAAAATACGCGCCTTCAATCCATTCCCCGGTGCCGTGGCGCACTTCAACGACATCCCGGTCAAATTCTGGCGGGCCGATCTGGTCGAGTCCGGTCCTGCGGCCGAGCCCGGCCAAGTGCTCGCGGCCAATGCGCAGGACGGCGTGGTCGTCGCATGCGGCGGCGGCGCATTGCGACTCCTCGAGCTGCAGAAGCCGGGCAGCAAGCGCCTGCCTGCCGCCGAGTTCCTGAAAGGATTCCCGCTGGAGGGCGGGCGCTTTCGCTGAGCCACTGAGTCACTGGGCGACTAAATCCTTGAGCCGCTGAGCTTCTCGGCGCGCCGGTCTTCTTTCATGCCTGATTTTCCGGAAAGGCCGGTTGCCCGGCCTCAAGCCGTGCGCCCAGCCCGCCGGGCGAATGCGGCTTATACCAATCCCATGTCATGGAATGCTTGGGATTGGTATTACCCAAGATATTGATTTCACGTATAATTTTTTGGCGCCGATTTGATTGGAAAAAGTCAAAACCCAGCTTGCGGGCGCCAGGGTCAAGTCCCGTTAGAAATGCAGCTAAAGCGGACGTCGAACCCGGTCCCGCTTTGCAGGCCGGGTTTTTTGCTTTGAAGGGAAATCATGAAACGCGACGCCATCTCCTCCACCGAAGCGCTATTGCGCGATCTGCTGTCCCAGCGCATCCTGATTCTCGACGGCGCGATGGGCACCATGATCCAGCAATACAAGCTGAGCGAGGAAGACTATCGCGGCACGCGTTTTGCCGATTTTTCCGTGCCCGGCAAGGAACTGTTCATCAAGGGCAACAACGACCTGCTGGTGCTGACCCAGCCGCAGATCATCAGCGAGATCCATGAACAGTATCTAGCCGCCGGCGCCGACCTGATCGAAACCAATACTTTCGGCGCGACCAGCGTGGCCCAGGACGACTATCATCTCGGCCACCTCGCCTATGAAATGAACCTGGCCGCCGCTAAACTCGCGCGCGCCGCCTGCGACAAGTATTCCACCGCCGACAAGCCGCGCTTCGTCGCCGGCGCGCTCGGCCCGACGCCCAAGACGGCATCCATCTCGCCCGACGTCAACGACCCGGCGGCCCGCAATATCACCTTCGACCAGTTGGTTGCGGCCTACCACGAGCAGACGCGCGGCCTGGTCGAGGGCGGTTCCGACGTGCTGCTGGTGGAAACCATCTTCGATACGCTCAACTGCAAGGCGGCGCTGTTCGCCATCGACACCTATTTCGAGGAGACCGGCAAGCGCCTGCCGATCATGATTTCCGGCACCGTTACCGATGCCTCCGGGCGCATCCTGTCGGGCCAGACCGTGGCCGCGTTCTGGCATTCGGTGCGCCATGCCAGGCCGCTGTCGGTTGGCCTCAATTGCGCGCTCGGCGCGGCGCTGATGCGGCCCTATGCGGAGGAATTGTCGAAGATCGCCGACACTTTCGTCTCCGTTTATCCGAATGCCGGCCTGCCCAATCCGATGGCGGACACCGGCTTCGATGAAACGCCGGACATCACGTCTTCCCTGTTGAAGGATTTCGCCGAGAGCGGCTTCGTCAACATCGCAGGCGGCTGCTGCGGCACCACGCCGGCCCACATCAAGGCGATCGCCGATGCGGTCGGCAAGCTGCCGCCGCGCAAGCGTCCCGAATCGACGCCGACGATGAAGCTGTCAGGCCTGGAACCTTTCGTCATTGATGAAAGCTCGCTGTTCGTCAATGTCGGCGAGCGCACCAACGTCACCGGCTCCAAGGCGTTCGCCCGCATGATCTTGAACGAGCAGTACGACGAGGCGTTGTCGGTCGCGCGGCAGCAGGTGGAGAACGGCGCCCAGATCATCGATATCAACATGGACGAGGCGATGCTGGATTCGGTCGCCGCGATGTCCCGCTTCCTCAACCTGATCGCATCCGAGCCCGACATCGCGCGCGTGCCGATCATGATCGATTCCTCGAAATGGTCGGTCATCGAAGCCGGCCTCAAATGCGTGCAGGGCAAGTCGGTGGTCAATTCGATCTCGATGAAGGAAGGCGAGGAGGAATTCCTGCGCCAGGCCACGCTGTGCCGCCGCTACGGCGCGGCCGTCATCGTCATGGCCTTCGACGAGACCGGACAGGCCGACACCTTCGAGCGCAAGATCGAGATCTGCGAGCGCGCCTACAAGCTGCTGACCGAGAAGGTCGGCTTCCCGCCGGAAGACATCATCTTCGATCCGAACATCTTCGCCATCGCCACCGGCATCGAGGAGCACAACAACTATGCGGTCGATTTCATCAACGCCACGCGCTGGATTCGCGAGAACCTGCCGCATGCGAAGATCAGCGGCGGCGTTTCGAATGTGAGCTTCAGCTTCCGCGGCAACGATCCGGCGCGCGAAGCGATCCATACCGTGTTCCTTTATCACGCGATCAAGGCCGGGCTCACCATGGGCATCGTCAATGCCGGCATGGTCGGCGTCTACGACGAGCTGGCACCCGAATTGCGCGAGCGCGTGGAAGACGTGGTGCTCAACCGCCGCGACGATGCCACCGAGCGCATGATCGAAATCGCCGCAACGCTGAAGGCCGGCGGCAAGAAGGAAGAGCAGAACCTGGAATGGCGTGGCGAGCCGGTGGAAAAGCGCCTGGCCCATGCGCTGGTGCACGGCATCACGCAATGGATCGTCGAGGATACCGAGGAAGCGCGCGCCAAGGTGGCGGCCAACGGCGGCCGCCCGATTAACGTAATTGAAGGTCCGCTGATGGATGGCATGAACATTGTCGGTGACCTGTTCGGCCAGGGCAAGATGTTCCTGCCGCAGGTGGTGAAGTCGGCGCGCGTGATGAAGCAGGCGGTGGCCCACCTGATTCCCTTCATCGAGGAGGAGAAGCGGCTGGAGGAAGAAAAGACCGGCATCGCCGCCAAGCCCAAGGGCAAGATCGTCATCGCCACCGTCAAGGGCGACGTGCACGACATCGGCAAGAACATCGTGTCGGTGGTCCTGCAATGCAACAACTTCGAAGTGGTCAACATGGGCGTGATGGTGCCGTGCTCGGAAATCCTGGCCAAGGCCAAGGCCGAGAATGCCGACATCATCGGCCTGTCGGGGCTGATCACGCCCTCGCTGGAAGAGATGGCCTACGTGGCCAAGGAAATGCAGCGCGACGAGCATTTCCGCATGCTGAAGATTCCGCTGCTGATCGGCGGCGCCACCACCAGCCGCGCCCATACCGCGGTGAAGATCGCGCCCAACTATGAAGGCCCGGTGGTCTACGTGCCGGATGCCTCGCGTTCGGTATCGGTGGCGCAGTCGCTGCTGACGCAGGAGCAGCGCGACCGTTATATCGAGGATATCAAGACCGATTACGAACGCATCCGCGAACAGCATGCGAACAGGAAGGCGGTGCCGATGGTGACGCTGGCCGAGGCGCGCGCCAACAGGACGAAGCTCGAGTTCGCGCCGGTCAAGCCGAAGTTCATCGGCCGCCGGGTGTTCAAGAACGTTGATCTGGCAACGCTGGCGCAGTACATCGACTGGGGACCGTTCTTCCAGACCTGGGACCTGGCCGGACCTTTCCCCGCGATCCTGAAGGACGAGGTGGTGGGCGAGCAGGCCAGCAAGGTTTATGAGGAAGGCCAGGCGATGCTGAAGAAGCTGATCGAGGGCCGCTGGCTGACCGCCAACGGCGTCATCGCGCTGCTGCCGGCAAACACCGTCAACGATGACGACATCGAAATCTATACCGACGACACGCGCACCAAGGTCGCCTTCACCTATTACGGCCTGCGCCAGCAGACAGCCAAGCCGGTGATCGACGGCATCGCACGGCCCAACCAGTGCCTGGCCGATTTCATCGCACCCAAGTCGTCGGGCATCGCCGACTACATCGGCCTGTTCGCGGTCACTGCCGGCCTCGGCATCGAGAAGCACGAGAAGCGCTTCGAGGATGCGCATGACGACTACAGCAGCATCATGCTCAAGTCGCTGGCCGACCGGCTGGCCGAAGCCTTCGCCGAGCACCTGCATGAACGGGTGCGCAAGGACCTGTGGGGCTATGCCTCCGAGGAAAAGCTGAGCAATGAAGAGCTGATCAAGGAAGCCTACCGCGGCATCCGCCCGGCGCCCGGCTATCCCGCCTGCCCGGAACACACGGTCAAGGCCGACATGTTCAAGGTGCTGCAGGCAGAGGAGGTCGGCATGCGCGTCACCGAATCGTTTGCGATGTTCCCCGGCGCGTCGGTGTCGGGCTTCTACTTCGCCCATCCTGATTCGAAATACTTCGTGGTCGGCAAGATCGGCGAAGACCAGGTGCAGGACATGGCGCAGCGCCGCGGTGTCGGCAAGGACGATCTGGAGCGCTGGCTGGCGCCGAATCTTTCCTGAGGTTTCAGGAAAGGAACAAGCCCGGGGACTGCTGGCGCGGGCTTCGGGCGTGGGCCTTATGGAGAAGGGTCGATGGGGTTCAGCAGGTGGTGCGCGCCACGCTGTCGCCCCATTCGAAGGCCGACACCTGCAGATTGTAGAGGTCCTGGTCTGAAAGCTCGAAGCGAAGGATCAGGTCATCGAGCATGGAGCCGGCTTCATCCACGCGCTCCATGTGCTCGGCCAGGCGCAGCATTTCGCCGTAAGGACCGGTGCGATAAAGCAGGGCGTCGCTGACATCCTCGCCGACGGAAACCTGTTCCAGGATTTGTGCCATCGGCATGCTGAACAGGGTATCCATCAGCGACATGATGCCGACGGTGAATGCCGCGTCGGCCAGTGCGCGATTGCGCGGATCGACCTGCTGGGCGATCAGTTCGAGCAGCTTGCCGCGCGTGGCCGCGAGCGTCAGCAGGGGCGTCATGTTGTGGCCCTTCTTGCACGGTTCCGCATACAGCATGATCTGCAGCCAGCGCTGCAGCTGGGAGCGGCCGAGCAGCATCAGCGCCTGGCTGACGGAATCGATGCGCCGCCGCGCGCCTATGGCCGGCGTATTCACCAGCCTCAGCAGATTGAAGCACAGCGTGACGTCTTTCTTGACGCTGCTTTCGATGGCGGCATTGTCGGCGTCGGAGCGGATCTGGTTCATCAGGTGCATGATCGCCAGTTGCGACGGCGACAGTTTCTTGCCGCTCAGGATCACCGGCTTGGCGAAGTAGTAGCCCTGGAAGTAATCGAAGCCGAGGTCGAGGCAGGTCTTGAACTGATCCGGCGTTTCCACTTTCTCGGCGAGCAGCTTCTTGTCGGCCGCCTTGAATTGCGCGGTGAGCTTGAGCAGCGCCGACAAGGGCATGTCGCGCAGGTCGAACTTGACGATTTCCACCAGCGGAAGCAATTGCCGCACATCTTCGCCGTCGGTGATCACATCGTCCAGCGCGAACCTGAAGCCGGCCTTGACCAGTTCCGCAATGCGCTCCAGGATTTCCGGCGTGACCTTCAGGGTCTCCACGATTTCAAGCACCACCTTTTCGCGCGGCAGGAACTGGAAGATATCGCTCATGAGCACCGCGGCATCGACATTGATGTAGCCGAGCGAGTCACCGACGACTTTCTCCATTCCCAGTTGCGAGGTATGCGCAATGACCGAGGCGGTCGCCGAGAGGTCGCTGGTCACCTGCGCCGGGCCGCTGGCGGCATTCCTGAACAGGAGTTCGTACGCGACCAGCGACTGGTTTCGGTCCAGGATGGGTTGGCGGGCGAGGAAGAATTCACGGACGCGCAGCGGAATCGCTGCGTTTTCGGTGGGCATGAGGTTGGCAATCATCACGGTTTGTCTCGCCTTCTCGGGGTCGTATTGCGCTGTGAATCAGCATGCCGCCATGAAATGCGAACAGGTCGTATGGGTCGCCGCCGACTGCCGGACAGGAAGTTTCGTCGCCGCTGTCGAACATCAACGCATACGGCCTCTTCGCACTTGCGTTGCTTGGGCAAGCCGTCTCTGAGTCGCCGTCTGTTAACACTCTAGCCTATTTTTAATTGCCGCGGCGCAACTTTCAATTGTGCAGTGCAGATTTCATGCGAGCAATGATGAATCAAAGCGCAACGGGTTCGCCCTCGACGAACACTTTCATCTCGCCCTGTCCGAATTGCGTCCAGGTTTCATTGTCGGTCAGGGGGGCCGTTACGATAACTGCGACCCGGTCATTGGGCGTGGTGACCTGGGAGAAATCAACCGTCATATCCTCGTCCGACAACTTGGCGGTGGCAAAGGGATGCTTGCGGACGATGTAATGAAGATTGGTCGAGCAGTGGGCAAACAGGGCCGAACCATCGGACAGCATCATATTGAATGCGCCATGCGCTGCGATGGCGCCGGTCAGTTCGCGCAGCGCGGAAGTCAGCTCCGGCAAGCCGGGCGGCGTACCGCCGAAACGGCGCCGCATTTCCTGCAGCAGATAGCAGAATGCCATTTCGCTGTCGGTATTGCCCACCGGCTGAAAGGCGCCATTCAACTCCGGCTTGAAGTCCTTGAGATCGCCGTTATGGGCAAAGACCCAATAGCGCCCCCATAGCTCGCGTACGAAGGGATGACAGTTTTCCAGCGCGATCCTGCCTTGCGTCGCCTTGCGGATGTGTGCGATCACGTTCTTCGATTTGATCGGCCATCGCTTGATCAGGTCCGCGACGGGCGAGGCGACGGCTGCCGCATGGTCGACGAAATGGCGCACTCCGGCGCCTTCGAAAAAGGCGATTCCCCAGCCGTCGTGATGGACGTCGGTGCGGCCGCCCCGCGTTGCGAAACCGGTAAAGCTGAACACAATGTCGGTCGGGACATTGCAATTCATTCCAAGAAGCTGGCACATGGATGAAAAGGATGAGTGGAGTGGTTGATCATGAAAACATACCATGTTCACGGCAACGGCAACGGCAAAGCGCTCGACATGTCAACCGCTGTCAGCCCGCCGCCGCCCGCACGCCCAACTGCTGTGCGCGTGATTGCCACGGGTCTTCTTCCGGCCGCGGAAACTGGCGCGCCATGAAATCGACGAAGGTGCGCACCTTGGCCGACAGCAGCCGTCTGCTCGGATAAACCAGCATCACCGGCAATTGACCAAGGTGGTGATCTGGCAGCAGGCGCACCAGGCGCCCCGCTGCCAGATCGTCGCCCAGCGCAAAGGATGGCCGGATCGTGATGCCCATGCCGGCAAGCGCGCATTGCCGCAGCAAGTCGCCATTGTTCGACACCACCTTGCCGGTGACAGGAATATTGATGGTGTTTCCCTCCCTGTCCTTGACCGGCCAGTGATGGCGTAATTGCTCATAGGAAAAATTAAGGCAGGAATGACGGGAAATGTCGTCAAGCTCCTCCGGTGCGCCATGACGCTTCACGTAATCCGGGGATGCGCACAACAGGGCTTCGGCCACCGCCAGCTGCCGCGCAATCATGCTGGAGTCGAACTTCTGGAAATCTATGAAAATGCCAACGTCGAAGCGGTCCTCTACCAAGTCTACCGTCTTGTCCGAAAGTGTTACATCAAGCGTTACGTCGGGATACTGGCTTGCATACGCCGGCAGAAGGTGGGCCAGTTGCTGCTGGCCAAAGCCAAGATGCGAATAGATGCGCAAAATCCCGCTTGGCTTCTTGGACTGGGCGGAGGCGATGGCTTCCGCATCCTCGACTTCCTGAAGGATCTGCAATACCCGTTCGAGATAAGCGTGCCCGGTCTCCGTCAGGGACAATTTGCGGGTCGTGCGATTCAGGAGCCTGGTGCCGAGATGATCTTCAAGGTCTGCAACATGCCGGGTGACGACGGCGTTGGACATTTCCAAGGCTTGCGCGGCGCGGGCAAAGCTACCTTGCTCCACGACTTTCGCGAAAACCCGCATTGATTGCAGACGGTCCATACATGCTCCAATTATTTCTTTTGTGTAAATAGTGGGCTGAAATTATTTGATATTTTTGCGCTATTTGCAAATGCACGCCTTTCCAGCAGTGCCAGACGAGGATCCCCTCCTCGAAGACATCGCGATCTGGCCGAACGAGGCGCATTCATAAGGCCGCTCGCATGTACTGCAGCTTGAAGGTTGGCCATTCCTGATTCGCGGCTTATACATCAATGGACCTGATTGAATGCGGCTCCTTGTGTTTCGGCGAAAGAGGCTAAAAGAATCAAGCCTTTGGCTACGTCGGCACAAGTCTTGCGATAGCCATGTTGACATGTGTGCGACTGGTCACGGCCCCTGCTGGCTTGAATGCCGACTGCCACTTCAACTTTACTCTCCGGTTCCCGTCACTGCCTGCCTCAAGCAGAAGTGGCGGGCTTTTTTTATACGCACCTCCGTCGCGCTGTAAATCAAGGGGGTTTTCAGCACTGGACAATGATTTACACATTTGGACTGCAAAAGTAAGGTGCCATACACAGCTTGGAAAAAGAGATCATAAGAAAACTTGATGACAACTTGTTCGCACGTGCTGCGGCATCTTCCGCGATATGGCGCGATTGGATGTTATTTCTTAAATCACAGGAATAGATCCTAGTCGGAAAATCCCTTTTTTAATGCTGGATGGCAAAGTGCATATCAGCAATGTAGCCGTGAAGATTTTTTCCATTCTCAGCCGTAACGCTTTGATTGGAGTGGTCTGATTAAGACGTTACACATTTGGACGAAAGATTTGACGCACCTCGAATTTGCCCTGATAAATCAAGGGCTTGGTGCGCAGGCTTGGGAATTGCTATGGCGGAGTAAGCCAAGGCCTGCCAGATTCCGGCGTTGGCAGATCCTGATCATTTGCATTGGCCAGCAATATTCACGATTCGTCGAAAGATAAAGGAAGAAATAGATGACGCAATTGAGAACCCAGCCCTTAAGTCAGCCGGCACGACTGGACGCACCCCGGGCAACCTTTCGTTCGCGGCCGCACGATATCCATAACATCTACGTCAGCTTGAAACAGTGGCGCATTTTTCACGCGGTAATCGATTGCGGAGGATTCGCCGAAGCTGCCAAGTCCCTGCATCTGAGCCAGTCGACCATCAGTTATACCGTCTCCAAGCTGCAGGAGCAGCTGGGTACGTCCTTATTGCGCATCGAAGGCCGCAAGGCCAACCTGACACCGGAGGGGCGGGCGCTGCTGGACCGTTCTCGACATGTCCTGAAGGAAGCCATCGAACTGGAGACTTTCGCCAAGAATCTCGGACAGGGGTATGGCGGCGAGGTGCGACTAGTGGTTGACCACAACTTTCCACCCCATCTGCTCATGCGTGCGCTCAGCGACTTTTCCAAGATCGGACGCGCGGCCAGTCATGTCAAGCTCAGCGAGGTTGACACCTTGCAGGCGGAAGATGTTCTGCGCGACCTGAACGTGGATCTCGCCATCAGCGAGCGCGTGCCGCTCGGTTTTCTCGGCGAGCCCCTGGTAGAGGTCGAGCACCTGCCGGTCGCGCATCCGGATCATCCCCTTCTTCGCCTGGGGCGCGATGTCACCGCCGCAGATCTTGCTCAGCATGTCCATGTCGGGATCGGCCATGCCTTCGAACGCGACCGTGGCGCCGGCTCCTCAAAGCCGACGCGGCGCTGGGCAATGAGCAGCCTCGACACCGTAGTTCAAGCCGTCGCGGAAAAGCTGGGATATGCATGGCTGCCGGAACACCGCATCCGTCACTGGCTCGATGAGGGCATGCTGGTTCGCTTGCCGCTGGGCGATAAGCGCGCCTACAAGACTATGTTGTATCTGATCCATGGGCGGCCTTGGGCTTCAACCGCCGCAGCGGGTCGGCTGGCCGAAGTGCTGCGCGGGCTCACCGCGGAAGGGAATGCCGGCGGTAGCGGCCTTTCGCCAACGGTAAATCGCGTGATGTAATTCACCTGCGGGATTGCAAAGGCCGAAGTCACGGAGCGCATGCCTCATGCTCCGTGACTTCGGCCTTTTATCCCTTGCTGCAACCGCCTGGCGAAAACTTGGGTGGCTTTGACCGACGCGTACTTACGCGTGACGCAGGCGCCGCATATGCAGCTGCCTGATATTCAAACCACCATTTTGCCGCGACCCGAACCTGTGAGCTCGCCACTCATGGCTCGCGGCGCCATTGCATGGGCATGCCAACTTCAAGCTGAGGTAACGCTGAAATAGACGCACGAACAAATCGACACTGCAAGTCCGTGAAGGCTTGCAGCGTCGATGCCACTTCGGCGCCGCCTGTGCGCAGGCTGATCTACTTGTGGAGCTCTATGTCATGCTTGGGGGCGCCAACATAGGGAGCCCTGGCCGCGGAGATGACTTCCGGACGGATGTTGTACTTCTCTATCAGACGATACAGCGTGACGCGCGAGACCCCGAGCAGCGTAGCGGCGCGCGATATCTGATTACGGGATTGAGATAGCGCGCGGCGTATCATCGTGCGCTCCGCCGCTGCGCGTGCATCTTCCAGCGACATCAGCGGCGCCTGTTCGGTGCCGCGTTCAAAGCCAAGGTCTTCCGGCTGTATGAAGCGCCCTTCAGCCATGACGGTGGCACGCTGGACGCGATTGACCAGTTCCCGCACATTGCCCGGCCAGCTATGGCTGAGCATGGAATTCATCGCCGCCTTGGAAAATCCGCGCAGGCTGCGATTGTGCATGACCGCAAACTTCTTGAAATAGTATTTGGCGATGTCTTCGATATCCTGGCCGCGATCGGCCAGCTGAGGCATGGAGATGCACACCACATTGATACGATAATAAAGATCTTCGCGGAAACGCCCCTGGCGTACGGCTTCGCTCAAATCGACATGGGTTGCCGCGATCACGCGCACATCGATTTCCAGGCTTTCAGTGCCGCCCACGCGCTCGATGGTCTTCTCCTGCAGGAAGCGCAGCAGGTTGACCTGCATGTCGAACGGCATGTCGCCTATCTCGTCGAGAAACAGCGTGCCGCCCTGCGCCGCTTCAATGCGGCCGATCTTTCGCTGCCCGGCGCCGGTAAAAGCGCCTTTTTCATAGCCGAACAGCTCCGACTGGAACAATTGCGGTGCAATTGCGCCGCAATTGACTGCAACGAACGGTGCATTCCTGCGCGCCGACTGACGATGTATCGACAGCGCGGCCAATTCCTTGCCGGTTCCGGAGGGACCGGTGATCAAGACCGAGGCGTCGGTGCGGGCAACTTTCTGCAACTGGCTGAACAGCTGCAGCATTTGCGGCGTCTTGCCAACCATCGCAAACTCGCCATCGGTGACATGCGGCGGCGGCGAGTGCGCTTCCTGGCTGGCGTCGCGCAGGTAAGCCATGCCCCATGCGTGGCGCAGCGTCAGCACGATATGGTCGAGCTGGGCCGGCAGCGTGATGAAATTGAACAGATGCTCGCCGATGAAGCTGCGCATGCGAGGCTGTGAAATCAGTTCCTGAGCGACCAATGCCACCCAGGTGATGCGGTTGTTGCTGATGAAGGGTTCGCACCTGTCGAGGCAATGCAGGTCGGTTTCCTGGTTGAGGATGAGCAGGCCGACGCGGCATCCCGCCTTCGTTGCGTCCTGCGCGGCATCGAAGTCAAAGCACTCGACCAGGTCGAGCCCCTGCTTCTTCAGCGTTTCGGAGTAATAGCACTGGTGTCCGTTGCGGCTGGTCAGGCGCAGTACGAGGACAGGTTGAGACATGGGTGCAGAGTTGGACGCATAAAGCATTTCACAATACCTTCTTGTTGATGCTTGTCGAGGCGTCTGACCAGCGCAGAAACATTTTGCACGTCATGCACGCATGCGTGCGGCCGCGTAGCAAACAATTTCAGGGAAGGCCTCGACGACTGTCGTTGGCAAAGAGTCTATTCAAAGCTTTTATCGGTCGAGCTTAGCGTCTTTTACAGGGCCGAACAATGCCATAAATAGGGGATTTCCACAGAACCGGATAGCCGTTTGCTTTCTGTCAAAGTGAGGTCAAACGGGTTTGATACCCCCTTCCCAACAGGCTGTTTCCGACCTCATGTTTGACCGGGAATCGATGCGCGGCAACGCCATAGGCGATGTCCGGAGACCAGGTATTTGTGCTCGAAGGGCGTGATGGGCGACTGCGGTTCGAATGGTTCGCAGGCAGTCGCATAGCCGCTCAGTCGCTGGAGCGCGGCAGCGAATTCATCAATATAAATCCGCCAGTTGCTGCGGCATTCCAGTTCGCCGCCGAGCGTAACTATCGTCGGAAAGACCGGGTGGCCATGCCAGCGCCTCGCCACATGTCCGATCTTGGGCCAGGGATTGGGATAAAGAATGTAATGCCGCGCCGGGCGGATGCCTGTCATGGCCATCAAGCGCCAGTAGTCGACGAGATCGGCGCGTACGCGGATGAGATTCGAAGGCGCCTCGCCTTGCCATGCGGTCATGCGCGCGAGGCGGTCGGCCGACTGGTCGATACCGATCACGAAATGATCGGAATAGCGAGCCGCGAGGTGCAGCGTCGACAGGCCGACTCCGCAGCCCGCGTCAATGATGAGCGGAGCTTCACCGGCCTGCTTCCAGGCTGCAAGGCTGAGATCGAAGGCCTGCCGGTTGTAATCGAGGATCGGCTTCAGGAACCGTGTCCGGGCATGCCTGTCGACGAGGGTAAACAACTGCTCGTGAATGGCGGTCTGCGCGCTGGAAATGGGGCTGGAATTGGCAAACATGGCGTGTCAGCTCCAGGCCGGCCAACGGTAGACCCCGGCCGCGAATTCAACAAATGCCCGCACTTTTGCGGAGACATGATGACTCTGAGGGTAGACGGCATACAGGCTTCGCGACCGCTTCGGATAGCCAAGCTGCACAGGCGCCATGCTTTCCTGGGCGAGATCATTCTGCACGTTGAACGATGCCGTGGTCGCTATCCCGGTTCCGCCCAGCACCGCGAGCTGCAGCGCAAGATCGGACGTCCCCAAGGCCATGGGCGAGTTGATCCGCAATCGTCCCTCCGTGGTGGTGTGATGCTGCGCCATGGCGAGATCGGCATCCTGCAGATCGTCCGCGATAGGGCGCGCGCGCTCGCAATAGCCGCGTCCCGCTCCGGTCAGGGCGATCTTGCGCGTGGTGGGATTGATCGGCTGCACGCCCAGCCGGTCTTCAGGCTGGCGTACCTGTCTGGAAACCCCCGTGTGCGACACATTGACGGCCGCAGCCGCGGCCGAGAAACTGCCGGCTTCCGCCACGCGGCGGCATGCCCTCAATTCACTTAGCTGATCCATTCCTGCCTCGTAGAGCACGCCTCATCGATCGGGCAAAGGAAGGCCGCACCGCATGGTTTGCGGTGGGCGGTTTGCGATCTCGAGGGATGTCGTTTGAAATGCCGCCATCATGCCACAGGGCAGCATTCAGGCACGGAATAAGAATCAGCTTGGCGACGCGACGCTATGTCGCCGGCACACCAGAAAATGCGGACATTTCATGGCATGCCATCGTGCGGCTCAATGCAGAGTCACGGGTTGACGCATCAACTCGTCATATTTACCGAGGAAGTCATCGATTTCTTCAACGCTCGGTTCGGTTGCGATAAGGTTTTCCACTTCTTCACGGAAGGATCTTGCCAGCGTACCGCCGATGAAAATCTCGCGTTTGCCGGATTTGTCCATAATTTCATATCCGCCAAAGCGCAAGGCGTCACGGCCGTCGTCAGCACCAAATTCCACGACGCTATACTGCTCGCTGTTGTAGATTAAGTTCATGTTGCGCTCCTTGTTAGGGGAAATATTCTGGTCACCCAGTTCCCTTCAATGCAAAAATGGGGCCACCCCACTTCTTTTCAAGCCATTACGCCAAGGAGTTTGCGCCGGCTGCGGAATCGGTAAATTTCGCGGTGCCGGAGCGAGTAAGATTTTCATGCAGTGATGTCCGGTGTCAACATCAGCAGCGATGCATACGGGGGCTGGTTCAGGAATTCCCGGATGCGGGCAAGATGTTCGGAGCTGGACAGGCCGATATACAGCCGTGCCGGCCGCCGGCGGAGCATGCGGTTGAGCGTGACTCGCATGGTAAGGTTGCCGGTGCAGCAAAGGCAGCCGGGAGCGATGCGCGTAACATGAAGGCCAGGCAGGTGCTGCAGGTCTTCAAGCGGCTGCATGCCGTCTGGAAGCCCTTCGAGGATAACCGCGACATCGGACGCATTGTTCAATGCTTCGGCGATGGCAGCTTCGCGCCGGGAAGGCGTGGCCCCGGTGACGAGCGTGGCAGCAATCACCCCTTACTGACCTTTTCTCGCCGCCTTGCTGGGTTCAACGCCAAGCTGCTTGAGCTTGCGATAGAGATGCGTCCGCTCCAGCCCTGTCTTTTCGGCAACACGCGTCATGCTGCCACCTTCCCGTACCAGATGGTGTTCGAAGTAGGCGCGCTCGAATGCATCGCGGGCTTCGCGCAAGGGCATGTCGAACGACACGCCGAACAGCGGCGTTTCCACCGGCGGTGCCGGCTGCGCCAGCGGCGCGGCGGCGGCGATTCCCGCCGTCATGGCCTGCGCATAGGGCGTGGTGGCTGCCACCATTTCCTCTGCCGGAGCTAGCGCGGGGCGCGGCTGGTAGACCGGAGGGGCGGGCCGTATGGTTTCCGGCGTACGGGTCAGGCCTTGTTGTACCGCCTTGAGTAATTTTTGCAGGGCGATCGGTTTCTCAAGGAAGTTCAGCGCGCCGATCCGTGTGGCTTCAACGGCGGTGTCGATGGTGGCGTGCCCGGACATCATGATCACGGGCATCGTCAGCATGCCGTCACGCTGCCATTCCTTGAGCAGGGTGACGCCATCCGTATCGGGCATCCAGATGTCCAGCAGGACCAGATCCGGAGTTGCCTGCGCCCGCGCCTCGCGCGCCTGCTGCGCGTTTTCTGCCGTAGTGACGACATGACCTTCGTCGCCAAGGATTTCCGAGAGCAATTCCCGGATGCCCATCTCATCATCGACTACCAGAATATTTGCCATATGCTTACCTTATCTACATACATTGTCGCGGAGTGTTATTGCCCGCATGGCGACTCATGCTGCCGTTCCTTCCGGCAAGTCCGCAATGATGCTGCCCGAACCCGGCGCTAACTTTAACAGCAAAATTGACACTTTGGCACCATTTGCACCTGTTCGGTTTTTGATGTCGATTTTCCCGCCGTGTTCATCGACAATCTTCTTCACCATCGCCAGGCCGAGTCCGGTGCCACGCGCCTTCGAGGTCACATAGGGTTCGAAGGCGCGCGAAATGATCTTTGCGGAAAAGCCTGGACCGTTGTCGGTGACCGAAATGCGTACCGCCGTCTGCCTGCCGCCATCGGAGTCTTCATAGTGGACCGTCTCGGTGACGACCTCGATGCGCGGAATATCGGCGGCCGGTCCGCGATCGGCGATGGCGTCCTGCGCATTCTGCAGGAGGTTGTGAATGACCTGGCGCAACTGGGTTTCGTCGCCCATGACCCCGGGCAGGTCCGGCGCCAGCGACGCATGGATCACGTCACGCTCGTCGCCGTTCATGTAGAGGTGCAGGATTTCCTGCACCAATGCATTCAGGTTGAGCGGTGACAGCACCGCCGGCGGCGTCTTTGCATAATCGCGGAAATCGTCGACCATGCGCTTCATCGCCGATACCTGGTTGACGATGGTGGTCGTGCTTCTGGTCAACATCGCAACATCGGGTTCGGGCAGCTTGGACTCGAGCTTCATTTGCAGGCGCTCCGCCGACAACTGGATCGGTGTCAGCGGATTCTTGATTTCATGCGCCAGGCGCCGCGCCACTTCACCCCAGGCAATCGAGCGCTGCGCGGAAATCACTTCGGAGATGTCGTCGAATACGACGATATAACCCTTGCCGCCGGTGATGGGCAGATAGGAGCCGCGCGCCAGCAGCGTGATGTCATTGTCCGGATCGGAAGCCCCGGCGCGGCGCGGCACCTCGATCTGCTTTTGCCAGTGCAGTTCGTCGGCATGCTCGGCAGCCCCCGCCAGTTGCGCGCGCCGCTCCGAAAAGGCCTTGGTGATCGCATTGGCCATCGGCTCCAGGCCATCGATGGCCGACAGCGGCTTGCCGATGTGCGCATTGAAATCCTGGTGCAGGATGCGCTCGACCGATTCATTGCAGGTGACCAGCCGGAATTGTCCGTCGAGCACCATCACGCCGGCCGACATGTTGGCCAGCACCGATTCCAGGTAGGCTTTCGCATTCTCCAGCGCCGCGCGATTGCGCTCCACCGATGCGCGCGCGTCGGATAGCTGGCGCGTCATGGTGTTGAAGGACTGCGTCAGCGTGCCTAACTCGTCGTTCGTCGCCACGATCGGGCGCGGCGACAGGTTGCCCTCGGCGACCGCCTTGGTGCCTTCGGCCAGAACCAGCAGCGGCTGGGCGAGGTCGCCGGCGATGAGGAAGGCCGCCGCGATCGCTCCGAAGATGGCCAGGAGCAGGGTCAGCGTCAGCGTCACGATGTAGATCTTGCGCAGGCCGGTACGGGCAAGCGAACGTTCCTGGTATTCGCTGTAGGCGGCGCGCAGCGCCTCGGCATTGGTCGCCAGGTGGGAAGGAGCGGGCTGCAGCAATTGCAGATAGCGCGATTCCGACTGAAAGTTCAGTCCTTCGCCCGAGGAGGAAGGCAGGGCCACTACCACGCGCAAACGCAGATCGCCGGTAGCGCCGGCCGGGGTCGATGTTGCCTGCTGTTGTTGTGCATCGCTGCTCTGGTTTTCCTTGGTCGCGGGGTCTTGCAGGTCGGGGCCGCCCTCGATCGCGGTATAGCCCCGCGTCATGCGCGCCTGGCGCAGCATCGCGGTGGTCGGCAAATCAGGGATCAATGCGCCGATGCGCCCGCCGACGGTCGCGACGATTTGACCGCTGGAAGTAACGATGGTTGCTTCCTGGGTTTGACTTTGGTCACGCAGGCGCGACAATTGGGTCACCTGGGTTGCTTCCGACATCTCGGACAGTTCCAGCGCCATGCTGCGTGCCTTGGCATGCAGGTCGGTGAGCGAAGCATCGAGTGCGGTGCGGCCCAGCGTCAGGCCGGCTTCCAGCGCTGATTCCACCCGCACGTCGAACCAGGACTCGATGGAGCGCGACACGAACTGCACCGAGACTATATAGATCACCACCCCGGGCAGAATGCCGATGATCGCGAACAGCAGCACCAGGCGGGCCATCAGGCGGGAACCGAATTCGCGCCGCTTGTATCCCCTGTACAGGCGCATCAGCAGCAGCGCGACCAGTGCCAGCAGCGACACCGCGATGACGCCGTTGAGCACCAGTAACTCCGGATAATGGCGATCGAAGAAGGCCGAATTCTCGGAGGCCGACGCGAGCAGGAACAGCAGGATGCTGACGATGGCGCCGCCGACTACCAGAAAATATCGAAGGAAACGCTGCACGCTTATTCAGCCTTGAAAGTGAACTGGTGCCAGTCCGAGGAAAAGCGCCAGTCGGAACTATTGAGCGCATGCACCTGAAACGGCTTCGGCAGGCGCGCCACGTCCAGGCCCATGCGGACCGCCACATGATAGGTCTCGCCCGGCTTAAGCGCGCCCCGTTCCGCGATGATCCAGCGGCTGGGGCGCCGCACGAGCGACAGCGCATCGTCAAGCGAGCTGAAGCTTTGCTGCAGGAGCCCGCTGATCGACGCATGGTACTGATGCGTCAGTACATTGTAAGAGATGCGAATGGTCTGGGAGGCATTGATGGCTTTTTCATCGAACCAGTACCAGCGCGGCCGCGTCAGCTGGACATCGGTCGTGAAGTACAGCGGAATGCCGCGCGTCACCGCGTCTTCCAGCCCGCGCGTGAGCTCGAAGGAAAACCCCAGCGACAGCCGGTAGCCGTCCTCGGTGCTTTCCAGGCTGGCGCGGGTAATGTCAACGCCTTCCGCCGCATGCGCGGAAAGGAAGGCAAACGGCGACAGCAGCAGTGCGGCGATGCACCAGCCGGCCAGGAGTCGGAAGAAGCGATGAGTCACTCGAATTGCGCCGCAGTCAGAAATGGAAGGGTATACGCATGCCGGTCACAATCAGCACGGGTCTGGCATTGTAGCAACGCCGGCGGAACGGCCGCCGGATGAGCGATGCGCCTGCCGGAGCGCCATGCCAGTGATGCCGATGACGCCGAAGCCGCCCAAGTCGCCGTAGCCGCCAGAGTCCCCAGAGCCGCAATTGTTTGTTTTCATGCATCCTTCCAGCGAAGACCATTTCTTGCCAAAGATACTATCAGAGCCCACTCTTTTGGAATAGCGCATAGAACAAGCCATCGTGATCCTGCCCGTTCCCTGCAACAGGAAGCAGCTGTCCCGGCGCCTGCAGCCGCAATGCCCCGTTTCTCTTGGCAAAGGCCGCAGCCTGCATTTCCGATTCCTGCGGCCACAGCGAGCATGTCACGAACAGCAACTTGCCGTTCGGGCGCAGCATGCGCCACAGGTTGTCGAGAATGCGCGCCGACAGCGTTGCCAGCTGCAGGGCGTCGCCCTTGCGGCGCAGCCAGCGGATATCCGGATGGCGGCGCACGATGCCGGACGCGGTGCAGGGCACATCGGCCAGAATGCGGTCGAACGGTTGCCCGTCCCACCATTGCCCGGCGGCGGCATCGCCCTGCCGCAGGGTCGCATTGAGTTGCAACCGCTGCAGATTCTCGTCGATGCGCTTGAGGCGCTGGGCGTCGCTGTCGAGCGCCACCAGGTCGATATCGGCCTGTTCCAGCAGATGACCGGTCTTGCCGCCCGGCGCAGCGCAGGCATCGAGTACACGCATGCCGTCCTGAACATCGAGCAGCGGCGCGGCAAGCTGGGCCGCCGCATCCTGCACCGACACCATGCCTTCGGCGAAGCCCGGAATCTGCGCCACCGGCACCGGCTTTTCCAGCCGAACCGCGAAAGGCCCCAGCGGGCTGGCCGCGATGTCCCGGGCGGCAAGCGATTGCAGGTAGGCGTCCCGGTCCGTCTTGCGGCGATTGATGCGCAGCGTCAGCGGCGGCGCGCTGTTGCCTGCGTTGAGAATGCCTTCCCACTGCGATGGGTAGGCCTGGCGCACCGTATCGATCCACCATTTCGGATAATTCCATCTCGCCGCAGGCTGGTCGCCGATCTGTTGCAGCAGGCCTGCGCGTTCGCGCAGGAAGCGCCTCAGCACCGCATTCACCATGCCCTTCGCATGCGCGATGGCTGCATCGGTGCTGGCGGCGGTCACGGCCTGGTCGACCACGGTAAATTCCTCGTAGGGCGCATCGCCGTCCGAAGGGAGCATCAGGGCCAGCGCGCAGCAGAGCAGGCCGTGCAATTCCGCGGGCGAGGGCGGCTTGCTGGCCAGGGTCGAAAGCAGGGCCTCGGCCTGGCCGAGGCGGCGCATCGTGCGGTAGGCGATATCCTGCATCGCGCCCCGGGCCTGTGGCGGCGGACTGAACTGGTCGAAGACCGTTGCGAGTGCCTGGGGCAGGGCGGTTCCTGCCTTTACCCTGGCAACCGCGCGTGCGGCGCCGAGCAGGCTGAAGGCAAGGGAATCATGTTTGAGTGAAGAGTTCGTCACGGACTTTCAGGCTATGGCTAAGGCGCGGGAATCGCGCATGGTTGAATTGAATGGGATTGCATGTTGATGCCGCGCCGTTCCATGACAAGGTTGCGCTCGTCACTGGCGCGTCAGGGCCAGCTTGACGCCGAGTCCGACGAATGTGGCGCCGACCGTGCGTTCCAGCCAGAGCCGGACCCGCGGATTGCGCCCGGCGCCGCGCGCCAGCGTGCCGGCCAGGAAGGCGGTGCCGCTGTTCCATACTGTGCTGATCAGCGTGAACGCGATCCCCAGCAGCAGGAATCCCATTGTCTTTTGATCGGAATCGGCCCGCACGAACTGCGGAATGAATGCCAGGAAAAACAGCACCACCTTCGGATTGAGGACATTGGTCAGCATCGCTTGCCAGAAGATGGTGCCCAGGGAGCGGGTGTTCTCGGCCGTCGCGCTGCCGGATGTGTCGGCGCCGGGTTTGGCGAGAATCATGCGCAGGCCGAGATAGACCAGGTAGGCGCCGCCCGCGAGCTTGATGACGGTGAAGGCGGTGGCCGAAGCGGCGATCACCGCGCTCAGGCCGATCGCCGAGGCCACCGCATGAACGCAGCAGCCGGCCGAAATGCCGAGCGCGGACAGCAGGCCGGCGGTACGGCCCTGTGCAATGCTGCGTCCCAGGATGTATGCGGTGTCGGGGCCGGGCGTCGCATTGAGCAACAATACTGCCACGACGAACAGGCTGAAGTTGTAGATGCCGAACAGTTCCATGATGCGGATGCGCCTCGCTAGATGTCGAAAGAATAAGGCGTTTGCATATGCCCAGGAAAGAATTGTAGCCGCAATGGCGGCCGGCGCAGGGAAGCCCGAGTCCAGGCTGCAATCAAGACGAATTCGGGGCGGACTCAGGCCGGACAAGTGTCCTTCATGTCCAGAGAGGCATGGGCATCCAGCCAGCGGTGCAGGTCGGCGAAGACTCGCGCGGCGCCGGTTTCGTTGAACAGTTCATGGTAATAGCCGGCGTAGCGATGACAGCTTGCAACATGCACTGGCAAACTCGCAAGAAAGCGGTCGCTGCCGCTCGCGTCGACCAGATGATCCTCGCCGGCCACCAGCAGCAGAACGGGAATGCCGAGCGCGGCCGCATGACTGTGGGTAAAGGCCATGGCGTCGAGCATGGCGCCGAGCAGGCGGGCGCTGATCCTGGCATGAACCAGCTTGTCGTTCTGGTATGTCTGCACTACCGCTGCGTCGTGTGACAGGTAACGGGACTGCAAGCCGTTGCTGATCCCCAGGCCCGGCGCCGTTGCCTCGAGCAGCTTGAACAGCAGTCGCTGGGCGGCTGACAGCCTGACGGCCAGTGCCGGCGAAGAAAGAATCAGGCCGCGCAGCGGCACCAGGCCGGCGGTCGCCAGGCGCGCCGCGAACAGGCCGCCCATGCTGTGGCCGAGCAGGAAGGGCGGACTGCCGCAGCTTTGCGTGAAATCCTGGATGACCATGACCGCATCGCGCAGCAATGCCTCCCTGTCGGGGACGTCGCCGCGCCTGCCGCCGGAGCGCCCGTGTCCGCGATGGTCATAGCCGCGGACCATCCAGCCATGCGAGGCCAGAAATTCCGCCACATGCGCGTAACGCCCGCAATGCTCGCCCAGGCCATGCATCAGGACGATGCCTCCGCGCCTGCTTGCCGCCGGCGCTTTCCAGTCTGCAATGAACAGGCTTACGCCGTCGGACGCGGCAAGCCGGGACGGCTGGCAGGATGGCTGCATGTGGGCTTCGTCGAGTGCTGCGGGCTGATAGTTAGTAGTGATTGAGTGATGCGCGGACTATACACCCCACATGACGTCTTGTTTTTCCTGCCTGGCTGCTCGCAGCATTTCAAGCAGGGGATAGGCACGGGTTGCAAAGCTGACAAACTGGACAGGTTCGTGCTCGTTGTCGTCACCATTCTCGTTATGATGGGCGGCAACATCGCGCTGCACTTCTTCCGTCATCGGATGCAGCCGGCTTTCCGCAATTTCGGCTTCCAGCCTGGCGACTGCCTGCGGCGCTTCTTCGGCGGTAATGACACCGCGCTTGACGTCCTTGTGGAACAAATCAAGGATGCGCTTTGCATGCTCTTCGTACATCGTCACTTCGGCGGCGGCTTTAGATTTGAATTTCACCAGCATGGAACCTCCATTGTCCGATCTTATGATTGAAACATAGCACGAGTTTTTGCTTTTGCTATCTGCCAAATCAGACTGCAGGCAATTTGCGCGGTTCATTTTGCGCTTTTCCGGCGTATGTTCGTCGTACCGGAAAGCATGCATTGCGCCGGTGCGGTTCAGTCCGGTTCAACCCGGCTTGAACGACCCGAGAAAGGTATCAACCGCCTCCCGCGGCACTTCCTTTTCCTTGCCGACCACGACCGCCTGGTAAACCCGGCGCTCCCGCGCGGCAAAGCGCGCCACCATCAATCGGCCCTGGCCTGTGACCTCGATTTCCGACATGCCGGGAGCGGCGGGCGCGGCGAGCTGCCGTTCCTGCGTCACCGTCCCGCCAAGATTGCGCACCATTGCTGTTTTCATGGCGGCCACTGCGGTCCCGGCCTGGGCCGCATCGGGCAATTCCGCGGTGCCCACAGCGAAGGTGACGCCGTTGATTTCCGCAGCGGTCATGGTCATGGTGACCTTGATGCCGTCGAGATCGATGGGGCGCGAATGCGAGGATGGCTTGGCCGGCATCAGCACCACGTAGGGCGCGTCGGGCCCGCGCGTCTCGCGCCAGTTATAGGTGGGATTGCATGCCTGCAGGCATGCCAGGCTCGCAAGAAGAAGCGTCTTTCGCGCAAGGGAAAAGGAAATGAAGGCCATGGTCGACATGGTAGCAGGTCGGGCATGCCGCTTCCGGCCGCGCGGCTCCGCCATCCGCCGGCTTACCCCGCCACCGCTTCCGACGCGGCCGTGTTGCGTGCCTGCTGGAAAGTCCGCATGCCGAGCAAGACGCCGACGCAGAGCAGGGCGATACTGGCCATCACCGCCGCATTGGGCGCCGCGCCGCGCCATGCGAAGGCATACAGCAATGCCGAGAGCGTTTCGAACACGATCAGCTGGCCGGCTAGCGAGGTCGGCAGGCGCTGGCTGGCCTTGTTCCACAACATGGTCCCCAGCCAGGAGGCGCAGAAGCCGAGGGTCAGCATCAGGCCGATGAAAGGCAGCGGCCGCGGACCGAGCGGGAAATCAAAGTCCTGGCCCTGCACCGCATCGAAGATGCCGTAGCCGATGAAGCCCGCCAGCGCCAGCGGCAATGTGGCAAGGCCCTGCGCTGTCGACCAGGTGGACGAGCGCAGTTGCGGATGCCGTTTCATGTGGCGCGCATTCATGATCGGATACCAGGTCCATGAGGCCAGGGCCACCAGCGCGATGAGGCAGCCAAGCGCATAGCTGGCTGTCGAACGGGAGCCGTCGAGGTGCGCCAGTTCGCTGGCATTGACCAGCATGAGGCCGGCGAAGATGATGAGCAGGGAAGGCGCCAGGCGGCGCCACGCCACCGCTTCGGACGGATGGCCGGGCGACCAGTTGGAAAAGATGGAAATGATCACCGGCAGCGTGCCGATCAGCATGGCGGGCAGCGGCGCATCGGCAAGCTGGATCGCGGTGGCCAGCGCGGCGTAATACAGGATATTGCCCACCAGCGAAAGCTTGAGCGCCGCGATCCAGTCGGCCTTGGTCAGCGCCAGGATGCGCTCGCGGTCGAACCAGGCTGGAACCAGCGCGATCAGGCCGAAGCCGAGATAGCGTCCGAAGGACAGGATCAGGCCGGGATAATCGCCCAGCATCAGGGGAGCGACGAAAACCAGGCCCCACAACAGCCCGGCGCCGAGCGCGCACAGCAAACCGATGAACATGACAGCAATGAAAGGATCGCAGGAGCGGTCGATTATCGCCGCGCCGATGCCTGCGGTCTTGTACCGATTTGCTGTTGATACTGAGCGGGGGTGACGCCGTAGGCGCGCTTGAACCAGCGATTCAGGTGGCTCTGGTCGGTCAGGCCGGCGGCGGCGGCGGCCTCCGACGGCGTGACGCGCCGCGCCAGCAGCCGCTTGGCGCGCGCGGCCCGGCGCGCCTGCACATACTGGTGCGGCGTGACGTGGAAGAGTGCGGCAAAGCTGCGCACGAAATGAAATACCGAGAGTCCGGCTTCGGCTGCCAGCGTCTCGACGCTCAGCGTTTCGTCCAGCCTGTCCTCGATGCAGTCGAGCACGCGCCGCATAGCCGCCATGCGCAGCCGTCCGCGCGCCGATTCCTGTTGCAGGTCGCGCGCGTTGCGGCCGTAGCGGGCGACGATGGCATCAACCAGCCGCGTGAAGCCGGAGATGAAGGCGAGATCGTCGGGCGCGGACCACATCTGCCTGAATATCCGTTGGTAAGCGGCAGCCAGCGCCGGGTCATGCACCGCGGCGTCGGGGAAGAAGGCTTCGCTGCCGGCCATGTCGCGCAGCGTGGCGGGTTCGATGTAAAGCATCTGGTAAGTCCAGCCGGCGTCGATCTCGGCTTCGCCGGTGTGCATTTCATCCGGATTGAGCATCACCAGCGTGCCGGCCGGCGCCAGGTGCTCGGCGCCCTGGTAGCGGAAGCGCTCGACGCCGGCTTCGATGGCGCCGATCGAGTAGCCGTCATGCACGTGCGGGGCGAACGCATGATCGACCAGGCGCGCCGAATACAGCTCGACGCCGGGCAGGTGCGGGCTTGCCTTGAAGGTAACGAATTCGGATGGATGCTGAAACATGACGGTGTCCTTGCCGCACCCGCATTGCAGGTCTGCAATGCGGATGCAGCACGATATCACGTGATGATAAATCGGTGGCCGCATCCTTGCCGAAGGCCCCAGGCTCAAACTCAGGCTCAGGCGCGGCGATTCGAAAGGCGCCTGCGCCAGCCGCCGAGCGCCTGAGCAAGGCGCAGCGGAACGTCAAGCCATGCCGGCCGGCGGTGCCTGCGCGGAAAGGCGATGATCTCGGCCGTCGCCAGCGCGGTCACGCTGATCCAGCCGCCGCTGCCGACCGCATGGGCTTGTCCCTCGGCCAGTACGGTGACCTGCGTCGGGAATTGCTCTCCAAGCCAATGCCGGGACTGCGTCACCGACAGCCTGCCGCTGGCAATGACAATGGAAGCGGCCTGGTCGGCATGCAGGTGCAAGGTCTGTCCGCGTTGCAGGAAAAATCGATCGACGGTGCGTTCCATGATTCAGGTCCTCTGCTCGTTGCTGCGATGTTGAAGTGACTCCATCGTACGAGCCGGAGCATGAGCGCAACAGGCACAGGAAATGCCGCGGCGTATCGCAACAGAGCGTTACCTGCGCATCTGTTATTGTTCGATTTGGCGAAATCTATATCTGTTCAGGCCGTGCCTGGCGGATCATCATGCGATATGGACGCTCTACCCCTTTATCGCCAGCTGGCGGACCATTATCTCGGCGCCATCAAGGCAGGCACGCTGCCGCGCGGCGAACGCATGCCCTCGGTGCGCTCGATGATGCGCCTGCATCAGGTCAGCCTGTCGACGGCGCTGCAGACCTGCCGCGTGCTGGAAAGCGAAGGATGGGTAGAGGCGCGGCCGCGTTCCGGCTACTTCGTGCGCCAGCCGCATCGCGCGGCCATCCTGCCGCTGGAGGAACCCAGCATCTTGCAGGCGCCGGACCCGGCCCAGTATGTCGGCATCCATGCGCGCGTGTCGGATTTCATCGCGCGCGGGCGCAGTCATCCGGTCCGGGTCAATTTTTCCGGTGCGCGCGCGGCGCCGGAGTTCTATCCATCCGAACAGCTGAAGAATGCCGCCATTCGCGCGGTGCGCCGTCATCCCGAGATGCTGGTGCGGGCGGCGCCTCCGGGCGGCAATGCCTATTTCCGCGCCGCGCTCGCCAGGCGCGCGCTGGCCAGTGGCATGGTGCTGTCGGCGGACGAGATCACCATCACCCACGGCTGCATCGAGGCGCTGAACCTGGCGCTGCGGGCCGTCACCCAGCCCGGTGATACGGTGGCGGTCGAATCCCCGACCTTCTACGGCTTGCTGCAGATACTCGAGAGCCTCGGATTGCGCGCGCTGGAGATTCCCACCAGCGCCACGCGCGGCATCTCGGTCGATGCGCTCGACATGGCGATACAGGCCTATGACAACATCAGGGCGGTGGTGGTGGTGCCGCATTTGCAGAATCCGCTCGGCAGCATCATGTCGGACGCCGACAAAGAGCGGCTGGTGCAGCTGTGCGAGCGGCATGGCATTCCGCTCATCGAAGACGATACCTACACCGCGCTGGCCGACGGCGATGCGCCGCTGCAGGCGCTCAAGTCCTGGGACCGCAGCGGCAACGTGATCCACTGCGCATCGCTGCACAAGATTCTCGCGCCCGGCATGCGCCTGGGATGGATGGTGGCCGGCAAGTGGCAGGCGCGGGTCGCCATGCTCAAGTACGCGCAGACCCGCGACAACGAGGAATGGTCGCAGATCACGGCCGCCGAATTCCTGAATTCCGCCGACTACGACCGCCACCTCAGAAAGCTGCGCGCCGCATTGCGCCCGCAGCGCGAGCGCATCGCCGAAACCATCGCGGCCAGCTTCCCCGCCGGCACCCGTCTCACGCTGCCGCAGGGCGGCATCACGATGTGGCTGGAACTGCCGGGCAGGCTGCCGTCAACGCCGGTGTTCGATGCGGCGCTGCGCCAGGGCAT
The DNA here is from genome assembly GCF_035916955.1 of Noviherbaspirillum album. Taxonomy (NCBI): domain Bacteria; kingdom Pseudomonadati; phylum Pseudomonadota; class Betaproteobacteria; order Burkholderiales; family Oxalobacteraceae; genus Noviherbaspirillum; species Noviherbaspirillum album. Next base: position 43,580 of record NZ_JAWIIV010000004.1, on the reverse strand, counting down.
TTTGATTGCACCGGGTTCGATGTTTTCCAACTCGGGCCGCTTCGATGCCTTCATGCGCATCAGCTGCGGCGCGCGGCATACGATCGAGGTGGAGGAAGCGGTGCGCAGCCTCGGGCAGATCGTCGGCGGATTGCTGCGCGAGGCGGCTTAGTTCATTGTTCCCGCAGCGCGCGCCGGTACTGTATCGCTTCGGCCACATGCGGCTGCGAGATGGTGTCGGCGCCGGCCAGGTCGGCGATCGTGCGCGCCACCTTCAGCACCCTGTGATAGGCGCGCGCCGACCAGTTCAGCCGCGTCATCGCGCTATTGAGAAGCTGCTCCCCGTTCGCGTCCGGCCTGCAGAGCTCGTCGATCTCGGACGTGCCGAGCGCCTGGTTGTTCTTGCCCTGGCGTCGCAGCTGCCGTTCGCTAGCGAGGTGAACGCGCTCGGCGATGGCTTGCGAGCTCTCGCCTTCGGCTTTCTTCAGCAATTCCTCGTGCGGCAGTGCGCCCACCTGGATCTGCAGGTCGATGCGGTCCAGCAGCGGGCCCGAGATCTTGTCCTGGTAGCGCGCCACCATGTCCGGCGTGCAGCGGCAGCGGTTGGCGGCATGGCCGAGATAGCCGCAGGGGCAGGGATTCATTGCTGCGATCAGCTGGAAGCGGGCAGGGAAATCGGCCTGGCGCGCCGCGCGCGAAATCGTGATGTGGCCGGACTCCAGCGGTTCGCGCAGCACCTCCAGCACCTTGCGGTCGAACTCGGGCAGTTCGTCGAGAAACAGCACGCCGCGATGCGCCAGCGAGATCTCGCCCGGGCGCGGCGTGCCGCCACCGCCGACCAGGGCGGCGCCGGACGCGGTGTGATGCGGAGCGCGGAATGGCCTGGCTTTCCAGCGCGAGATGGAAAAGCCGCTGGTCAGCGATTGCACCGCGGCCGATTCCAGCGCCTCGTCATCGGTCATCGGCGGCAAGATGCCCGCGAAGCGCTGCGCGAGCATCGACTTGCCGGTGCCGGGCGGGCCCACCATCAATACACTATGTCCGCCGGCGGCCGCCACTTCCAGCGCCCGCTTGGCCTGGGCCTGGCCCTTCACATCGGAAAAGTCCGGATAGGCCGGACGCGCCGCATCCGCCCCATTGGCCTGCGCGCGGTGGCGGCCCAGCTTCGCTTCGCCGTCCCTGGCGGCGAAATGGGCGCAGACCTGCAGCAGCGAATCGGCCGGATGGATCACGGCATCGCTCACCAGGGCCGCTTCGTCGGCGTTGGCGCGCGGCAGGATGAAGGCGCGCCGCTTGCCCGACGCGTGTTCGGAGCGGTGCATCGCAAAGGTCATGGCCAGCGCGCCGCGGATCGGGCGCAGTTCGCCTGACAGGGAGAGTTCGCCGGCGAATTCATAGTTGCCCAGTTCATCGGCGGGCATTTGTTCGGATGCGGCAAGGATGCCGAGCGCAATCGGCAGGTCGAAGCGGCCGGATTCCTTGGGCAGGTCGGCGGGGGCGAGATTGACCGTGATGCGGCGCGCGGGAAATTCGAAGCGGGCATTCTGCAAGGCCGCGCGCACCCGGTCCTTGGATTCCTTCACTTCCGTTTCCGGGAGGCCGACGATGGTGAAGCTGGGCAGGCCATTGGCAAGATGCACTTCCACCGTGACTTCGGGCGCGTGCATGCCTGCCAGCGCCCGGCTTTTCAGAACCGCAAGCGTCATCGGCTTATTTCGGCGTCTTCAGCAGGACTTCCAGTTCCGCCACGCGGGCTTCGAGCGCTTCCAGCTTGGCACGCGTTCTTTCCAGCACCTGCGACTGGATATCGAATTCCTCCCGGGTGACCAGATCCAGCTTCGAAAAGCCCTGGCTCATCATGGCCTTGACGTTCTTCTCGACATCCTTCATCGGGGAGTTCTCAATGACTTGATTGATCTTGCTTTGAAGATCATTGAAGAAGTTGTTTTTGTCCATCATCAATCCTTGTGTCGAAAAATCGCACTCATCTGGTGCGAAGGGAAGGAAGCGCTTCAGCATGGTGCGCCTTGAATGGTGCAAGGCTCCAAATGCGGTGCATTCCGCAGCCAAGCGCGGGAAAAATGTAAAAAAAGATAACGCAATTGTGGCATGAAAACGGTGGCATGAGTCCTGCTAAGACGTTGGATATATGCAATACCAGTGTCATTCAAACTCACAAAAGGGAACCGCAATGAAAAAAATGATCCTTGCCGCCGCCGTGTTCGCTGCTTTCGCAACTTCCGCTTCGGCACAGCAAGCAGCCGCTACCCCGGAGCACAGCTTCACCGGCAATCTCACCCTGGCAAGCGACTATCGTTTCCGTGGCATTTCCCAGACCTACCGCAAGCCCACCATCCAGGGCGGCTTCGACTACGCGCACAGCAGCGGCTTCTACGTCGGCAACTGGAATTCCAACGTCAGCGGCAACCAGTACCCCGACGGCGCCAGCCTCGAGATGGACTTCTACGGCGGCTACAAGTTTGAAGTCATGCCCGACCTGAACGCCGATGTCGGCCTGCTCAAATACTACTACCCGGGCGCATCCATCGCCGGCGTCAAGCCCGATGCGCTGGAATTCTACGTGGGCGCCACCTACAAGTGGTTCTCCGCCAAGTACAGCCATGCGGTCAGCGACGACTACTTCGGCTTCACCAATGCCGACGGTTCCTATTACCTCGACCTGAACGCCAACTTCGAAATCGCCGAAAAGACCACGCTCGGCCTGCACGTCGGCCGCCAGAAGTTCAAGAACTACGGCGCCTTCGACTATACCGACTACAAGATCGGCGTGGCACGCGACTTCGGCTTCGCCACCGTCGGCCTGGCCTATGTGGGTTCGAATGCCGAATCCGCTTCCTACACCTATTCGAACGCCAGCGGCACGCGTTCCAAGGATGTGAGCAAGAGCACGGTCGTCCTCTCGCTTTCCAAGACTTTCTAAATTTCGTAGAGGTTCATCATGAAACTGATCACTGCGATCATCAAGCCTTTCAAGCTCGACGAGGTGCGCGAATCGCTCTCCGCGATCGGCGTGCAAGGCATCACGGTTACCGAGGTCAAGGGTTTCGGCCGGCAGAAGGGCCACACCGAGCTGTATCGCGGCGCGGAATACGTGGTTGATTTCCTGCCCAAGACCAAGATCGAAGCGGCGGTCGATGACGCGATCGTCGACCGCGCGATCGAAGCCATCGAAAGCGCCGCTCGCACCGGCAAGATCGGCGACGGCAAAATCTTCGTCTACGACCTGCAGCAAGTTGTCCGTATCCGCACGGGCGAAACCGGCAAAGACGCCCTCTAAGGAGATTTCAATGAAGAAATTACTAGCAAGCTTCCTCGCGACCAGCACGCTGCTGTTCGCGGTCGGCTTCGCGCAGCCCGCGCTGGCTGCGGACGAACCCGCGAAACCCGAGGCGACCGTGGTCGCACAGGCCGCAGCGCCGGCTGCCGCAGCCACGCCGGCCGCACCTGCAGCACCTGCAGCCGAAGCAGCTGCAGCGGCTCCCGCTGCGGCACCCGTGCCCAACAAGGGCGATACTGCCTGGATGATGACGGCCACCGTCCTCGTCATCCTGATGACCATCCCCGGCCTGGCTCTTTTCTACGGCGGCCTGGTCCGTTCGAAGAACATGCTGTCGATCCTGATGCAGGTCTTCATGATCTTCTCGCTGATCACGGTGTTGTGGGCGATCTACGGTTATTCGCTCGCCTTCACTACCGGCGGCAGCTTCATCGGCTCCTTCGATCGCCTGTTCCTGAAAGGGATCAACCTGGAATCGGTGGCGGCGACCTTCAGCAAGGGCGTGGTGATCCCGGAATACGTGTTCGTGGCCTTCCAGGCGACCTTCGCGGCCATCACCTGCGGCCTGATCGTCGGCGCCTTCGCCGAGCGCATCAAGTTCTCCGCCGTGCTGCTGTTCATCACGCTGTGGTTCACCTTCTCCTACCTGCCGATCGCGCACATGGTCTGGTTCTGGGCCGGCCCGGATGCCTACACCGATGCCGCCGCAGCGGAAGCCGCGACCGCAACCGCAGGCTGGCTGTTCCAGCAGGGCGCGCTCGACTTCGCCGGCGGCACCGTGGTCCACATCAATGCGGCCGTTGCCGGCCTGGTGGGCGCCTACGTGATCGGCAAGCGTGTCGGCTACGGCAAGGAATCGATGGCGCCGCACTCCCTGACCATGACCATGATCGGCGCGTCGCTGCTGTGGGTGGGCTGGTTCGGCTTCAACGCGGGTTCGGCCTATGAATCCACTGCCGCCGCGGGCCTGGCCATGGTCAACACCATCCTGGCAACCTCCGCCGCGACACTGTCCTGGACCTTCGGCGAGTGGATGAGCAAGAGCAAGCCGTCGATGCTCGGCGCCGCTTCCGGCGCAGTCGCCGGCCTGGTGGCCGTCACCCCGGGTGCCGGTTTCGTCGGCCCGATGGGCTCGCTGGTGATCGGCCTGCTGGCCGGCGTCATCTGCCTGTGGGGCGTCAACGGCCTCAAGCGCATGCTCGGCGCGGATGACTCGCTCGACGTGTTCGGCGTGCACGGCGTCGGCGGTATCCTCGGCGCGCTGCTCACCGGCGTATTCGCATCGCCGGCGCTCGGCGGCACAGGCATCTACGATTACGTGGCCAACAAGGTCGCCGAAGACTACTCGATCGCGGGCCAGGTCTGGATCCAGTTCGAGGGCGTGCTGGTCACGGCGGTCTGGTCCGGCGTCGTCGCCTTCGTGGCCTTCAAGCTGGTGGACCTGATCGTCGGCCTGCGCGTGCCGGAAGAGGAAGAGCGCGAAGGCCTCGACATCTCCAGCCACGGCGAATCCGCCTACCACATGTAATCATTCACGCAGCAGCGGTTTCCATTCCGCCAGCCTGCATCGAAAACGCCTCCTCGGAGGCGTTTTTTTCGTTTGCACTGCCCAAGTCGCAAGCCAGGCACTTGTATCCCGGACTGATCGGACTTTCCCGGCATTTGTTCGTTATGCAACAAACGGCGCCCGTGCCGCCGTCCGCCGGCCGCCTGTAACCCCACAAACAGTGATGTTATTGGCCATTCGGCGCCAAGCCGACCACGCGGTTCGGGGATTACCATTAGAATCAACATCGTTCCGATATGGCAAAACCGCGGTGGCGAGTTGAAAAGCGCCGTGTCGCCCCCAATCTCGGGTGTGCGAGCGGCAGCCCCGGCAAACGTCCCGGATTGTCTCGTGATGATCCGGCATGTCCAGCCCAGCTGTCTGCTGTCCGCCGCTTGCAGCCTGCCGCCGCATCCAGCCTCGGACCGGCCGCAGGCAACGAGAGAAGGGCCTCGCGCCACGGCTATCGGCCAGCCGGTGAAATAGAGCACCTCATACTTGGAAGGTTTATATGGTTCCGCACCTCGTCACGGCCCTGAACGGTCCGCTACTCGATCTTGAAAAGAAAATCCTGGCCGCGACGCCGGCCATCGAACGCTGGTTCCGACTCGAGTGGCAGGAGCATACGCCGCCGTTCTATTGTTCGGTGGACCTGCGCAATGCCGGCTTCAAGCTGGCGCCGGTCGATACCAACCTGTTTCCTGGCGGCTTCAACAACCTGTCGCCGGAAATGCTGCCGCTGGCCGTGCAGGCCGCCATGGCCGCCATCGAGAAGTATTGTCCCGACGCCAAGAACCTGCTGCTGATCCCCGAGCGCCATACCCGCAACACCTTCTACCTGCAGAACGTCGCCCGCCTGATTCAGATCTTCCGCCAGACCGGCCTCAACGTGCGGCTCGGCTCGCTGTCCGACGATGTCAAGGAACCGACCAACATCGACCTTCCCGACGGCAGCACGCTGACGCTGGAACCGCTGGAGCGCTCGGCCAATGGCCGCCGCCTTGGCCTGAAGAACTTCGATCCCTGCACCGTGCTGCTCAACAACGACCTGTCGTCCGGCATTCCCTCGGTGCTCGAAGGCCTGCATGAGCAGACCCTGCTGCCGCCGCTGCATGCCGGATGGGCGGTGCGCCGAAAGACCAACCATTTCGCCGCCTACGACGAAGTGGTCAAGAAGTTCGCCAAGCTGATCGACGTCGACGGCTGGATGCTCAATCCTTACTTCGCCCGCTGCGGCGAGATCAATTTCCAGGAGCGCACCGGCGAGGAATGCCTGGCGACAAACGTCGACACGCTGCTGACCAAGATCCGCAAGAAGTACAAGGAATATGGCATCAAGGAAACGCCGTTCGTGATCGTCAAGGCCGACGCCGGCACCTATGGCATGGGCATCATGACGGTCAGGGATGCAAGCGAAGTGCGCGACCTCAACCGCAAGCAGCGCAACAAGATGTCGGTGGTGAAGGAAGGCCTGGAAGTGTCCGACGTCATCATCCAGGAAGGCGTGCATACCTTCGAGCACATCAACGACGCGGTGGCCGAGCCTGTGGTCTACATGATCGACCGCTACGTCGTGGGCGGCTTCTACCGGGTGCATTCCGAGCGCGGTGTCGACGAGAACCTCAATTCGCCGGGCGCGCATTTCGTGCCGCTGGCCTTCGCCCAGCAGCATGCCTTGCCCGACCTGCAGGCCAAGCCCGGCACCGCGCCGCCGAACCGCTTCTACATGTACGGCGTGGTCGCGCGCATGGCCTTGCTGGCGGCCTCCATCGAGCTTGAAAAGACCGATCCCAATCCGGAAGTCTACTGATGAAATTCGCTTTCCTCGCCGACCCGCTCGACCACTTCAAGATCTACAAGGACACCACCTTCGCAATGATGTCCGAGGCCGCGCGGCGCGGCCATGAAGTCTATGCCTTCCAGCAGAAGGACATGGCCTTCGAGGGCGACCGCGTGACGGCCAATGTGGCGCGCATCGCCATGACCGGCGACGCCGAGCAGTGGTACCGGGCCGATCCGGCCGCTCCCGTGTCGCTCGACATGTTCGACGCGGTGCTGGTGCGCAAGGACCCGCCGTTCAACATGGAATACGTGTACCTGACCTATCTGCTCGAAATCGCGCAGAAGCAGGGCGCGCGCGTGTTCAACCGGCCGGAAGCGATCCGCAGCCACAACGAAAAGCTGGCTATCGCCCAGTTTCCGCAGTTCACCTCCCCCACGCTGGTCACCAGCGACGCCGCCCGGCTCAAGGCCTTCCATGCGCAGCACAAGGACGTGATCCTCAAGCCGCTCGACGGCATGGGCGGCGCTGGCATCTTCCGCGTGAAGGAAGATGGCATGAACCTCGGCTCCGTCATCGAGACGCTGACGGTCAACGGCGCGCATTCCATCATGGCGCAGCGCTACATTCCCGACATCGCCAAGGGCGACAAGCGGGTGCTGCTGATCGGCGGGCAGGTCGTGCCCTATTGCCTTGCGCGCATTCCGCAGGGCGGGGAAGTGCGCGGCAACCTCGCCGCCGGCGGCCTCGGCGTGGCCCAGCCGATCTCGGAGCGCGACCGCGAAATCGGCGAAACCCTGGGGCCGATCCTGTTCGAGCGCGGCTTGCTGCTGGTGGGACTGGACGTGATCGGCGACTGCCTCACCGAGATCAATGTCACCAGCCCGACCTGTTTCCAGGAAATCGCGCAGCAGACCGGCTTCAATGTCGCGGGCATGTTCATCGACGCCGTGGAAAAGCAATGACAATGACAGGTGCCGAAAGCACCGGCAACCGACAGGCCGCATCGAATGCCGGCCTCCTTGAAGAACAGCCATGATCGGGATTCTCCTTTTAACGCATGCGCCGCTGGGCAATGCATTCATCGATGCGGCGACCCATGTGTTCCGCGCCCGGCCGGAACGCATGGAAGCCATCGACGTGCGCGCCGACCAGGATACCGGCGAAGTCAACCGCGTCGCCCAGGAAGCGATCATCCGGCTCGATGACGGTTCCGGCGTCCTGGTGATCACCGACGTCATGGGAGGCACCCCGTCGAACTGCACGCTGAAACTGTGCAGCCCGGGCCATGTGGAAGTCATCGCCGGCATCAGCCTGCCGATGCTGCTGAGGGCGCTGACCTACCGCAATGATACGATTGACGTTGTCGTCGAAATGGCGCTCGCCGGCGGGCAGAGCGGCGCCGTGCGCGTCGACAACCGCGTTCGCCTCTCTCCCAACTGAAATACCGACAAAAGAAGAAGACCAGACGAGATGATTCAACAGGAACTCGAAATCGTAAACAAACTCGGCCTGCATGCGCGCGCGTCGGCCAAGCTCACCCAGCTCGCCGCAAAATACAAGAGCGAAATCTGGATCAGCCGCAACTCCCGGCGGGTCAATGCCAAGTCCATCATGGGCGTGATGATGCTGGCGGCCGGCAAGGGCGCCAAGGTGACGCTCGAAGCAGACGGCGCGGACGAGAAGGAAGCGTTCGATGCGCTGGCCGAGCTGATCCGGAACCGCTTCGGCGAAGGCGAATAGGAACAGGCACCGTTCATCCAGCACACGATCAGGGACATCGATGGCTTCCTTCACGCTCCATGGCATTCCGGTATCGCGCGGCATCGCGATCGGCCGCGCCCACCTGCTTGCGCCTGCGGCGCTTGACGTCAAGCATTACCTGGTCTCCGAAGAGCAGGTGGAAGCGGAAGTGCAGCGCCTGCAGAAAGCCATCGCCACCGTGCACCGCGAACTGCAGACGATCTGGAACGAACTGCCCAAGGATTCCCCGGCCGAACTCGGCGCCTTCATCGACGTGCATGCGCTGATCCTGTCGGACCCGATGATCGCAGAGGTGCCGCTCGATATCATCCGCTCCCGTCATTACAACGCGGAATGGGCGCTGGTGACGCAGATCGATGAATTGTCGGCGCAGTTCGACGAGATCGAGGATGCCTACCTGCGCGAGCGCAAGAGCGACATCCAGCAGGTCGGCGAGCGCGTGCTGAAGGTATTGACCGGCACCGCCACCGCCTTGCCGCCGCAATCCGACAGCGAGGAAACGGCCGGCCGCATGATCGTCGTCGCCCACGACATCTCGCCGGCCGACATGCTGCAGTTCAAGGACCGCGCCTTCGGCGGCTTCGTCACCGATCTCGGCGGCCAGAATTCGCATACCGCGATCGTCGCCCGCAGCCTCGACATTCCGGCGGCGGTGGGCATGTACAACGCCTCGGCCCTGATCCAGCAGGATGACTGGGTGGTGATCGACGGCGATGCCGGCGTGGTCATCGTCGATCCGGCGCCCAGCGTGCTGGATCAGTACCGCGAGCGCCAGGCGCGCCTGCTGCGCGACCGCAAGAAGCTCAGCAAGCTGAGGAAGACGCCGGCCGTCACCAAGGACGGCACGGCCATCACCCTGCTGGCCAACATCGAGCTGCCCGAGGACTGTCCGCCGGCGCTGGAAGCCGGCGCCATGGGCGTGGGCCTGTTCCGTTCCGAATTCCTGTTCATGGGCCGCACCGGCCCTGCCCACAAGCTGCCGTCCGAGGATGAGCAGTTCGAGTCCTACCGCAAGGCGGTGACGGCAATGAAGGGGCGGCCGGTGACCATCCGCACGCTCGACATCGGTGCCGACAAGCCGCTCGACACGGTCGAGCACACCGCGCTCAATCCCGCGCTCGGCCTGCGCGCCATCCGCTTCTGCCTGGCCGAGCCGCAAATGTTTTTGGCCCAGCTGCGCGCGATCCTGCGCGCGTCGGCCTACGGTCCGATCAAGCTGCTCATCCCAATGCTGGCGCATGCCTTCGAGATCGACCAGTCGCTGGCGATGGTCGAGCAGGCCAAGGCGCAGCTGCGCGACGCCGGCAAGAAGTTCGATCCGCTGATCCAGGTGGGCGCGATGATCGAGATCCCGGCGGCGGCGCTGACGCTGCCGCTGTTCGTCAAGCGCATGGATTTCCTGTCGATCGGCACCAACGACCTGATCCAGTACACGCTGGCCATCGACCGCGCCGACCATGAAGTCGCGCATCTCTACAACCCGCTGCACCCGGCGGTGATCTACCTGCTGGCCAGCACCATCGCCACTGCATCGAAAGCCGGCGTGCCGGTATCGGTCTGCGGCGAAATGGCCGGCGACATCAAGCTCACGCGCCTGCTGCTCGGCATGGGCTTGCGCGAGTTCTCCATGCATCCCACGCAGCTGCTGGCGGTGAAGCAGGAAATCCTCAACAGCGACTTGAACGAGATCGCGCCGCACATGAGAAAGATTCTGAAGGCAATGGAGCCGGCGGCGATCGCGGCGGCGGTGGAGCAGCTGCGCGGCATTTGACTTCCGTCGCGCTGGCCGAAGAAACCCCGTGTGAACAGAGTAGTGCAGGCCTCCGCGCCCGCACCCGCTCCGGTCGTCCGAAGAACGTGCAGGCACGGAGGCCTGCACTACTGTTGATGCTGTTTCAAATGAAAAGAGGGCCGTCAGGCCCTCTTTGCGTTCGCCATGCTATCCGCGATTACAGGATTAGAGCATCATGTCGACGCCGATGCTTCCCTGGCCGATGCATCGGCCTGTTTCTTCGCATGCACCCGCTTCCACACCGCCGGCGCGACCAGCAGCACCGCGGTCAGCCCCAGCACGCTGGCCGAAATCGGCTGGGTGAAGAAGATGGACGGATCGCCTTGGCTGATCGCCAGCGCGCGGCGCAGCTGCTGCTCCGCGATCGGGCCGAGGATCATGCCGACGATGGTCGGCGCCACCGGAATGTCGTAGCGGCGCATGATGAAGCCGACCAGTCCGATGATGTAGAGCAGCAGCAGGTCGAACCAGGAATTGCGCAGGCCGTAGGCACCCAGCGTGGCGAAGATCAGGATGCCGCCGTACAGCAGCGGACGCGGGATCGACAGCAGCTTGATCCACAGACCGACCAGCGGCAGGTTCAGCACCAGAAGCAGCACGTTGCCGATGTACATCGAGGCGATCAGGCCCCAGACCAGCAGCGGCTGGGTCTCGAACAGCAGCGGGCCCGGTTGCAGGCCGTACTGCTGGAAGGCAGCGAGAACGATGGCCGCGGTGGCCGAGGTCGGCAGGCCGATGGTCAGGAGCATCGCCAGCGTACCGGTGCTGGCCGCGTTGTTGGCCGCTTCCGGACCGGCCACGCCTTCGATCGCGCCCTTGCCGAATTCCTCCGGATGCTTGCTCAGCTTCTTCTCGATCGCATACGACAGGAAGGTCGGGATCTCGGCGCCGCCGGCCGGCATGGCGCCGATCGGGAAGCCGAGGAAGCTGCCGCGGATCCAGGGCTTCCAGGAACGTCCCCAGTCCGCCTTCGACATCCAGATCGAGCCCTTGACCTGTTCCAGCTTGTCTGCCGTCTTGTTCAGGTAAGTCGCCAGGTAAAGCGTCTCCCCGACCGCGAACAGGCCGACCGCAGCCACCACGACGTCGATGCCGTCGAGCAGCTCCGAAATGCCCATGGTGAAGCGTGGCTGGCCGGTCTGGCCGTCGATGCCGATCAAGCCGATCCACAGGCCGAAGAACAGGCTGGCAAGGCCGCGCGCCATCGACGAGCCGAGCAGGGTGGAGACGGTGATGAAGGCCAGCACCATCACCGAGAAGTATTCGGCCGGACCGAACTTCAGCGCCACATTGACCACCAGCGGCGCGACCGCGGTCAGCAGCACCACCGAGATGGTGCCGGCGACGAAGGAACCGATCGCCGAAGTCGACAGCGCCGGGCCGGCGCGCCCGCGCTTGGCCATCATGTTGCCTTCTAGCGCGGTGACGATGGTGGCCGATTCGCCCGGGGTGTTGAGCAGGATGGAGGTGGTCGAGCCGCCGTACATCGCGCCGTAATAGATGCCGGCGAACATGATCAGCGCGCCGGTCGGGTCGAAGCTGCCGGTGGCCGGCAGCAGCAGCGCCACGGTCAGCGCCGGGCCGACACCGGGCAGCACGCCGACCAGGGTGCCGAGCGTGACGCCGATGAAGCCGAGCAGCAGGTTTTGCATGGTCATTGCCACCGCGAAGCCCGACAGCAGGGAGTTCAGGATATCCATGCTTATGCGCCTCCCAGGAAGCCGAGCAGACCGGCCGGCAGGTTGAGGCCGAGGCCGCGGGTAAAGATGAAATAGGCGCCGGCCGACAGGATCACGCCGACCACGATGTCGCGCACCAGCCTGCGGCTGCCGAAGCCGCGCGCTATCAGGATGAACAGGAAGGTCGAGGCCAGGATGAAGCCGGCCCAGGCAATGGCAGCCATGTGCAGCAGCACCGCGGCGCTCAGGATGCCGAAGGCCATCCAGTCGGGCGTGTGATGCGCTTCGTCCTCCGGCACGTTGCGCCAGCCGCCGGAGACGGCTTGCCAGGTCAGGATGCCGCCGAGAATCAGCAGCCCGGCGCCGATCATGTTGGGAAAGGCGCGCGGCCCGACCTGGGAATATCCGCCCCCGGCGGAAATGTCCTGCGTTCCGACCAGAGTGAAGATCCCCAGGCCGATCAGACCGAGCGAGACCAGCAGCTCTCCGAAAACGATAGGAGAACGAGATGTCATGTTGTCACCTAGAAGTGAGGGTAACTAAGGTTTAGACCAAGGTTGCCGCAGCGGCAAGCGCTATCGACGCGCGCTCTGATCTGAGCACGGGTGTGATGCTGTCGCGCATGCAATGAATCGCTTTTACGGAAGCTGATGACGGCTTAAAAGCTGGCAAGCCCTTGGTACTCCTCCTCTTTCACGGGCGCCCTGCGCAGGGAAGAGAGGTTGAAGGGGGATGGGGTATGGCGGCGGGCGTTTAAACCCATCCCCATCCTAACCCCCGACCTCGCCGGTCGCCCTCGAAGGGGCGGGAATTCAAGGTCTTGTCGAACCGCAGGAGGAACTCAGCTCTAGAAAGAGGGGCAATTCATTGATGGCTGAAATCGACGAAACTCGTCGACAGCAAGCCGGCAGCCCCTGCAGGGCGCCGGCCCGCCGTCGTCTACTTACTTCTTCGCCAGCCCGAGGCCGTTGATGATCTTTTCGGTATTGGCGATCTCGCTGTCGAGATAGGTCTTGAAGGCGTCGCCGGGCAGGTAGGCATCGCTCCAGCCGTTCTTGGCCAGCGCATCCTGCCAGGTCTTGCTGCGCACGGCCTTGTCGACGACCGCCATCAGATCTTTCTTCTGCTGGTCATTGATGCCGGGTGCTGCGAACACCGCGCGCCAGTTCGCCAATTCAACATCGACGCCCTGTTCCTTGAGGGTCGGCACGTCGATGCCGGGCAGGCGCTTGGCGGAAGTGACCGCGATCGGGCGCAGCTTCTTGGCTTCGATCTGGCCGGCGAATTCGTTGTAGCCGGACAGGCCGACCGTCACGTGGCCGCCCATGATGGCCGCCTGCGCCTCGCCGCCGCCGGCGAACGGAATGTAGTTGATCTTGCTGACGTCGACGCCGGTCGCCTGCGCGATCATCGCCACGATGATGTGGTCGGTGCCGCCTGCGGAACCGCCGCCCCAGGACACGCTGCCCGGGTTGGCCTTGAACTGGGCCACCAGGTCCTTGACCGACTTGATCGGCGAACTTGCGGGAACCACGAGCACGTCGTATTCGCCGGTCAGGCGCGCAATCGGCGTCACCTGGGAGAGATTGACCGGGGACTTGTTAAGGGCGATGCCGCCCACCATCACGCTGCCGCCGACCAGCAGCGCGCTGCCGTCGCCCTTGGCGGAATTGACGAACTGCGCCAGGCCGATGGTGCCGGCCGCGCCGCCCTTGTTGTCGATCTGGACTTTCTTGACTTCACCACCCTGCTGGATCGCCGCCTGCAAGGCGCGGCCGGTCTGGTCCCAGCCGCCGCCCGGATTGGCCGGCACCAGCATCTTGATGCTGTCCAGCGCCAGGGCGGGTGCGCTGGCGATGAAGCCGATCGCGGTCACGGAAGTGAGCAGCCAGCGGCTGAGGGAATGCTTTGCTGATTTCATGTCTGATCTCCTTGTTGGGATTGGTAGCCCCGGTGGTAGTTGTCCGAGTGCCCGGGTTTGTGCACCTTTTTCTACTGTAAACGACATTGGCTTGCAATTAGCTTTCGATGCCCAAACTTTGGCTTATATCGAGTATCGTCGACGATGATTCCCGGCCGGGCACCTCTCCCTCGGCTGTCCCACCTCCTGCACCTCGCTTGATTTCACGGTTTGACGCATCAGGCCGACTTAGTTATTCTTATGCAAGGCGCCGATTTGATAATCAGCTTGCGGGCGCGTAATAAATACGGCTAAAGCGTGCCCCACCATGCGCCCCAATTAGCCCGAAAAGCTGTCCGCTTCTCGGGCTTTTTGTTTTTGCGCGGCAGTAAACCGGGGCACAGGAATTCACTTGCCGCGGACATGGCGCCGCGGCCTTCATCTGGAACCCTATGTCATCAGTTGGAATCGTTACGCCGCAATCGATGCATTTCGCCGAGCCGCTGCCGCTGTCCGGCGGCGCCTCGCTGTCCGGCTATACGCTGGTCTACGAGACTTACGGCAAGCTCAATGCCGACCGCTCGAACGCGGTGCTGGTCTGCCATGCGCTCAATGCCTCCCATCATGTCGCCGGTATTTACGAAAACGCCGACGGCAGCAAGAGCGTCGGCTGGTGGGACAACATGGTCGGCCCAGGCAAGCCGCTCGACACCGACCGCTTCTTCGTCATCGGCGTCAACAACCTAGGCTCCTGCTTCGGATCGACCGGCCCCATGCATACCAATCCCGCCACCGGCAAGCCCTACGGCGCGGACTTCCCGGTGGTCACCGTCGAAGACTGGGTGCGCGCCCAGGCGCGCCTGGCCGATGCGCTCGGCATCCGGCAATTCGCCGCGGTGATGGGCGGCTCGCTCGGCGGCATGCAAGCCTTTTCCTGGAGCATGATCTTTCCCGAGCGGCTGCGCCATTGCATCGTGATCGCCTCGACACCCAAGCTGTCGGCGCAGAACATCGCGTTCAACGATGTCGCGCGCCAGGCCATCCTGACCGATCCCGATTTCCACGGCGGCGACTTCTACGCGCACGGCGTGGTGCCCAAGCGCGGCCTGCGTGTGGCGCGCATGGTCGGCCACATCACCTATCTGTCCGACGACAGCATGGCCGAGAAATTCGGCCGCGAGCTGCGCAACGGCGGCTACCAGTTCGGCTACGGCATCGACTTCGAGATCGAATCCTATCTGCGCTACCAGGGCGACAAGTTTTCCGAATACTTCGACGCCAACACCTACCTGCTGATCACCAAGGCGCTCGACTACTTCGATCCGGCCCGGGAGTACGGCGACGACCTGTCCAAGGCGATCGAGCCCACCCAGGCGCAGTTCCTGGTGGTGTCCTTCACCACCGACTGGCGCTTTTCGCCGGAGCGCAGCCGCGAGATCGTGCAGGCGCTGGTCAAGAACAAGCGCAAGGTCTCGTATGCGGAAATCGCCGCGCCGCACGGCCATGACGCCTTCCTGCTGGAAGATCCGCGTTACATGAATACCGTGCGCGCCTATTACGACAGGGTGTGGCAGGAAACCGAAGGGAGGTCCGCATGAATTTCCATGAACTGAGCGTGCTGCGCGCCGATCTTGCCTTTATCGCACACTGGGTCAACCCGGCCTCGCATGTGCTCGACCTCGGCTGCGGCGACGGCGTGATGCTGCAATACCTGCAAACCGACAAGCACTGCATCGGCTACGGCGTCGAGATCGACGATGCCAAGATACCGCTGTGCGTCGAGCGCGGCGTCGCCGTCATCCAGCAGGACCTGGAAGGCGGACTGGCGATGTTCACCGACAATGCGTTCGACACCGTGCTGTGCCTGTCGGCGCTGCAGATGATGAAGAACGTGGAAGGCGTGCTGCGCGACATCGCCCGCGTCGGCCGCGAAGCCATTGTCTCTTTCCCCAACTTTGCATACTGGCCACACCGGATGTCGCTGATGGGCGGACGGATGCCGGTGTCGAAATCGCTGCCGTATGAGTGGTATGACACGCCGAATGTCCGGTGCGCAACTATTTACGATTTTCAGGAACTTGCCAATGATGTGGGGCTCGAAGTGCTCGAGTGCATAGCGTTGCACGAAGGCAAGCCCGTGACGTTTCTTCCGAACTGGCGTGGTAGTCTTGCCGTGTTTCGATTACGTAAGAAATCTCCCGCATGAGCGTCCCCGCAAGTCAGGCTGCCACCACCGCAGCGCCCCCCAAGCTTCTCCGTTCCAAGCTGTTCTGGATCAGCCTGATGTATTTTTCAGAAGGCTTTCCGCTTGGCTTGTTCTTCGACCTGTTTCCGGTGTACTTCCGGCAACAGGGCATCGAGCTGTCGAAGATCGGCCTGCTCAGTCTGCTCGGCCTGTCATGGACGCTCAAGTTCCTGTGGGCGCCGCTGATCGACTTCACCCGCCGCCACCGCTACTGGATGGCCGCCGCCGACGTCGGCATGGGCATCGTGATGATCATCTGCGCGCGCGAGGCGGGATTCGGCCCCTGGGTCTGGTTCGCCATCGGCGCTTTCACCGCGCTGTCGGCCACCAATGACATCGCCATCGACGGCTACACCATCGAACAGCTCGACAAGCGCGAGCTGGGCCTCGCCAACGGCTTCCGCATCGGCTTCTACCGGGTCGGCATGCTGGCCGCCGGCATCCTGCTGTGGTTCTCCGACGTCGCTGGCTGGACCTCGACCTATGGCCTGGCCTCGGTCCTGTTCTTCATCATCGCCGCGATCAGCATCTTCGCGCCGAAGGAGCCGCCGCGCCCGGTGCGCGATGCGCCCGCCAGCCTGAAGAGCGAAATGTCGGCGCTGGGCCAGCAGCCGATGCTGGTCGTCGCGCTGCTGCTGTTCATCGGCGGCCTGCTGTGGCCGGTGCTGGGCGTGCTCGATGCCGAATGGCTCAAGCCGTACAAGAGCGCGTGGTGGTTCAAGGGCGGCGCGCCGGTCGGCCTGATCCTGCTGTCGGCTTACCTCTTTACCAAGGGCATACGCGGCCAGTCCGAACAGCTGTCGGCGGCCTCGGCCAAGGGGCCGATGTTCGGCGCCATCGTTTCCCTGCTTAACAAGCCGCATGCGCTGCTGCTGATCGGCTTCATCCTGATCTTCAAGCTGGCCGATTCCTCGATCGGCTTCATGATCAAGCCGTTCTGGGTCGACAGCGGCTTCACCAATACCCAGATCGGCCTGGTCTCGGTCAACCTCGGCCTCGGCCTGTCGATCGCCGGCGGCATCATCGGCGGCTGGTACACCGACCGCGCCGGCATCTTCAAGGCGCTGTGGGTGCTCGGCCTGTGGCAGGCCCTGTCGAACATCGGCTATGTCGCCGCCGCCTATTTCATTCCGCGCGCCGCGCAGGGAGCGGATATCGCGATGGCGCACCAGGTGCTGATGTACAGCGCCAGCGCAATCGAGTCCTTCACCGGCGGCCTCGGCACCGCGGCCTTCCTCGCCTTCCTGATGGCCATCGTCGACAAATCGCGCGCGACCACGGAATATGCGATCCTATCCTCCATCTTTGCCTTTTCCCGTTCCATCGCAGGATGGGCAGGCGGCATCGGCGCGCAGGAAATGGGATACGCGGCCTACTTCGCGCTGACCTTCGTCCTCGCCTTTCCGGCCTATGCCCTGCTGCCATGGATCAAGTCAGTGCTGAAGTTATCCGAGGAGCCTCGACCATGAATCTGTCCGCACCCCTGAGTTTCGCTTTCGCCACGCTGATTTCGCTGGCGCCGCCAGTCTTTGCCAAGGATGAGGTCAGTCCGGATGGCGTCAAGGTCGACAAAATGTCGTCCCTGCGAAATCTTGTCTCGGAGGAAGAACTGGAGGCGGCGGCGGCTCAGCAATACAATGGCATGATGCAGCAGGCCAGACAGCAGGGCGCGCTGGCACCGGATGATCATCCCGAGGTGCAGCGGCTGCGCAAGATCGCCAAGGACCTGATTCCGCATGCGGTCAGGTGGAATGAACGCGCCGCCCAGTGGAAATGGGAAGTCAACCTGATCGGCTCGAAGGAAATCAATGCCTTCTGCATGCCGGGCGGGAAGATTGCCTTTTTCAGCGGCATCATCAACAACCTCAAGCTCACCGATGATGAGGTCGCCATCGTGATGGGCCATGAAATCGCGCATGCCTTGCGCGAGCACGGGCGCGAGCGTGCCGCCAAGTCAGGCCTTGCCAGTGCCGGCGCCAGGATCGCCGGCCTCGGGTTGTCGGCCGTCCTCGGCATCGATCCCAATCTCGCCGGCGCCGCCACGGGCGGCCTGGCCAATCTCACCATGCTGAAGTTCTCGCGCGATGACGAAACCGAAGCCGATCTGGTCGGCCTCGATATCGTCGCCCGCGCCGGCTACGATCCGCGCGCCGGCGTGGCGCTCTGGCGCAAGATGGGCATGGTCAGCCAGAGCAATACGCCGCAATGGTTTTCCACCCATCCGGCGGGCAAGAGCCGCATCGCCGAAATGGAGCGCCACCTGCCCACGGTCATGCCACTGTATGCGAAGGCCAAGGGCGTGCAGCCGACCGCGCTGCCGCCTTACCAGACCAATGTGAAGGGCATTGCGCCAATCCGCTGAGAATCCACTGAGCCGGCACGAAAGCCCGTCGCTTATTTGGCCGTCAGGAAGGCCGACGCGCCGTTGTACTCGACGGTCAGCGGAGCATGGTCGGAAAACCGCTCTTCCTTGTAGATGCTGGCCGCGCTGGCCTTGGCCGCGATGTCCGGCGTCGACACATGGTAGTCGATGCGCCAGCCGACGTTGTTGGCCCAGGCCTGGCCGCGGTTGCTCCACCAGGTATAGGCTTCGCCGGTGGTTTCCGGATGCAGCGCCCGGTACACGTCGACCCAGCCGGTCTCGCCCAGCACGCGGCTCATCCAGGCGCGTTCCTCCGGCAGGAAGCCGCTGTTCTTCTGGTTCGATTTCCAGTTCTTGAGGTCGATTTCCTTGTGCGCGATATTCCAGTCGCCGCAGATCACCACCTCCTGGCCGCACGCGCGCAGCTTCTGCAGGTGCGGCATGAACACGTCCATGAAGCGGAACTTGGCCTGCTGGCGTTCCTCGCTCGACGAACCCGAGGGGCAGTACACCGAGATCACGCTGAGCTTGCCGAAATCGCATTGCACGTAGCGGCCCTCGGCATCGAATTCGTCGCAGCCGAAGCCGATGGTCACCGCATCCGGTTCATAGCGCGAGTACACGCCGACGCCGGAATAGCCCTTTTTCTCCGCGTAGTGGAAATGGCCGTGGAAGTTGTGCGGACGCAGGAAATCGGGCGTCATGTCGGCGGCCTGCGCCTTCAGTTCCTGCACGCAGACGAAGTCGGCCGACTGCTTGTCCATCCAGTCGAAAAAGCCTTTCTTGCTGGCGGAGCGGATACCGTTGAGATTGGCGGAAATAATCTTGAGCATGGTTCTTTGGGTGACGATGAGGCCGCTAGAATAACTTATCCGGACGGGGAATGATAAGGCCTTAGAATGTCGGTTTTGCCGGTTGAGCATGTCTTTGCGCTGCTTTCGCCGGGCTTGTCATTCATTCATTTTTTCGGGGTTCATCTTGAGCACACTGCGCCAGGAATTCATTGCCTTTTCCGTCTCGACCGGCGTCCTGCGTTTCGGCGATTTCGTCACCAAGGCCGGCCGCAACTCGCCTTACTTCTTCAATGCCGGATTGTTCAATGAGGGCGCCACGCTTGGCAGGCTGGCCGATTTCTATGCGCAGACGCTGATCGATTCCGGCGTCGAGTTCGACATGCTGTTCGGGCCTGCGTACAAGGGGATTACCTTGGCGGCGGCTACCTCGGTCGCATTGGCGAACAAGGGCCGCAACGTGCCTTTCGCCTACAACCGCAAGGAAGCCAAGGACCACGGCGAGGGCGGCACCATCGTCGGCGCCAAGCTGCAGGGCAGGGTAGTGATCATCGACGACGTGATTTCTGCAGGCACCTCGGTGCGGGAATCGGTGGACATGATCCGCGCGGCCGGGGCCACGCCGTGCGCGGTGCTGATCGCGCTGGACAGGATGGAGCGTTCGGGCAAGGATGGGGCGCTGTCGGAAAGCTCGGCGGTGCAGGAGGTGACGAAGGCTTACGGGATGCCGGTGGTTTCCATTGGCAATCTGAATGACTTGCTGGAGTATATTTCTGCGGCTGGAGAGGGCGGGGAGTTGGCTCGGTACAAGGAAGCTGTAGCGGCTTATCGTGAGCGGTATGGGATTGCTTGATTTTCTCTTCGGTGCCCCGGTGAGGTAATCACGCTGTGGATACTTGCCGGGACTGGCCCCGGCGGGCCACTTACTTTCTTTGCTCCGCCAAAGAAAGTAAGCAAAGAAAGGGGGCCGCCGAGGTGCGGCCCCGGTACGCAGCCCCTTCGGGGTGCCCGAAAAAGAAGCGGGTTGCGCGGGAAGCGAAGCAAACTCGCCTTCGGCTCAGACAAGCTTCGCTTCTTGTCCGCGCAACCCGCTTCTTTTTCGGCTGCGCACAAGGGGTTGAAAACCTCAACCCATCCCCACCCTAACCCTCCCCTTGAAGGGGAGGGAATAGTAGGTTGTGCATGCTGCATCTATTGTTTGAACGGTACGATGATTACGGCGTTTGAATTTATAGTCTCCGCTCGTTCAGCGCACTACAGTTCCCTCCCCTTCAAGGGGAGGGTCAGGGTGGGGATGGGGTAAAAGCTTTTCACCCCTTGTGCGCAGCCGAAGCAAGCGCGGTGTCGGCGGATAAGAAGCGCAAATGTCTGAGCCGAAGGCGAGTTTTTGCGCTTCCCGCCGATGCCGCGCTTGCTTCGGGAACCCCGTAGGGGCTGCGTACCGGGGTCGCCTTCTTTTGCTTACTTTTCTTGGCGAAGCAAGAAAAGTGAGTGGCCCGCCGGGGCCAGTCCCGGCAAGCATCCACAGCGTGACTACCTCATCGGGGCACCGAAGAGAAAGCCAAAGAGATCAGGCAGTCACCTACCCTAATCACCCCGCCAACTTCTTCTTCAACAACTCCGTCAACTGCGCCGGATTCGCCTTCCCCTTGGTCGCCTTCATCGCCTGCCCGATGATCGCATTGAACGCCTTCTCCTTGCCGGAGCGGAATTCCTCCACCGACTTGGCATTCGCCGCCAGCACCTCATCGACAATCTTCTCCAGCGCACCGCTGTCGGAAATCTGCTTCAGCCCCTTGGACTCGATGATCTCGTCGGCCAGGGTCGCCTTGTCCGACTTCGCTTCCCACATCCCGGCAAACACTTCCTTGGCGATCTTGTTCGAGATCGTGCCATCGGCGATGCGCTGCAGCAGCAACGCCAACTGCTCGGCATTGACCGGCGAATCGGCGATATCCACGCCCTCGCGGTTGAGCGTCGACGACACGTCGCCCATCATCCAGTTGGCCGCCGGCTTGGCCTGCTCCTTGCCGGCCTTGTTCACCACCGCTTCGAAGTAGGAGGCCATCGCCTTCGACTGCGTCAGCACCGCCGCATCGTATTCCGGCAAGCCATAGTCATTGACGAAGCGCTCGCGCATCGCTCCCGGCAGTTCCGGCATGGTCGCTTTCACGCGCTCGATCCAGTCCTGCGCGATTACCAGCGGCGGCAGGTCGGGGTCGGGGAAGTAGCGGTAGTCCTGCGCATCTTCCTTGCTGCGCATGGAGCGGGTTTCCTTGCGGTCAGGGTCGTACAGGCGGGTTTCCTGCACCACCTTGCCGCCGTCCTCGATCAGCTCGATCTGGCGGCGCACTTCGAAGTTGATGGCTTCCTCGAGGAAGCGGAAGGAGTTCAGGTTCTTGATCTCGCAGCGGGTGCCGTATTCCTTCTGCCCGGCGGGGCGAACCGAGACGTTGGCGTCGCACCGGAACGAGCCCTCCTGCATGTTGCCGTCGCAGATGCCGAGCCACATCACCAGCGAATGCAAGGCCTTCGCATAGGCCACCGCTTCGGCGGCGCTGCGCATGTCGGGCTCGGTCACGATCTCGAGCAGCGGCGTGCCGGCGCGGTTGAGGTCGATGCCGGACATGCCCTGGTAGTCTTCGTGCAGCGACTTGCCAGCATCCTCTTCCAGGTGGGCACGCGTCAGCTGCACGGTTTTCATCTCAGCCTTGCCATCCTTTTCCAGCACGAAGGAAATCGTGCCGCCCTGGACCACCGGGATTTCATACTGGCTGATCTGGTAACCCTTGGGCAGGTCGGGGTAGAAGTAGTTTTTGCGGGCGAAGATCGACTGCGGCGCCACCTTGGCGCCGATCGCCAGGCCGAACTGGATCGCGCGTTCCACCGCGCCCCGGTTCATCACCGGCAGCACGCCGGGCAAGGCCAGGTCCACCGGCGAGGCCTGGGTGTTGGGCTCGGCGCCGAAACGCGTCGGCGAACCGCTGAAGATCTTGGATTGAGTCGAGAGCTGCGCGTGGGTCTCGAGACCGATTACGACTTCCCATTGCATGGTGTTGTCCTCTTGTGTACTGATGAATGGCGCCTGCCGCATTTGCTTGCCATTGCTTCAAGGGCAGCGCAGGGCAGGACAGCCACGTCATCCGTGTTTATTCGTCATACCGGCAGGTGCCGGTCTTCAGGTTGACCGACAGCTCGGTGAAATTGGGCCGCGATCCGCACAATGCCGGGCAGGTCGGCCTGATGTTGAGCGAATCGCCTTCGCGTTCCAGCCGTATCGTGCAATTGAGCCTGCGGCCGAAATCGTAGCCGCGCTGGAAGCGCGCGTCCGCCGCATCCTTCAGGCTGACGCGCCAGGTCACGCGCGGCGTTTCATCGCGCACCTCGGCGTGCAGGCCGTCTTCCATGTCGATGCTGCAATCGAAACCGTGGGTGCTGCGAAACAGCGACGATTCCCAGCGAAAGGTTTCGATCGCATCGCCATCGAGCCTGAACTCGCCGCTGTCGGCATAGATGGTCTTTTCACCCATCTCGCTGCGCGTGTCGCTGCAGGAAAAGCGCGTGTCGAGCCGCTGCGCCGATGCTGCTGACATGCCGGCAAACATGCCCGCCAGCAGCAATGCCAGTGCGATGGCACGCGGCGCGATCATCATACGCCCGCCGGTGCGCGGCGATGCCAGTCGGTCGCCTGCTGATACTGATGGGCGACATTGAGCAGCTTCGCCTCCTGGAAGTAGTTGCCAATGATCTGCAGGCCGACCGGGCGCTTGCCGTTCTTGTCGCCCTGACCGAAGCCGCAGGGGATCGACATGCCGGGCAGGCCGGCAAGGCTGGTCGACAGCGTGAAGATGTCGGCCAGATAATTGGCCACCGGATCGTCGGCCTTGTCGCCGAGATCCCAGGCCACCGTCGGCGACACCGGCCCCATGATCACGTCGCACTGGCTGAAGGCGTTCTGGAAATCCTGCGCGATCAGGCGGCGGATCTTCTGCGCCTGCAGGTAGTAGGCATCGTAATAACCATGCGACAGCACATAGGCGCCGACCAGGATACGGCGCTTGACCTCGTCGCCGAAACCTTCCGCGCGCGACTTGCGGTACATGTCGCCCAGGTCCTTGTATTCGGCGGCACGGTGGCCGTAGCGCACGCCGTCGAAGCGGCTCAGGTTGGACGAGGCTTCCGCCGGCGCGATCACGTAATACACCGGGATCGACAGCTCGGTCTTGGGCAGCGAGATGTCGACCAGCGTCGCACCCAGCTTTTCATATTCGGCAAGCGCGGCGCGCACCGCCTGTTCGACGTCGGGTGCCAGGCCCTTGCCGAAGTACTCGCGCGGAATGCCGATGCGCAGGCCCTGCAGCTTGCCGTTCAGATCACGGGTGAAGTCTTCCTGCGGACGCTCCAGGCTGGTCGAGTCGCGCGGGTCGAAGCCGGCCATCGCATTGAGCAGCAGGCCGCAGTCTTCCGCGGTCTGCGCCATCGGGCCGCCCTGGTCGAGGGATGATGCGAAAGCGATCATGCCGAAGCGCGAGACGCGGCCGTAGGTCGGCTTGATGCCGGTGACGCCGCACAGCGATGCCGGCTGGCGGATCGAGCCGCCGGTGTCCGTTGCGGTGGCCGCCGGCGCCAGGCGCGCCGCGATCGCGGCCGCCGAGCCGCCGGAGGAGCCGCCCGGGATGGCGGTCTTGTCCCACGGGTTCTTCACCGCGCCGAAGTAGCTGCTTTCATTCGACGAACCCATGGCGAATTCATCACAGTTCAGTTTTCCAAGCGTAACCATACCTGCCGTACGGAACTGTTCGACCACAGTTGCATCGAAGGGGCTGACGTAATTTGAGAGCATCTTGGAGCCCGCGGTGGAGCGCCAGCCGCGCGTGACGAAAATGTCCTTGTGCGCGATCGGGATGCCGGTCAGGGGTGTAGTGTCGTTTTTGGCAATGCGCGCATCGGCCTCGGCGGCCTGCTGCAATGTCAGCTGCTCGTCGACGTGGATGAAGGCATTGAGATCGCTCTGGCCGATGCGGTCGAGGAACAGCTTCGCCAGCTCGGTCGCCGAAACCTGCTTTGCCTGCAGCAGCGCTGAGAGTTCTTTTAGAGTTTTGGTATGCATAAGTTGGGCTGGCCGGTTCGCTGGGAACCGGCGGTGATCCGGCAAGGTTATTCGATGACTTTCGGCACGAGGTAGAGGCCGTCCTGTGTTGCCGGAGCAACTTGCTGATAATCGTCGCGGCGGTTCGGTTCCGAAACGGCATCTTCGCGCAGGCGCAGGGCCACATCGTTTTGATGGGCCGCGATCGGATGGTTCAAGGGTTCGACGCCGCTGGTATCGACAGCGCGCATCTGCTCGACGAGCGAGAAAATGCCGTTGAGCTTGTCCAGGGTTTTTCCGGCCTGGGATTCTTCCAGGTCGAGCTGCGCGAGGCGGGCCAGGCGCTTAACATCGTTGAGATCGAGTGACATGATTGATAGGTGAACAAGCCGTTGAACAAGCCTTTGTGCAAGCCGTTGTCGGGCAGTATTTTCAGGAAAACAAATAGTGTTTTTGTTGTGGCAAAAACTTGTCAAAAGCCGTGGCAAATGCGTGTATCAGGCGTGCTTTTTGAAGTTTCCCCCAACTAATTTCGGTTAAATTATAAGGTAGAATGACGGGTTAATACCTCGGCGGCGGGCAGGCTTCGCCCTTATGCCGGAAGGGGCTTTTACCACAATGACCATCGCGCCATCATTGCGCTTCAGGACAATACATGTTTGGATTTTTACGCAGTTATTTTTCTAACGACCTGGCGATCGATCTGGGCACTGCCAATACACTGATCTACGTACGCAACATGGGCATCGTGCTGGACGAGCCTTCGGTCGTGGCGATCCGCCAGCAGGGCGGCCCCAATGGCAAGAAGACCATCCAGGCGGTCGGCAAGGAAGCCAAGCAGATGCTGGGCAAGGTGCCGGGCAATATCGAAGCCATCCGTCCGATGAAGGACGGCGTGATCGCCGACTTCACCGTGACCGAGCAGATGCTCAAGCAGTTCATCCGCATGGTCCATGATTCCAAACTGTTCAAGCCTTCCCCGCGCATCATCATCTGCGTTCCCTGCGGCTCCACCCAGGTCGAGCGCCGCGCGATCCGCGAATCCGCGCTGGGCGCGGGCGCATCCCAGGTCTACCTGATCGAGGAGCCGATGGCGGCCGCGATCGGCGCCGGCCTGCCGGTATCGGATGCGACCGGTTCGATGGTGGTCGACATCGGCGGCGGCACCACCGAAGTGGGCATCATTTCCCTGGGCGGCATGGTGTACAAGGGTTCGGTGCGCGTCGGCGGCGACAAGTTCGACGAAGCCATCGTCAACTACATCCGCCGCAACTACGGCATGCTGATCGGCGAACAGACCGCCGAACTGATCAAGAAAGAAATCGGCTCCGCCTTCCCGGGTTCCGAGATCAAGGAAATGGAAGTCAAGGGCCGCAACCTGTCGGAAGGCATTCCGCGCTCCTTCACCATCTCCAGCAACGAAATCCTCGAGGCGCTGACCGATCCGCTCAACAACATCGTCTCCGCCGTCAAGAACGCGCTTGAGCAGACGCCGCCTGAACTCGGCGCCGACATCGCCGAGAAGGGCATGATGCTGACCGGCGGCGGCGCGCTGCTGCGCGATCTCGATCGCCTGCTGATGGAAGAAACCGGCCTGCCGGTGATCGTCGCCGAAGATCCGCTGACCTGCGTCGTGCGCGGTTCGGGCATGGCGCTCGAGCGGATGGACAAGCTTGGTTCGATCTTCTCCTACGAGTAATGCTTTACCTGCGTGTCCTGCCCGCATGCACTGCCGGGCAGGATACGTCGGCGGACAGACGCTTCTTGTCATTTCCCCGGAACATAGTTAGCCCCTGATGGAATACAGTCCACCGCCACTCTTCAAGCAAGGCGCCTCCGCGCGCGTCAAAGTGGTGTTCTTCTCCCTGATTGCCCTGGTCCTGCTGATTGCCGACGCGCGCCTGCGCACCATGGGCACCATCCGCCAGCTGGTCGGCACCGGCCTGTACCCCTTGCAGGTCGTGGCGCTGCTGCCGCGCGATGCGATCTACATGGTCGGCGATTATTTCTCGACACTGTCGTCGGTGCAGCGCGAAAACGACAAGCTCAAGCAGGAGCAGGTGAGCAATGCCCAGACGCTGCAGCAGGTGCAGCAATTGCTTGCCGAGAATACACAGCTGCGCAAGCTGCTGGATGCGAGCGAGCGCCTGCCGGTCAAGTCGGTGCTGAGCGAGATCCTCTACGATGCGCGGGACGCCTTCACCCGCAAGGTCATCGTCGACCGAGGCAGCCGCAACGGCGTGCAGCCCGGGCAGCCGGTGATCGATGATATCGGCGTGGTCGGGCAGGTGACCCGGGTGTTCCCGTTCACGTCGGAAGTCACGCTGTTGACCGACAAGGAGCAAGCCATCCCGGTGCAGGTGGTACGTACCGGCTTACGCAGCATCGTCTACGGCCAGGGCCATTCCGGCTCGCTGGACCTGCGCTTCATGCCGGCTACCGCCGATATCAAGAACGGCGATGTACTGGTCACCTCCGGCATCGACGGCATCTATCCGGCCGGACTCGCGGTGGCAAAGGTGGCGCAGGTCGAGAGCAAGTCCTCCGATGCATTCGCCCGCATCGTGTGCCAGCCGATCGCAGGCGTCGACCGCAACCGCCATCTGCTGATCCTGCTGACGGAACAGCATCTGCCGCCGCGTCCCGAGCCGGACAATCCCAAGGAAAAAGGCAAGGCCGGCAAGCGCAATGGCGAAGCCGGCAAGGAGCAAGCTCCCGCCGATGCTGCGAAAGACGCCGTCAAGCCCGCCGGCCAGAATGCAACGGCCGTTCCTGCTGCTCCTGTCGCCACCGTGCCGCAAAATGCGACGACGACAACGGCGCCTGCCAAGCCGGCGTCCGGCAATGCGCAAGCTGCCGCTCCCGGCAACACGAACAGGCCCGCTCCGGCTCAATCGGCACCTGTCGCAACGCCGGCGAACCGGCCAGCCGCCCCAGCAAACGTCGCGACGAGCCCGAATGCGTCCACGGCATCGGCATCGAGAGCGGCACCTGCAGCGGCGACCCCCGCTCCCGCTAGCAGGACAGCCCCGGCACCGGTGCCGAACCCGCAGACCAATACCGACGCTCCGGCGCAGAAGGCAACGCCATGAACAGTCCGCATTACATCCTGCTGCCGGCCAACCCGCTGTTCATTGCCGCCAGCATTTCATTGGCCTTCCTGCTGAACCTGCTGCCCTGGGGGCACTGGGTGGGCGTGCCGGATTTCGTCGCGCTGGTCCTGGTGTTCTGGAGCATCCATCAGCCGCGCAAGGTCGGCATCGGCATTGCCTTCATGATGGGCTTGCTGATGGACGTGCACGACGCCACGCTGCTCGGCGAGAATGCCCTGTCCTATACCTTGCTGTCTTATTTTTCAATCATGATCCATCGCCGTGTGCTGTGGTTCAAGATGGGAACGCAGGCCGCGCATGTGCTGCCCCTGCTTTTATTTATGCAGGCGGTGCAACTTGTGATCCGCATGCTGGTCAGTGGAAAGTTTCCGGGATGGATGTATTTCCTTGAGAGCCTGGTTGCCGCCGCATTGTGGCCCGTCGTATCGGCCATCCTCCTTGCGCCGCAGCGCAGGGCGATCGACCGCGACGATACCCGTCCGATATGACATGCGATGACATGCGATCAGCTCCGGCTGCTCGTCCCGAATGTTGAATGTTGAATGCAACAGCGCTCTCGCGGGCGCAGTCCTCGCCGCACCATTGCCGCCGGCAGTGCATGCGAAAGAGGCAAGTGTGATGGTGCGGACGGCAAGATGGCGTTTGCACGAAATGGAACATGACCGAATTCAAAAACACTGAGCGTGAAGTCCACCTGTTTCGCCTGCGGCTGTCCGTCGCTGGCGTATTCGTGCTGATCTGTTTTGGCCTGCTGCTGTCGCGCTTCGTCTGGCTGCAGGTGGTGCGCCATAACCACTATCAGGCGCAGGCTGAAGATAACCGCATCTCGGTGGTGCCGGTGGTGCCCAACCGCGGCCTGATCCTCGACCGCAACGGCGTGGTCCTGGCACGCAACTTTTCCGCGTATACGCTTGAAATCACGCCGTCCAAGCTGGTCGAACCGCTCGACACCGTGATTACCAACCTCTCCACGCTGGTCGACATCCAGCCCAAGGACCGCCGCCGCTTCCGCAGGCTGCAGGAAGAAGCAAAGAACTTCGAAAGCGTGCCGATCCGCACCCGCCTGAGCGACGAGGAAGTCGCCCGCTTCACCGCGCAGCGCTACCGTTTTCCCGGTGTCGAGATCCAGGCGCGCCTGTTCCGCCAGTACCCGCTCGGCGAAACCGCATCGCACGTCATCGGCTATATCGGCCGCATCAACCGGCGCGACGCGGACAGAATTGCCGACTCCGAAGATGCCGCCAATTACATGGGCACCGACCATATCGGCAAGGAAGGCGTCGAAAAGAAGTACGAAAAAATGCTGCATGGCGTCACCGGCTACGAAGAGGTCGAAGTCTCGGCCGGCGGCCGCGCCGTGCGCACGCTGTCCCGCACTCCGGCCACCCCGGGCAGCAACCTGATACTGTCGATCGACATCGAGCTGCAGAAGATCGTCGAGGAAGCTTTCGGCGACCGCCGAGGCGCGCTGGTGGCGATCGAGCCCTCGACCGGCGACGTGCTGGCCTATGTATCCAAGCCAACCTACGATCCCAACCTGTTCGTCGACGGCATCGACCAGTTGAGCTGGGACGAGCTGAACACGTCCATGGACCGTCCGCTGCTGAACCGTCCGCTGATCGGCACCTATCCGCCGGGCTCGACCTACAAGCCCTTCATGGCGCTGGCGGCGCTGGAGACCGGCAAGCGCACTCCGGCCAACGCGATCTCCGATCCCGGGTATTTCTGGTTCGGCAATCACAAGTTCCGCGACGACAAGGTGGATGGACACGGCACGGTCGACATGTACAAGTCGATCGTCCAGTCATGCAATACCTACTATTACACCCTCGCCAACGATCTCGGGGTGGACACCATCCACGACTTCATGAAGCCCTTCGGCTTCGGCCGCCTGACCGGCATCGACCTCGACAACGAGCGCAGCGGCACGCTGCCGTCCACCGCGTGGAAGCGGGCCGCCTACAAGCGTCCCGAACAGCAGAAATGGTATGCCGGCGAAACCATCTCCATCGGCATCGGGCAGGGCTACAACGCATTCACGCCCTTGCAGCTCGCGCATGCGACGGCAACCCTCGCCAACAACGGCATCGTGATGAAGCCCCACCTGGTCAAGAGCATCGAAAACAGCGTGACCAAGGAACAGGTGCCGGTGGTCAACGGCGAAAGCGCGCGGATCAAGCTCAGGCAGGAAAACATCGACTTCGTCAAGAAGGCGCTGGTGGGCGTCACGCGCGAAGGAACCTCCTCGCGCGTGTTTGCCGGGGCGCAGTATGTCTCGGCCGGCAAGACCGGAACGGCGCAGGCCATCGGCATCAAGAAAAATGAAAAGTACGATGCGAGAAAAATGGCGGAGCATCATCGCGACCACTCCTGGTACATGACTTTCGCGCCCGCCGAGAATCCGACCATCGCCCTGGCCGTGATTGTCGAGAATGCCGGCTTCGGCGCACAGGCGGCGGCGCCGATCTCGCGCATCGCGCTCGACTATCACCTGCTCGGCAAGCGCCCCGAACCGGCGCCGGACAAGAACGCGCCGGTCGGCAACGGCGCCGCGGCGCACGCGCCGTCAACGTCACCATCACCACAGCAGCCCGCCCGGCCGCAGGCCAGGCCCGACCAGTCGGTTCGCCAGAGCGCGTCGGCCGCGGTCATCCCCGTTTCGGCGACAGCCAAGGAGCAAGCGCACTAATGGCGACCATGCAATTCAGTAATGAACGACCGGCGCTCTGGCCCATCATCAAGCGCTACATCCTGGTCTTCGATGTGCCGCTGACACTCACCTTGTTCCTGATTCTTTCGGTCAGTTGCACCGCCATGTTCTCCGCGGGCCTGGACGCGCCGGGACGTTTCGAAGATCACATGCGCAATACCATCATTGCCTTCGTCGTGATGTGGATCGCCGCCTGCGTGCCGCCGCAGCTGCTGATGCGCTTTGCAGTGCCGCTCTATACGATAGGAGTTGCCCTGCTGATCGCGGTGGCGATGTTCGGCATCGTCAAGAAGGGCGCGCGCCGCTGGGTCAATGTCGGCGTGGTCATCCAGCCATCCGAAATCATGAAGATCGCGGTGCCGCTGATGCTGGCCTGGTTCTTCCAGAAGCGCGAAGGCGTGCTGCGCTGGCAGGAATTCGCGCTCGCGGCGGTATTGCTTGCCATTCCGGGGGTATTGATCCTGAAGCAGCCCGACCTGGGTACCGCGACACTGGTGATGGCCGCCGGCTTCTACGTCATCTTCCTCGCGGGCCTGTCCTGGAAGATAATTTTCGGCCTTGGGGTTGCGGGCCTGGCGAGCCTGCCGGTGGTGTGGTCCATGATGCACGATTACCAGCGCCAGCGCGTGATGACTCTCATCGATCCCACCACCGATCCGCTGGGCAAGGGTTTCCACATCATCCAGTCGATGATCGCCATCGGTTCCGGCGGCGTTACCGGAAAAGGCTGGCAAAGCGGCACGCAGGCCCATCTCGAATTCATTCCGGAGCGTACCAGCGACTTCCTGTTCGCCGTGTTTTCCGAGGAATTCGGCTTGATCGGCAATTGCGTGCTGCTCGTGCTGTACCTGATGCTCATCGCCCGCGGCCTGTTCATCGCGGCCAATGCGCCGACGGTGTTCAGCCGCCTGATGGCCGGCGCGATCACGATGATTTTCTTTACCTATGCCTTCGTCAACATGGGCATGGTCAGCGGCATTCTGCCTGTGGTCGGCGTACCGCTGCCGTTCATGAGTTACGGCGGCACGGCATTCGTCACTCTCGGCCTCGGCATGGGCATCCTGATGAGCATCCAGCGTCACCGCAAACTCATACAAAGCTAATACCAATCCCAAGCCATTCCTTGCGAGAACGGCCGCCGGCGCAGAATGCCGGCGGCCGTTTTTCCATTCAAAAGCAACAAAACCATTCCGCTCTTGCGGCAAAGGCATTGCCAAGGCAAACTGTTGCCGAATTGCAGTGACAAGAAGAAAAGTCACCGCCGCCGCGACAGACCGCCGCTTCCGCAACGCCAGTCCCTGCGCATCTGCATACCTGCACATTAAAGCGCTCCACCTGCTGGCCCCGGTCTTCGCATCTCTTCAATAAAAAGCTTCAGGGAGAAAGCGATGGAACCGCGAACGCCGCATCCATGTTACCGACGATTAGTCCAATTGATTGCCGGCTGCGTGCCGCCGCTGCTGCTCATCGGATGCAGCAGCACGCCCCTCAACATGTCCGACAGCACTCCGCAGGTGGCTGACGCCGGCGCCAGGCCTCAGGCTGCCGCCCGCCGCAATGCTCCATTGCCTGCCTTGCCGCCCGCCGGCTCGGGCCGGGGCGGCTACTACAAGGACGACGGCCCCGGCGACTCGCCGCCGGAAGGCTTGCTCGACACGCCGGATGCCGAGCCGAAAGTCGAGGCATATTACCCGCGCAATCTGCGTCCGTATGTCGTCTTCGGCAAGACGTATGTGCCGATCTCGGATGAGAGGCCGTTCAAGCAGCGCGGCATCGGCAGCTGGTATGGCAAGAAGTTTCACGGGCAGAAAACCTCGTCCGGCGAGCCATACGACATGTACAAGATGACGGCGGCGCATCCCACCCTGCCGATCCCTTCCTATGTGCGGGTCACCAACGTCTCGAACGGCAGGCAGGTGATCGTGCGCGTCAACGACCGGGGGCCATTCCATTCGAACCGCATCATTGATCTTTCGTACACGGCCGCATTGAAGCTCGGTTATCTGAGCAGCGGCAGCAGCGAGCTTGAAGTGGAGCGACTGCTGCCCGAAGAAATACTCAGGATGGCGGCCGCGAGAAACAACCCCTCCCCGCAGGCGAGCAGCATTCCGGCGTCACAGGAGACGGCAGGCATGGCAAGTCCGGCAGGCTCAGTAAGCGCGGCGACGGAAGCGCGGCCCGTGCTGGTGCCGGACAATATCTCCACCTTCACCTTGCCCGATGCACCGGTTGCGGCCGCCAGCCCGGCGGCCATTAGCCCGGTACCGGCGGCTGTACCTAGTACGACGGGTACGACAGGTTCGGCAAGCGTCTCCAGCCGCACCGCCGGCACGCCCGGCAGCAGTCCCGGCACCTCCGGCTATTACCTGCAGCTCGGCGCCTATTCCCAGGCTTCCAACGCGGAAGCGGTACGCATGCGGCTGACGCAAGGCAGCATCGCCGGGGTACCGATGGAAGTCGTCGCCAACGGCAATATCCATCGCCTCTACGGTGGTCCGTTTGCAAGCCGGTCGGAAGCCGCCGCGGCGGCCGCGCAGCTCCAGGAAGGCGCGGGCGTCAAGGCCATGATCGTGCAGCGTTGATTGGCTGCCTGTGCCGGTGCAGACGCCCGGCACAGGCAGCCCCGTCATGCATCCTGCTTCAATTGCAGAGCGCGTTCATATAGGGCATTTTTCTTCTTGCCGGTGATCTGCGCCGCCATGGCGGCGGCCTGCTTCACCGGCAGCTCCCCAAGCAGGATCGATAGAATGCGATCGGCGTCGGCATCATCGGCCGAGGCCGCCGCCGAAGCACCTTCGACCAGCAATACGTATTCGCCTTTTTCCCGGTTCGGGTCCGCCGCGACCCAGGCACTCGCTTCCCGCAGCGGGCAGCGGTGTATTTCCTCGAACAACTTCGTCAATTCGCGAGCAAACACGACCTGGCGGTCCGGCCCGAACGCCTTTGCAAGGGCAGCGGCCGTTTCCACGATCCGGTGCGGCGCTTCATAGAACACGAGCGTCGCCGTCACCGCCATCAGTTCCTGCAGCGACTGTTCGCGCTGCCTTGCCTTTACGGGCAGGAAGCCGACGAAAAAGAAGCGCTCCTGCAGCAGGCCGCTTGCCGACAGCGCGGTGACCGCTGCCGACGCGCCGGGCAGCGGCATGACCCGCAATCCCGCCGCGCGCACCGCGTCGACGATGCGCGCGCCGGGATCGGAAACCGCAGGCGTGCCCGCATCCGACACCAGCGCTATGCGCTGCCCGGCCTGCAGGCGCGACACCAGCTTGGCGGCTGCCTCGCGCTCATTGTGCTCATGCGCGGCAATCAGGTCCTTGGACAAGCCGTAGCGGCTCAGAAGCTGGGCGGTATTGCGGGTGTCCTCGCAGGCCACGGCATCGGCGATCGACAGCACATTGAGAGCGCGCAACGTGATGTCGCCCGTGTTTCCGATGGGCGTGGCCACCACATATAATGTAGACAAAGGATAAACTTGCTGCGACACCTCCTGCATGATGAACGGGAAAGGCGGCGAATTGGGCAGGGTAGACGTCATGGGGGAAGGATGTTGAGCCGTTGGGCAAGAGTGGGCGTGCTGGCATGGGTGCTGGGTGGATTTTGCCTTCCCCTGTCGGCAAACACAACCGCCGCGTCCGGCGGCGTCAATTATCGATCCCATCAATTGCATCCTCGGCAGATGCCTGCCGTGCAGCTTGCTCAGACGGACCTGTCGATATCCCGCGACCCGCCGTCCATTCCGCAGCCCAGGTCATTGCGGATCGCGCTGTTCCTGCCGATCTCCTCAGAATCGTTTCGCCAGGCCGCCGAAGCGGTCGGTGCCGGCGTGCACGCCGCACACGAGCGCGAACCGGATGGCGTGGAAATTCACCTGGTCGACAGCGGCGACGCGGCACAGGACATCGCCGAGCGCTACCGGATCGCCGCGGAACAGGCCGATCTTGTCATCGGGCCGCTGTCGCGCAGCGCCGTCGCAGCCGTCGCGCAAGCCGGTGGCATCGCCAAGCCAACGATCGCGCTGACGGCTCCCGAGGTGTTGCCCGACACCTCGCTTGCGATGCCGGCGCAGATGCTGGTAATAGGCTTGGCTATCGAAGACGAAGCGCGCCAGGTTGCCGATTGGGCCAGCCACGACAATGCCAGCAGGAAAGCTGTAGTGCTGCACGCCGGCGCCGCATGGCAGCGGCGCGCAGCCAAGGCTTTCGAGCTGCAATGGAGTAAGCAGCGACGCGAGCTGCGGGTAGTCGAGCTTGCCGCCGCCGACAGCCTCCTGAACGGACGTGTCTTGCTGCAGCTGAAAAAAGAACTTGCCGAAGAGTCCACCGTCATTTTCGCCGCACTGGATGCGCAGCAGGCGCGTCAGGTCCGCGCCGTTCTCGGTCCCCGGCATCCGTTGTACGGCACCTCGCAGCTCAACCCGGTGACGCTCGCCGGTCGCGGCAGCGCGGAGCGCATGACCGACATGGATGGCGTGCGCCTGCTCGAAATTCCCTGGCAGCTCGACCCCGGGCACGCGATGGTTGCCGCCTATGCCCGGCCGGCAAATCCTGCGGAGCCGCCGCCCAGCGCGGACATGGAGCGCTTGTACGCGCTCGGTATTGATGCTTACCGTGTCGCGCGGGAAGTCGCAGCGCAGCAAGGCGAATTTGAACTGGACGGCGTGACCGGCCGGCTGGCGGTGCAGATCGATACGCGGCAGGGCCGGTTTCAGCGCAGCACCGAGCGAGCGGTGTATCGCGACGGCGGCGTCATCCCGCTAGAGGCGCAACGCTGATGCCGCTGTTCAGACATGCCACAGCCCGAACCGCAAGGCAGCTGACGGGAGATGCCGGCGAAGACCGGGCGCTGGCCTATCTCGAGCAACAAGGCCTGTCGCTGCTGCAGCGCAATTTCCGTTGCAAGGGCGGAGAGATCGATCTCATCATGCGGGAGAAATCGGTTGTCGTATTCGTGGAAGTCAGAAAGCGCGCGCCCAGCCGCTTCGGCGACGCCGCGGCCAGTATCGGACCACGGAAACAGGCCCGGCTGATGATCGCGGCACAGGTATATCTTCAAACCCTGCGCACCGTGCCGCCATGCCGTTTCGATATCATTGCCATCGATGGCGAGCGGCTGAACTGGATGCGCAACGCCATCGAGGCCTGATCCGCCTTTCCACTGTCGTGCCATCCTGGCATGAGGCCGGCACATCCGTACTTTCCGCAGGCAACGCGGGCGGGACTGCGCTTCCTCCCTGCACTATAATCCCCTGCATCATGACAAACCAACGCATCCAAGCGCACTTCCAGGAAAGTGCCGAACTCAAGCAGCGCGCTGCCGCCGCGCTTTCGCAACCGATTGCCGAAGCGGTGGAACTCATGTTCTCCGCCTTGTCTAATGGCAACAAGATACTTGCCTGCGGGAATGGGGGCTCGGCGGCGGACTGCCAGCATTTCGCCGCCGAGCTGGTCGGCCGCTTCGAGCGCGAACGCCTGCCGCTGCCGGCCCTGGCGCTGACGACCGATACCTCGATCATGACGGCGGTCGGCAACGACTACAGCTTCAATGACATTTTCAGCAAGCAGGTGCAGGCCTTCGGCCAGGCCGGCGACATCCTGCTGGCGCTGTCGACTTCCGGCAATTCGGCGAATGTGCTGGCGGCGGTGGAAGCGGCGCTGGAGCGCGACATGCGCATCGTGGCCCTGACCGGCAAGGGCGGCGGCGCCATCGGCAGGCTGCTGACCGATGCCGACGTGCATATCTGCGTGCCGCATGACCGTACCGCGCGCATCCAGGAAGTGCATTTATTGACGATTCATTGTTTGTGCGACGGCATCGACGTCGCTTTATTTGGGGAGGAACCGGATGAATAACTGGACGCGCTTCACACGTCCGCTTGCCGCGCTCGTATTGTGCGGC
Organism: Noviherbaspirillum album; assembly: GCF_035916955.1. Lineage (NCBI taxonomy): Bacteria > Pseudomonadati > Pseudomonadota > Betaproteobacteria > Burkholderiales > Oxalobacteraceae > Noviherbaspirillum > Noviherbaspirillum album. Next base: position 7,637 of record NZ_JAWIIV010000004.1, on the reverse strand, counting down.
ACCGTGGCAGCCAGCTTGCAGGGCTGCGTAGAAATGGCTGTCGGCAGCGCCGTGGTCGGCACGCTCGCGGCAACCGATCGCCGTACATTCGGCGCGCAGACCGAGGACAAGGCCATCGTGTTCAAGGGAGAAGGACGCGTGGCGAGCCTGGTCGGCGGCGCGGGGCATGTCAATGTGGCCAGCTTCAACCGCAAGGTACTGCTGACCGGCGAAGTGCGCGACGAAGCAATGAAGGCTGCCGTCGAGCGCGAAGTCGCCGCCATCGAAGGGGTGCAGTCGGTCGTCAACGACCTGGAAATCGCCGGCGTATCGAGCTTCACGTCACGCTCCAACGATTCGCTGCTGACCGGCCGCGTCAAGGCCGCCTTTGTCGATACCCGTGACCTGTATGCCAATTCCATCAAGGTGGTGACCGAACGCGGCATCGTCTACCTGATGGGCCGCGTCACGCAGCGCGAAGGCCATCTGGCCGCCGAAGTGGCGAGCAACATCAGTGGCGTGCAGAAGGTCGTCAAGGTGTTCGAGTACATCTCCGAAGAAGATTACCGTCGGCTGACGAAGGCTTCGGACACGCAGGGCAGCAAGTAAAATCTAAGCAAGGCAATGCAGGTTTCCGGCAATTGCCGCGTCGGGCCGCAGATCCAATCGGTCTGCGGCCTTTTTCATTTTTTGGACTGACATGGAAAGCATCATTGTTGGCATACTCCTGGCGCTCTTCATCCTGTCCTGGGCTGTCGGCGCCTACAAGCGCCTGCTCCTGCTTCAGCGGCAGGTCAGGCAGGCCTTCGCCAAGCTGGAAACTCCCTTGAAGCAGCGGCATGAAAAGGTGCCGGTTCTGGTGGAAACCGCGCGCGCCTGTCTCGACGACGAGCGCGAATTGCTGGAAGCGGTCATCGAGGCGCGCAACCGGGCGCAGGAGGCGCTGGTACTTCCCGCCCTCTCCCCCTTCAACCGGGATGCAGTGCAGCGCGTGGCCGCATCGGAAGGCGAGCTCGATCTCGCGCTGGCCAGGCTGTTCACCGCCTGCAGGAGCAAGGGAGAGCTTGCCGTGAATGCACCGCTGGCGGGCCTGGTCGACCAGGTCGGGGCGCTGAACACGCAGATCGGTTTCCTGCGGGACGCCTACAACGACAGCACCCGGCAATACAATGTCGTGCGCAAGCTGGTTCCCGGCATACTGGTCGCAGTCGTCTTCGCATTCACTCCGGCCGCGCCGATGGGCCTGGTGCCGGTTCGCCGCAATCAGATCTGAGTTCCGTACATGGGTCGCCGGCGCACATTGGCAAACCGGATTATCATCTGCCAGGTCATGTGATCCGCCATGCGCCCCATCCGATTTCCGCCGATTTCCGTCCGACCCAGACCCATCATGAAGCGACGTACCGTACTCAAAACTTTCGCCGGCCTTGCGCCGGCAATCCTGCTTGCCGCCATGCCGGCGCACGCCGCCGAAGAGGTCAGGGTGGTCTATCACCTGGCTGACGGCCTCGACCAGGCGGCGCGCGCAATGGGCAACATCCGCAATCACCTGCGCGCCGAACCCGATACCAGGATTGTCGTGGTCGCCAATGGCGACGGCATCCGCTTCCTGCTTGCCGATGCGAAGGAACGCAGTGGCAAGCTTTTCGATGCCCAGGTGAAGGCGCTGGCCGAGCGGGGCGTGGAATTTCGCGTCTGCGGCAATACGCTGACCGCGCATAACGTGCCGGTATCGCAATTGTTGCCGCAGGCAAAAATCATCACGGCGGGTGTAGTCGAACTGGCACGCCTGCAGGCGAAGGAAGGCTACGTTTATATCCGTCCCTGATGCCTGCCGCCTGTCGACCCAGCCGCGAACGGCCGGGAATGCATGAGACTATAATCATCCTGTTTTCAACGCACAGTCGACACCGCCATGGACGCCGCACACTCCAACCCACCCCGCAACCGCACCTGGATCAAGATCCTGGGCACATTGGTGATCGCGGTCCTCGCCACGATCGGCTATCTTTCCCTGTCCAGCCAGAAGGCCGCACCGGAAGTGACCTTCAATGCCATCACTGGCCAGCAGGTATCCATGCAAAGCCTGCGCGGCAAGGTGGTCATGGTGAATTTCTGGGCCACCAGCTGCACCACCTGCGTCAAGGAAATGCCGCAAATGGTGCAGACCTACCAGAAATACAAGGACAAGGGGCTGGACTTCGTGGCGGTGGCAATGAGCTACGATCCGCCCAACTATGTGCTCAATTATGCGCAGACGCGCAATCTGCCGTTTCATGTGGCGCTCGACACCAAGGGCGACGTGGCGAAATCATTCGATGACGTCAAGCTGACGCCGACCACCTATGTGATCGACAAGAAGGGCAACATCATCAAGCGCTACGTGGGCGAGCCCGATTTCGCGGCCCTGCACCAACTGCTGGAAAAGGCACTGGCCGCCTGATCGCCGGCAGCGACCGAGAGGCCGCATGACTCGCCAATAAAGACTTGCCAACAAAAAAGCGCCCGCGGGCGCTTTTTTGTTGGGGCTCAGTTTCACGACGCCGCTACTCTTCCACCTTCTCTTCGTGCGCAGATGAAGCGGTGCTGAGCCTGGGCTTGAGCTGCTGCCATTCCTTGCGCGGAAAAGGTTCGTCATGGCCGCTGAAGTAAAGCGTCAGCGAGGTCAGCCATTGCTGGGTCGGAGCGGGATGCACATACGGCGCGGTCAGCAGGGCCGCCGCGCTCAGCACTATGCGCACCGGATTGAATACCTGCCTGCGCAGCGTCGTGCCCGCCACCCAGATGAAACTGATGCTGACCGCCGCGCCCAGCAGGCAGCCCGCAATCACTTCCGATGCGGAATGCGCATGCACGGCGATGCGTGAAATCCCGACCACGGCGCCGAAGCCCAGTCCGAAGATCGCGCCGAATGCGCGCAGGGGACGCGGCGCTTTTTCCAGCATCAGGTAGAAGAGCACCGGCAGCACCGCGGTCGCGCGCATCGCATGGCCGCTGAAGCCGGTGAAGTCGATGGAACGTATGCCGATGCCCCAGCCGATGAAAGCCATCTTGGTGGCAATGACAACCGCCATGCCTACGGCGAACAGCAGGCTCCAGCACAGGGCGAGCTTGTTTTCATTTTCGGCGAGCAGCCACGCCGCAATCGCCAGCGCGGCGAACGAGGTGATGGTGACATCGCCGAATCGAGTAATTTCATTCCAGTCAATCATGGTGTTCGATAGGGCCGATGCATCAAGGAGAAGTTCATGAGGATTTGTAAGCGTTTATTCCAGGGCGCGCTGCGAGCAAAGCTGCAAGGAAAGCCGATAATCAAATGGGCGCGGCCATGCCGGCCCGCGCTTTTCGCATGCTAACGGCATTCTCGACGATTCACTGCAGGTTCTTCTTAATTCCGCTCAAAGCGGCACTGGACGGAGGACAAAGGCGTGGCGCTTTGGCGACAGCGGCAAGCCGGCGGGAAGCGCCGGCTTGCATTGGAGGGAGTGTGAGGCGAAGTGCGAGGAGGCGAGCGGGACGGGATGGATCAGACCACGCCTGCGCCGTGCGCCTGCTGGTCGGCATGATAGGAGCTGCGCACCATGGCGCCGACGGCGGCGTGAACGAAGCCCATCTTGTAGGCTTCTTCCTCGAACATCTTGAAAGTGTCGGGATGCACATAGCGGCGAACCGGCAGATGGTCGCCCGAAGGCATCAGGTACTGGCCGATGGTGAGCATGTCGACATTGTGCGCGCGCAGGTCGCGCATCACTTGCAGGATTTCCTCGTCGGTCTCGCCCAGGCCGACCATGATGCCGGACTTGGTCGGCGTTTCCGGATGAAGTTCCTTGAAGCGCTTGAGCAGGTTCAAGGAATACGCATAATCGGAGCCGGGACGCGCTTCCTTGTAAAGGCGCGGCACGGTTTCCAGGTTGTGGTTCATCACGTCCGGCGGCGCGGCCTTCAGGATTTCCAGCGCGCGGTCCATGCGGCCGCGGAAATCGGGCGTCAGCACTTCGATGCGGGTCATCGGCGACAGCTCGCGCACGCGGCGGATGCAATCGGCGAAATGGCCGGCGCCGCCATCGCGCAGGTCGTCGCGGTCGACCGACGTGATCACCACATAGCTGAGCTTGAGCTGGGCGATGGTCTTGGCAAGGTTCTCCGGCTCGTTGGGGTCGAGCGGATCGGGGCGGCCGTGGCCGACATCGCAGAACGGGCAGCGGCGGGTGCACTTGTCGCCCATGATCATGAAGGTGGCCGTGCCCTTGCCGAAACACTCGCCGATGTTCGGGCAGCTGGCTTCCTCGCACACCGTCACCAGCTTGTTGGCGCGCAGGATGTCCTTGATTTCATAGAAGCGCGTGGTCGGCGATGCCGCCTTGACGCGGATCCAGTCCGGCTTGGCAAGCTTCTCGGCCGGAATGATCTTGATCGGGATGCGGGCCGTCTTGCCTGCGCCTTTCTGCTTCTCGCTAGGATTGTATGCAGGGGCCGGAACGGCGAGGGCTTCTTTTTCAATAGTCATCGTGCAGATCGCTTTGTCGGTAGTGGGGCGCCAGGTGGCGCGGGCGGCGCCGGGGCGACATCATTGGTCAGGCGGTCAATAGTTCGGTCAGCTTGCCGGCGAGCCGCGAGCGGACCTCGGCCAGCGGCGCTTCGGTTCCCGCGGTTTTCATGTCCACCGTGGCCAGGCCTTCATAGCCGCAGGGGTTGATCCAGGAAAAGGGCGCAAGATCCATCGATACGTTCAGCGAGACGCCGTGATAGGTGCAGCCGTTTCCGCGCACCTTCAGGCCGAGCGCGGCGATTTTGGCACCTTTCCATGGCGCGTTCGCCATGTAGATGCCGGGCGCGCCGGGCTTGCGTTCGCCCGAAAGATTATACGCCTGCAGGGTCTCGATGACCGACTGTTCGATTTTGTGCACGAACTCGCGGGCGAACAGCCGGGCGCCGGGCCGGCGCCGCAAATCCATGAGCAGATAGACAACGGCCTGGCCGGGGCCATGGAAGGTGACTTCGCCGCCGCGGTCGGTCTGCACCACGGGAATGCCGTGCGCATCCAGCACATGGGAAGGATCTGCGCCGAGGCCCAGGGTATAGACCGGCGGATGCTCGACCAACCACAGTTCGTCGGGGGTATCTGCGCCGCGGGCATCGGTGAAGGCGCGCATCGCCGCGAACGTGGTCTCGTAGGCTTCAATGCCGCGCTCGATGAGGCGCGGGCGGCGCGGCGCATCGGGCAGGGGAGACGGCGTGGCGCTCATAGGGGAATCGTGTAGAAGTGGTTCTGGTCCTTGTGCGGCGAATTGTCGATCGCCTTGAGGATGGTGGCGTCGATTTCTCCCTGGTTCGGATCGAACAGGCCGCACAGCCGCATGGCCTTGCGTACGTCGATGGTCTTGCCGAGGAACTCGAATACCACCCGGGCGCAGGCGATCGAGCGCTGGCTGCTGGCGGCGACGCCCAGCATCAGGCCCGACAGCCGCGCCACCTTGTTCTTGTAGGTCGGGAACAGGATGGTCTGCGCGATCTCGTTGCCGGTCAGCGACTCGTAGTCGATCAGGAAAATGCGGTCGTTCAGGTAGAAGGTGCCGCCGACATATTTGCACTTGTAGGTCTGGTCGAGGTTGGCATGCTGAGGAAAGCGTTCCAGCCGCTCGTGGTAGACCGCGCCGTCATGCAGGAAGATGCGCACCAGCCCGCGCAGCACCTTGCCCGGCGCGCTCATCGACTTGTAATACTCGTAGTAGTAGCCGAGGTATTTGTCGAACTTGCCAGTGCTCTGGTGCTGCAGATGCGCGATATGGTCGCTGAAGACGGTGCGCTCGGTGCGCTGCTTCGGGCGGACCTGAACGATCTGGTGAAAATGCTCGCGCGGGAGATAGATTTCGGCCGGCTCCACGCCGAAGAAATCGCAGATGCGCTCCAGCGTGTGACTCGACGGCTTGCTGGTGCCGTTCAGGTAGCGGTTGAACTGGGCGCGGTTGAGATTGAGCTTGCGACACACATCGGCGACCGAGCGGTAGTAACTGCACAGCATGCGCAGGTTTTCGCAGAATTCGCGCTGCGCGGGATGCGCCGGCTTGCTGCTGGCGTGTGAAATGTTTCCGGATACCAAGAATTTTCCTGTTGCGAAAGTGGATTGTCGCTGGTTGACGCTAGTTTAGCATCAACCAGCATCAAGTCGCGCCAAATAGCGAAATGGCATTCTGAACAGTTTCTCCCTAAAGTTGCCATCCAAGTTGCATGCGCCTTTTCACCACGGAAGGCCATAAAAAGCAGGAAACAATCAAAGCATGCCAACGAAGCAACCACCTGAAGCGCAACCGGCCACGAACCGGCAGCGCAGCGGGCGGGATGACCTCAAAAAGGAGACACCATGACCACCGTAGAAGATTACATTCTCGGCAACGGCGCATTGCACGACCGTTTCTTCGCTACCACCGAGATCCTTGCCAAGCTCGTTTCGAGCGCTCCCCGTTCCGTCAGCATTGCCCAGCTTGAAGAAGAGACCGGCCGCCCGGCGCGTGAACTCGGCAAGCTGTGCGCGGGGCTGGCCCGTTCCAGCCTGCTGATGCCCGATCCGCGTGCCCCCGAGCGCTGGATGCTGACCTGCGATGCCAGCATGGTCACGCTGGAAGACGTGTTCCGCTGCGTGCTGGCTGAGCAGCAGACGCAGCAGACGCGCAAGGCGCCTGGCAAGGCGGGCACCGAACGCACGCCCAATGATGTGGACCTGCTGGTGATGCAGGCCATGATTGCGATAAATCAAAGCGTGTTCAAACATTTGCGCCAGTTTTCACTTGACCGGCTGAAAATCAGCGCAGCCGGCATGTTTCCGGCACCGCGTCGCACCTCGCGTCCCGCGTTCACGGGCAGTCCGTTCGACGTGGCGCTTACATAACAATACCGGCCAGGGGGACCGCGCCTGCGGGCCCGCTCATCGGCCTGACGACCTTTGCAGCACCATTACCCGTTCACATTAGGAGGCAACACCATGCAGTTCACACCAAAAATGATTCCGTTGGCCGGTGCAATCGCCTTTGCTTTCGCAGGCGCAGCTTCGGCACAGGAACAGGTCGTGAGGATCGGCCACGTCGGCCCGATCTCCGGCGCCATTGCCCACCTCGGCAAGGACAATGAATACGGCGCCCGCATGGCGATCGACGAACTCAACGCCAAGGGCGTGACCATCGGCGGCAAGAAGGTCAAGTTCGAACTGCTGGCCGAAGATGACGGCGCCGATCCGAAGCAGGGCACCGCGGCAGCGCAGAAGCTGGTCGACGCCAAGGTCAACGGCGTCATCGGCCACCTGAACTCCGGCACCACCATCCCGGCGTCGAAGATCTATCACGATGCGGGCATCCCGCAGATCTCGCCGTCGGCGACCAATCCGAAGTACACCCAGCAGGGCTTCAAGTCGGCCTTCCGCGTCGTCGCCAACGACGGCCAGCTGGGCGGCACGCTCGGCCGTTATGCGGCAGAGAAGCTCAACGCCAAGAAGGTTGCGGTCGTGGACGACCGCACCGCCTACGGCCAGGGCGTCGCCCAGGAATTCATCAAGGGTGCCAAGGGCAAGGGTGTCGAGATCGTCGCCCAGCAGTACACCAACGACAAGGCGACCGACTTCAACGCCATCCTGACAGCGATCAAGGCCAAGAATCCTGACGTCGTCT